>NZ_CP066356.1:6599094-6913642 GCF_023278185.1 Bradyrhizobium elkanii USDA 76 | reverse complement strand
GGCGGATTCGGCCGCGAGACCCGTGACGCCATGGAAGCCCGAACCGAGCATCTGATCCAGGAGGGCCTGGCGCGGCGGCAGGGCCAACGCATCATTCTGCAGCGCGATCTCCTTAATACGTTGCGCCGGCGCGAGTTGGAGGACGTGGCCGCAAGGGTCTCGGCCGACACCGGCTTGCCTCATGTGAACGCCGCTTCCGGGGAGCATGTGGCCGGCACGTATCGCCAGCGGCTGACACTTACCTCGGGACGATTCGCCATGATCGATAATGGGCTCGGCTTCGCGCTCGTGCCCTGGTCACGTGAACTCGAAAAGCGGCTCGGCCAGCACGTCACCGGCGTCGTGAAGGACGGCGGCGGCATCGAATGGGGCCTTGGCCGCAAGCGCGACCTCGGCCTCTAGCAATCTCTCCAATTCAGTTGCGGAAGGGCGTTCGGGATGTCCGGAACCAAAATCCTCTGGGGACAGGTAATCGTTGTCGGTCTGATCGTTTTGTTGGCCATCTGGGGAGCCACCGAGTGGACGGCCTGGCGGCTCGCTTGGCAACCGGAGCTTGGGCGACCCTGGTTCGAACTATTAGGCTTCAAGATCTATTACCCGCCGGTCTTCTTCTGGTGGTGGTTCGTCTACGACGCCTACGCGCCTCAAATCTTTGTCGAGGGCGCCTTCATCGCAGCATCCGGGACCGTCGTTTCGATCGCGGTGGCGATCGGCATGTCGGTGTGGCGCGCGCGTGAAGCCAAGAACGTCGAAACCTATGGTTCGGCGCGCTGGGCTAATGCCGACGAGGTTCGAGCGGCCGGTCTTCTCGGCCCGGATGGCGTTGTGCTTGGCAAACTCGACCGCGACTACCTCCGCCATGACGGACCGGAGCACGTACTGTGTTTTGCACCGACCCGGTCGGGCAAAGGTGTCGGCCTCGTCGTTCCCTCATTGCTGGCATGGGCGGGCTCGGCTATCGTCCACGACATCAAGGGCGAGAACTGGCAACTGACCGCGGGCTTTCGCTCGCGGCATGGCCGCGTCCTGTTGTTCGACCCCACCAATCCAAGGTCCTCGACCTACAACCCGCTCCTCGAAGTCCGGCGCGGGGAATGGGAGGTTCGCGACGTCCAGAACGTCGCCGACGTCCTGGTCGACCCCGAAGGCTCGCTCGACAAGCGGAACCATTGGGAGAAGACCAGTCATTCGCTTCTGGTCGGCGCCATACTCCATGTCCTCTATGCCGAGGCAGACAAGACCTTGGCCGGCGTCGCAGCTTTTCTTTCCGACCCGAAGCGGCCGATCGAAGCCACTCTAAAGGCGATGATGACTGCTCGGCACCTCGGCGAGCAGGGCGCTCATCCCGTGGTCGCATCGACCGCGCGCGAACTCCTCAATAAGTCGGAAAATGAACGTTCTGGTGTCCTATCCACGGCGATGTCGTTCCTCGGGCTGTACCGTGATCCAGTGGTGGCCCAGGTGACCTGCCGTTGCGATTGGCGGATCGCCGATCTGATCGCGGATAGCCACCCTACAACGTTGTATCTCGTAGTGCCGCCATCCGATATCTCACGGACCAAGCCGTTGATTCGTCTGGTGCTGAACCAGATTGGTCGTCGCCTAACCGAGGACCTGCACGCCTGCGACCGCCGGCATCGAGTCCTGATGATGCTCGACGAGTTCCCAGCGCTGGGGCGGCTCGATTTTTTCGAGTCCGCGCTCGCCTTCATGGCGGGGTACGGCATCAAGAGCTTCTTGATCGCGCAGTCGCTCAATCAGATCGAGAAGGCCTATGGGCCTAACAACGCCATCCTAGACAACTGCCACGTCCGCGTCAGCTTCGCGACCAACGACGAGCGGACGGCCAAACGTGTGTCCGACGCCTTGGGTACGGCGACCGAGATGCGGGCCATGAAGAACTACGCCGGGCACAGGTTGAATCCTTGGCTCGGTCACCTCATGGTCTCGCGCCAGGAAACGGCAAGGCCGCTTTTGACCCCGGGCGAAGTCATGCAGCTTCCGTCGATGGACGAGATCGTCATGGTGGCGGGCACGCCGCCGATCCGGGCCAAGAAGGTCCGCTACTACGAGGATCGGCGATTCGCCGAGAGGGTTCTACTGCCGCCTGATCCGGCGAGGGCCAGCCGATCATCGCGAACGGACGGGTGGTCAGCGCTCCGAACGCTAAAGCCGGCGGGAGGTCCAACTGACAAGGCCGCGGAGACCGAGAAAGACACGGCGAACAGCGGGCTCCGTCGTGAGCCGGAACTCCCCGATCACGTCGCGATCGTCAAGGAAACGACCGAACTGACGCCGGCAGAGGAATTTGCTGCCGTTCTTGACGACGACGAGGATGCAGTCCGCCAGTCTCGACTTATGCAGATGCTTGGCGTCGCGCGTCAAGTCGCTATGGACCCGAATGACGGTATGGAGCTCTGAGGCGATATGCGCGACCGGATGAACGTCTATTTCCCGCCCGAGCTTCTGAAACAGATTTCTGATCTTGCCGATCGCAAAAAGCTTTCGCGGTCTGCAATCGTGGAAGCGGCCGTCGCTTCGTTTCTGTCACCGGATGGAGCGGACAGGCGGGAAGCAGCATTTACCCGCCGTTTGGATCGGCTTTCCCGTCAGATGCAGAGGCTGGAACGTGACGTTGGTCTGACGGCCGAGACCTTGGCCCTCTTCATTCGTTTTTGGCTGACGATCACGCCACCGTTGCCCAACGATGCGCAAGCGGCCGCTCAAGCAAAGGGAAGGGAGCGCTTTGAAGGATTTGTCGAGGCGCTCGGGCGTCGTATGCAAAAGGGGCAAAGCTTTCTGCGCGAGATTCCAGAAGATATCCGCCGTCAGGAATCGGCCTAAGAGCCTGATTGAACCTATGTCGATAGACCATTTCGCCGCTCCTTCTTTTTCTACGCCAGCCTACTACCACCGCGAGTTAGCCGAACTGACAAAAGCTGGACGCGCTATCGGCTCGGGTGAGCTGAGAGCAAAGGGGCCAGCATGCAAATTTCAACAGCATGGCGTCGAATCGCGCGCGTTTTTCTCCCTTTTGCAGCTGGGTACTACCTCTCGTATCTGTTTCGAACGATCAACGCCGTGATCGCCAGCCATCTCAGCTCGGACACCGGGCTTGGGACTGCCGACCTCGGGTTGCTTACGTCAATCTATTTTCTTGTTCTGGCGGCGGCCCAGATCCCCGTCGGTATATTGTTGGACCACTTTGGTCCGCGTCGCGTCCAGAGCGTTCTGCTCTTGCTCGCAGCCGTCGGCGGCGGACTGTTTGCGGTATCGACCGGCTTCCTGTCGCTTTTGATCGCGCGCGCAATGATCGGGCTTGGCGTGGCGGCGGCACTGACCGCAGGACTGAAGTCGATCATCCTTTGGTTCCCTAGGGAACAAGTTGCCTTACTGAACGGCTATATGATCATGCTGGGCTCGCTAGGAGCGGTGACCGCGACGGCTCCCGTCGAACACCTGCTGACGTCGATGGGCTGGCGGCAGCTCTTTGAGATTCTGGCAGTCGCGACCGGTACGACGGCCATTCTCATCTATCTTGTGGTGCCTGAACGAAGCGTAGCCCCATCAACAGCTTCCGCCACCCTGAGCTCCGTTTTCAGCGATCGGCGCTTTTGGCGAATGGCCCCGTTGTCGGCGACTTGCATTGGATCGGCTTGGTCTCTGCAGGGATTGTGGGCATCGCCATGGCTGACCGACGTAGAGGGGTTTGATCGCGCAAGTCTCATCAGACAGCTCTTCATTATGTCGATCGTACTTAGCGCTGGTGCCTGGTTGTTCGGTATGACAGTCCATTGCGTCAAACGAAGGGGAATCGGGGCGGAGACAATATTGGCGATAGCTGCGGTACTATTTATCGCAGCCGAGTGTGCCTTGATCCTGCGAGCGTCTCTGCCATCTATCTTGCTCTGGTCTGTTGTCGCAATTGTAGGAACGGCAACTGTGGTCAGCTTCGCCGTGGTGGCGGATTACTTTCCGCCAGAGCTTGCCGGTCGTGCCAACGGTGCCTTGAACGTCTTGCACTTTGGTTGGGCGTTTCTAGCACAATACGCAACAGGTCTTATCCTGGAGCAATGGTCTGCGAATGATGGCCATAGGCCCGTCCAAGCCTATCAAGCAGCGTTCGGTTTCAACGTAGCGCTGCAGATCGCGACGTTTCTCTGGTTCGCGCTGCCTTGGTTTCGGTCCTTTGCGTCATGGGTGGGTTCAATCTGTCTCGAGATGTCGGCTAGCACCTTCGAACCTGCCGAGTCAGTTGGCTTGTACCAGAATTCGGCCATCCTCCTGCCCCCGGATGACGATGCGGAGTGGTGAGCACAAACTCGCAGCGAACCGATACGATTGAGTAGGTGTCAAAAAAATCGCCTCTCAATCTTTCTTTTTCTACGCCAGTCTTCGATCACCGAAAGCGCTTGTTGCGCTAAGTCCGTTGGTGCCTTTTCTAATCGTCCCCATCTGGGCGCCCCTCTGTGGACGCCCTCATTCGGGGAGGGCAACGGTGGCAATCCATTCCTTTCAATCGGAGGCGAATTCGCGCGGTGCGCGAATGCTGCGTAGTGCTCTTGGCCCAGCGATCGCCGGATACCTCGAGGATCAATCGATCATCGAGGTAATGCTCAACCCAGATGGGCGGCTGTGGATCGACCGTTTGTCGCATGGCCTGACCGATACAGGCGAAACTCTGTCCGCAGCGGATGGCGAGCGCATTGTTCGTCTGGTTGCGCACCATGTAGGCGCCGAAGTGCATGCCGGCGCGCCACGGGTCTCGGCCGAATTGCCTGAGACCGGCGAACGCTTCGAAGGGCTCGTGCCCCCAGTCGTTGCAGCACCGGCCTTTGCTATCCGCAAGCCCGCCGTCGCCGTGTTTACGCTGGATGACTACGTCGTCAAAGAGATCATGACATCGGAACAGGCCAACATCCTGAAAAGCGCAGTCGCCTCACGCAAGAACATCCTCGTCGCCGGCGGGACATCGACCGGCAAGACAACATTGACGAATGCGCTCTTAGCCGAGGTGGCAAAGACTTCTGATCGGGTCGTGCTGATCGAAGATACCCGCGAACTTCAGTGCAAAGCGCCCAATCTCGTCGCTTTGCGTACCAAAGATGGCGTGGCCACGTTATCGGACCTCGTTCGCTCCTCGCTGCGACTGCGTCCTGACCGGATTCCAGTCGGCGAAGTTCGCGGTGCTGAAGCACTCGATCTGCTCAAGGCCTGGGGCACCGGCCACCCCGGCGGCATCGGCACTATTCATGCGGGCACTGCGCTCGGTGCCCTGCGGCGGCTCGAGCAACTCATCCAGGAAGCCGTCATCACGGTTCCGCGCGCCCTGATCGCTGAGACCATCAACCTCGTTGCTGTGCTTGCGGGGCGCGGCGCTGACCGTCGCCTCGCTGAGCTTGCTCTCGTCACCGGGCTAGGGCCCGCCGGCGACTACGACCTTTCATCAACAGGAGACTGACATGCGTCCGCAATTTCGCTTTCCTCGAGATGCCGCTTCACTGGCCATGTCCGGGATGCTTCTTTTGGCGTCGGCACCGGCCTGGGCTGCCGGATCGAACATGCCGTGGGAGCAGCCACTCAATCAGATCCTGCAGTCGGTCGAGGGGCCAGTCGCCAAGATCATTGCCGTCATCATCATCGTCGTAACCGGGCTCACGCTCGCGTTCGGAGACTCGTCGGGTGGTTTCCGCAGGCTGATCCAGATCGTGTTCGGTCTGTCGATCGCGTTTGCCGCCTCGAGTTTCTTCCTTTCGTTCTTCTCCTTCGGCGGCGGCGTGGTGATCTGATGGATGAACCAGTCACAGGCTTTGTCGTGCTCGTTCATCGCGCGCTCACTGAGCCAATCCTGATGGGCGGCGCGCCACGGTCGGTCGCGATCGTCAACGGTACGCTTGCTGCAGCCTTGGGGCTCGGGCTTCGGCTCTGGATCGCGGGCCTTGTCCTGTGGTTCATCGGCCACATGGCCGCCGTCTGGGCAGCCAAGCGCGATCCTGCGTTTGTCGACGTCGTGCGCCGACATCTTCGCATTCCCGGCCACCTCAACGCCTGAGCTCTCTACCATGATGAACCTTGCCGAATACCGCCATTCCAACGCGCGTCTTGCGGACTTCTTGCCGTGGGCCGCCATAGTCGACGAGGGAATCATCCTGAACAAGGACGGTTCGTTTCAACGGACGGCGAAATTCCGTGGCCCCGACCTCGACAGCGCGGTCCCGGCTGAGCTTGTCGCCGTCGCCGGTCGTCTGAACAACGCCCTGCGCCGCCTCGGATCAGGTTGGGCCGTATTCGTCGAGGCACAGCGCCATTTTGCCGGGGCCTATCCTCCGAGTACATTTCCGGATGTCGCATCCGCACTGGTCGACGCCGAGCGCAGAGCTCAGTTCGAAGAGGCGGGCGCCCACTATGAGTCCAGTTATTTCCTCACCTTTCTCTATCTGCCCCCCGAGGAAGGAGCCGCCAAGGCAGAACGACTGCTTTACGAGGGGCGTGATCGCACTGTTGGAGCCGACGCGCGCGAGGTGCTGCGCGGGTTTGTCGATCAAACCAACCGCGTGCTGCAACTCGTCGAAGGGTTCATGCCGGAGTGCACCTGGCTCGATGACCAGGATACTCTGACCTATCTGCACTCGACGATCTCGACCAAACGTCATCGGGTTCGAGTGCCCGAAATTCCCATGTACATCGATGCGCTCTTGGCCGACCAGCCGTTGACCGGCGGGCTAGAGCCGATGTTGGGCTCAGCCAATCTTCGGGTCCTAACAATTGTCGGCTTTCCGGGCGCCACGACGCCGGGAATCCTAGACGACCTGAATCGCCTGCCATTCTCTTATCGTTGGTCGACCCGGGCGATCATGCTCGACAAGACAGACGCCACCAAGCTGCTGACCAAGATTCGGCGGCAGTGGTTCGCCAAGCGAAAGTCGATTGGCGCCATTCTCAAGGAGGTCATGACCAACGAGGCGTCGACGCTGCTCGATACCGACGCCCACAACAAGGCGCTCGATGCTGACGCAGCGTTGCAGGAACTGGGGTCCGATCAGATCGGACAAGCCTTTGTCACCGCGACCATCACTGTCTGGGACCGCGATCCCAATGCCGCCGATGAAAAGCTGCGGCTGGTCGAGAAGGTAATCCAGGGGCGTGATTTCACCTGCATGATCGAGACGGTGAACGCCGTCGAAGCCTGGCTCGGCAGTCTGCCGGGGCATGTCTATGCGAACGTGCGTCAGCCGCCGGTTTCGACCCTCAACCTCGCCCATATGATTCCGATTTCCGCCATATGGGCCGGCGAGGCGAGGGATCTGCACTTCAAGGGGCCGCCCCTCCTGTTCGGCAAGACCGAGGGATCGACCCCGTTCCGATTTTCCCTCCACGTCGGCGACGTCGGCCATACCCTTGTGGTCGGACCGACGGGGGCCGGCAAGTCGGTACTGCTCGCTCTGATGGCACTGCAATTCCGCCGCTACCCGAACTCCCAGATCTTTGCGTTCGATTTCGGTGGTTCGATCAGGGCGGCCGCGCTCGGCATGGGCGGCGACTGGCATGATTTGGGCGGTGCTTTGTCTGACGGAAGTGATCGGCCCGTCGCGCTGCAGCCGCTGGCTTGGATCGATGATCCCTCAGAGCGCGGATGGGCCACCGAATGGATCTGCGCGATCCTGGCACGGGAAAAAATCGAGATCACCCCGGAGGTCAAGGATCATCTGTGGTCGGCGCTGACGTCTCTCGCCTCGGCGCCGATGCAGGAACGCACCCTGACCGGCCTGTCAGTCCTCCTCCAATCCAACTCCCTGAAACGTGCGCTGCAACCCTATTGCGTGGGTGGTCCCTCGGGGCGCCTGCTCGATGCCGAATTCGAGCGCCTTGGCGAAGCGTCGGTCCAGGCATTTGAGACCGAAGGCTTGATCGGAACGAGTGCTGCGCCGGCCGTGCTGGCTTACCTCTTCCATCGTATTGGGGACCGTCTCGATGGTCGGCCGACGCTCCTTATGGTCGATGAGGGTTGGCTTGCCCTCGATGATGAGGATTTCGCGGGGCAGCTCCGGGAGTGGCTGAAAACGCTTCGGAAAAAGAATGCCTCCGTCATCTTCGCTACCCAGTCGCTCTCGGATGTCGACGGCTCAGCGATCGCGCCGGCGATCATCGAAAGCTGCCCAACTCGCTTATTGCTGCCGAACGAACGGGCGATCGAACCGCAAATCACCGCCATCTACCGCCGCTTCGGCCTCAATGACCGCCAGATCGAGTTATTGAGTCGGGCAACGCCAAAACGCGACTATTACTGCCAGTCCCGTCGCGGCAACCGGATGTTCGAACTCGGGCTTGGTGAGGTTGCGCTCGCATTCACCGCGGCCTCTTCCAAGACAGACCAAGCTGCCATCGCGCAGCTCTTTATAGCGCGACGATCTGGGTCGGAAGAGCGCGGCGATCAGGATGGCGAGTCAGTGTCGCGGCGCGATGATGATCGCCGCGATGATTGTCGCGCGCAAGAGTTTTGTTTGCTTTGATTGTCGCGGAGCGTCAATCAAGCGAGCGTTTTTTGTGTCGCGTGCTCCGGTGGCCGCCCTGGACCACGCTTTCGCTCGAGGGCAGTCCGCCTGCGATAGCTCTCGACGTTCATCTCGACGATGGTGGCGTGGTGAACAAGGCGATCGATCGCCGCGAGGGTCATAGCTGGGTCCGGAAAGACCTTGTTCCATTCTCCAAAGGGCTGATTGGCGGTGATCAGCAAAGAGCGTCGCTCGTAGCGTGCGCTGATGAGCTCGAACAGCACACTGGTCTCGGCCTGGTCCTTGGTGACATAGGCAAGATCGTCAAGGATAACGAGATCGAAGCGATCGAGGCGGTTGATGGCACCCTCGAGGTTGAGTTCGCGGCGCGCCACCTGGAGCTTCTGCACGAGATCGGTGGTGCGGGTGAAGAGGACGCGCCATCCGTTCTCGATGAGAGCCAAGCCGATTGCTGCTGCCAAGTGACTCTTGCCGCCACCGGGCGGACCAAACAGCAGCAGATTGGCGCCCTTGTTCAACCAGCCGTCGCCGGCGGCGAGCGCGGTCATTTGCGCCTTGGAGATCATCGGTACGGCTTCGAAGTCGAAGCTGTCAAAGGTCTTTCCGGTGGGCAGCCGCGCCTCGACGAGATGGCGCTCGATGCGGCGACGGCTGCGTTCAGCGATCTCGTGCTCTGCAATGGTGGCGAGGAAGCGCGCCGCCGGCCAGCCTTCCTTATCGGACTGCTCGGCAAATTGCGGCCACAGCACCTTGATGGCGGGCAGCCGCAGCTCGTTGAGCAACAGATTGAGGCGCGCGGTGTCGACTACGTTGGTTGTGCTCATGCGGCACCTCCGATCTCGGCAGTACCGATGAGGCATTCATAGGTGGCGAGCGGTGCGAGGCGCACCACGACGTTCGGCATCTGGGCGGGATCCGGGGCGAAGTGAGTACGTAGCCGGTTGAGGTCGGGCAGCCGGCCGTCGTTCAGGTCGGCCGTGAGCTGATCGGCGAGTTCGGCCTCGCAACCGCGCTCATGGGCGAGTGCGAGGAGATCGACCATGATCCGGCAGGCCTTCTTGTCCGGTAAGCGTTTGCGCAAGACGTCGAAGGCTCGGCGGTAAGCTTCCCGGGGGAACAGCTGGTCGCGGTAGACCAGGTTGAGGAGCGCCATCGGCTTGCGCCGCAAGGAATGGATCACGTGCCGATAATCGACGACCTGATCGTGCTTGCCATTGGGATGCGGCCGCCCGCGCGGCAAGGTGAGGAGATGCGTGCCGCCGACAAACACGTCGAGGTGATCGTCATACAGGCGCACCCGCAGCCGATGGCCGATCAAGCGCGACGGCACCGTGTAGAACACCTTGCGCAAGGTGAAGCCGCCGGACGATGTCACGTGGACGATCACCTCTTCATAGTCCGACGTGCGGCGGTCCGGCAGATCCTGAAGTGCGGTACGTTCGCTGTCGATCCGCTTGGCGTTGCGGGCATTGCGGCGGCTGACGATCTCATCGATGAAGCCACGATAGGCAGCGAGATCGTCGAAGTCGGCGGTGCCACGCAGCAACAGCGCGTCGCCGACCGCCCGCTTGAGATGGCCATGCGAACTCTCGATCGCCCCGTTCTCGTGGGCGATGCCACGATTGTTGCGGGAGGGGCGCATGCCGTAATGGGCACAGAGGTCTTCGTATCGCCGCGTCAGATCGTCTTTGGCGTCGCGGTCGAGATTGCAAAAGGCGGCCGACAGGCTGTCGGTGCGATGCTCCCGTGGCGCTCCACCGAGTGACCACAAGGCATTCTGCAGGCCTTCGGCCAGAGCGATGAAGCTCTCACCGCCGAGCACGACATGGGCGTGCTCAAACCCGGAATAGGCCAGCCGGAAGTGATAGAGACGATGGTCGAGCGGCACGCCCGCGATCGTGACACCCAATTCGCCCATGTCGGTGAAGTCGGACAGGCCGCGCTGACCGGGTTCGTGGGTCTGCCGGAAGATGACCTCCTGCTCCTCGCCGTGGATCGCCCGCCAGGCCCGGATCCGGCGCTCCAGCGTGCGACGGATGCCGGCGCCGAGCTCAGGATGGCGTCGGAGCAACTCCTCGAAGATCGTGACCGGCCGCACACCGGGGGCGGCCTTCAGCATCGGCACGATCTCTGTCTCAAATACGCGGGCCAAGGGATCTGGCCGGCGACGGCCGCGAGGAGCCTTCTTCTGCGACGGAAGGCGTCGATCCTGCTCGATCCGGTAAGCGGTCGAGGTGCTGAACGACGCCTTGGCGGCGGCCACGGGCGGGCTATCGGTCTGACGGTACTTCATGTAGAGCCTCATTTGGTGATCGGTAATGTGTCGGCCTGGCACGCGAGTGATTCCTCTTGGCGGAAGAACCACTTGCATAACCAGCCGGCCGCGATCACCAGTCGGCGCGGTCCGCTGTGGATCGCGCCGACGCCGGGCTCGTAACTCCGGTCGGGCTACGCCCTCCCTGCGTCACGAGCCCGGCGTAGCCCTCTCATCATGGTCGACGCTCCACTTCCATCCTGTTCGCCGCGCGGCAGCTCTTCGCCGAACATGGACCTGACGGCTTCGTGCCGGCCTGGCTCCAGCACCGTGGCGTCGCCTGGGCCATAGATCTAATTCCCAATCTCGTCAATCTGGAGAAATCGCCATGAGGCGTCTTGCCCTATTGGCCGCAGCCGGCGTCACTGCGCTGGCGCTTGGCGTTGCGATCCCCGCACGGGCGCTGATCGTTTTCGATCCCAACAACTACGTTCAGAATGTCCTGACCGCTGCGCGCGAGCTTCAGCAGATCAACAACCAGATCACCTCGTTGCAGAACGAGGCGCAGATGCTGATCAATCAGGCGAAGAATCTGGCGAACCTTCCGTATTCGTCGCTGCAGCAATTTCTATCCTCGATTCAGCGGACCCAACAGTTGCTGGCGCAGGCTCAGCGCATCGCCTACGACGTCCAGGAAATCGATCGCGCCTTCTCGACCAGCTACGCGCCAGCCACCAGCAACCAGTCGAACCAGCTGCTGGTCGCCAACGCTCAAGCGCGATGGCAAAATTCCTATGCCGCGACGCAAGACGCGCTTCGCGTCCAAGCCGGCATCGTTGGTAACCTCGACACCAATCGCATCCAGACATCCGCGCTCGTGACGTCAAGCCAGGGGGCCGCCGGCGCGCTGCAGGCAACGCAGGCTGGCAATCAGATCCTCGCGCTTCAAGCGCAACAACTTGCCGATCTCACGGCGGCCACGGCGGCGCAGGGCAGGGCGCAGAGCCTCGAAGCGGCGCAGCGCGCCGCGGCCCAGGATCAGGGTCGAGAGCAGCTCAAGCGCTTCCTAACACCAGGACAGGGCTATCAATCCTCCAATGTACAGATGTTCCACTGATGACCGACGTAAAGGCATTCAAGGCGCTTTCGCTGCTTACGACAATCGGCCTAGTGGCCGTCGCCGCCTGCACGATTCAGCTGCGCGGACTGGACGCGTCTCGGTCGGCACCGAAGGCGGAGCAAGGGACCGATGCAGCCAGCTCCGAGCTCGCACGCTGCCGCGGTGTCACTCCAGAGGACACAGTGGGTTATCGGCATTGCAAGCAGATTTGGGACGAAAACCGGCGTCGCTTCTTTGGCAAAAGAATCGGCCCAGCAGACCCTGGCCAGAATGATTCCTTCGCAGGGCTGGCGCCCGCCCCAAAGGATCAGAGCCGGATCCCGCAAGCATATCCGCAACCGGCGACACCCGAGGCGAGCAAGCCATGACGGGTACCGGGATCATCGACCAGTTCTTGGAAACGTTTACGCGTTATATCGATAACGGATTCGGGTTGCTGGGCAGTGACGTTGGATATCTCGCGACGACACTCGCCGCGATCGACATCACTCTCGCTGCGTTGTTCTGGAGTTGGGGAACTGACGAGGACATCATCGCGCGGCTCGTCAAGAAGACCCTCTTCGTGGGCGTCTTTGCCTACCGCGCAGGTCACCGAGAATGTTTTTGACACGCCGACCGGCCGCTTTCTGCTTGTGCCTCAGGGAGCGCGTCTGATCGGCACATACGATAGTCAGGTTACTTTCGGCCAGTCCCGTGTCCTACTGGTCTGGACGCGGCTGATTATGCCGAATGGACATTCTATCGTTCTCGAGCGGCAGCCTGGCGCTGATAGCGCTGGGTATGCGGGTCTGGAAGACCAAGTCGACAATCACTGGGCAGAGCTATTCAAGGCTGCGGCACTATCGACGTTTCTGGCGGTCGGGACCGAACTAGGGGCTGGTTCGGACACCAATAGCAACGACAGCGCCATCATCCAGGCGTTGCGACACGGCGCCTCCGACTCACTAAACCAAACCGGACAGCAGGTGGTTCGACGCAGTCTCAATATCCAGCCCACTTTGACCGTGCGGCCTGGTTTCCCGGTTCGTGTTCTTGTCAATCGTGACCTCATAGTTACGCCGTATAGAGGGTGACAACATGCCAAAACTCAAAATAGGAGAGCTTCCAGACGACAAGCCGGTCAAAGTGAGTACGGAGCTGCCGGCGGCCGTGCATCGTGATCTCATTGCATATGCAGAGGCCCTTTCGCTTCAAGGTGGTCAAGTCGTCGAACCGACTAAGCTTATCGCCCCCATGTTAGCGCGCTTTATGGCCACCGATCGAGGGTTTTCTAAACTGAAACGTCGAGGCGACGCACCGGTCGCCGGCGCAGGACAGTGATGCCTAAGGTTTCTCAAAGCTGTCGCGCGACGCTTAATGCGATGCATAAACCTAGGCGCCGCCGAGTTTGGGCCGCTATTCCGTTACCTTCAGGCGCGTTACACTGCTCCGGCCATCTACGCTGATGGGCACGTCACCATCGATCGTGGCCCGACGTACGACGCGATGCTGGTCACCGTAATCGTTGACTGCGTAATGCTGTGTTGCGCGATTGTCCCATATCGCGATATCGCCCTCTAGCCAGTTCCAGCGCACAGTGTTTTCGGGCGCGGTGACGTGAGACTGGAACAGATCGAACAGCTTTTGTCCGTCGTACTTAGGGACCCCAATAAAGTGCTTCACCAAGGCGCCGAGCACCAGCGCCCGCTCGCCTGTTTCGGGGTGGACGCGCACGACGGGATGCTCGGTCTCAAAAACCGTTCTGGTGAACACCTCGTCAAAGTGTCTCTTGTCGACCTCGCGGACGCGCGCGATTCCGGCGTAATCGAAAACGTTGCTGTGAACGGCCCATAGTTCCTCTGCAAGCCGCTGTAGCGGTGCCGGTAGATCAAGATAAGCAGCCGCTGTGTTCGACCACACGGTGTCGCCTCCGAACGTTGGCATTACAACGGCTCGTAGGACCAAAGTTTTGGGATAGGCTTCGGCGAAGGTCCCATCCGCATGCCAAACATCGGCGCGACCGCCGCCGCGACTGGAGTCCAGTTCGAGGAGCGACGCCATCCCCTTGGTAGGACCGAGCATCGGATGGGGAACTAGCTTTCCAAGGCGAGCGGCAAAGCGCTCATGCTCGGCGTCATTGAGATGTCCTTGATTGCGGAAGAAGATCACCTTGTGCTCGAGCAACAAGCTGTTAATAGCGTCGATCGTGTGGTCCGGTAGATCGCCCGATAGCTTGATATTTTTGACTTCGGCACCGATGCGCGCTGCACGCTTCACAACATCGGTGCCTGAAATGACGTCACCGATCACAGCCGTTCTGCTCATGTTGTTTTTCCAAGCCCCTCGCAGTGTCTTCCTCGCCTCTCGGTAGCGAATGATTCCAGCAAGCATCGTGCCATGTGACGGACTCAGACCGACCGCGTAGACTCACATGGGCGCCGAACGGATCGCGATATTTGGCGCAAGCTTTCGGACTGAACTGACTGATAGTTCGCCCGTGTGACGAAAGAACTTGATCGCCGACCACTCTCGTCGAATGGTGTGAAGACCAAGCGGACAGCAATAGCGCGCCAACCGGCAGCTTCTTCTGTTATGCTCTTGTGGTGACTCATCCGATCGGAAGAATGCAATGCTTCTGCAAAATGGGTAATAATTCGTGATGGTCATGAATCATGTAATCAGGCCCCGCGGCGCGCAAGCGTGCTTCGGAAACGAATCCCCCCATTATTGATACGTTGATAAGACCGAGATTGCGGGCAATCTCCGTCTCAACTGGCATGTCACCCACGATGACGGTTCTTTGTGGAGGTATATCATTGGCCTGCATATACAAGCGCAGACGTTCTTCCTTGTTCACGCTCTTAAACTGGGTTGCGCGGTTCTCAAATGCCAAAATGTCCGTGACGTGAGTCTTGATTCCAAGTCTTCGCACTTGTGCGCGAATTGGTTCAACAATGTGATTGCTGACAATAATGGTGTGAACGGCTCTGTGATCAGCGGCGAGCAAAACATTTCGTGCCCCTTTGCGTAAGGCAGCGTTGCGCGCCAAGAATTCGTAAGTGTCATGAAAAATGGCGCTGTCATTTCTCTCCACGACGTCGATTTCATCTTTCGACATGTCTAGGTTGCGGAAGAGAACCGAAAGAGGGAGTTCGAATTCCTCTCGAAGCCTGCGCATATCTACGGTTGCGCGACCGAATCGGCTCAAAATTGCATTGATGGTTTGAAGCACCGCATTGGCATCATCGAGCAGCGTGCCATTCCAGTCGAACACAATCGCGGATTTCATGGGCGAATGAACCTAAGGCAAGTACCGCGGCGGTAAATGCATTTGCGATCGGACAATTGCGGGTCCGTATGTCTAGTATTGCGCCCGGTCAAGTAAACGCGCGGATCGCTGTTCTGTGTAGGACGCGCGAACTAGGGAAGAAGAGCATGACCGTTTTCCTCTGTATCTTTGAAGCTGATCTTTGCTGGAGCAATGGTCGTGCCAACGCCGCAAGCGCGCAGTAAGCGGCAAACTGTGCTTTGAAAAATCTGAACCCGACGCGCAGTGTGGCGATCCTGACATGACCTTACGTCGCTGTCAGAAACGGACCAAGATTTTTACGGTGGACCAGCCACAGCATAGAGCTGGCGACGCCGACGTATCTTGTTTTCGTCATTCGGCGGTCGGATCCCTCCCGCGCCAGCAATGAAATGCATGAGTAGTGAAAAGACTTGGCTTACTGTTTTAGCTGGCTACCCAGACAAGCCCGAGGGTGGCGCTTTGGAGCAGTCGTGGAGTAACTCGTCACCGACGCAGTCAAGGAAGTTGGCGAGCGGCAGGTCCGGTCGATGGCCGGGTGCAATCGGTGCCGATCGTGGGCGCCGCCAGATCACTTTTTCCGAAGACGTCATCAGAGTCGGTCTTCTGAAAGAACTGAGCTTGTTACGTAAAAACCAGTGTTCATGCGGCAGAGTTTAGGGGCGCTCGGAAATCGCTAGGATTGCTTCTCCTTGCGATCAGATGCTGATTTTGAACTTAGTCAGGTCACATTGCAGCTCGCCGGCTCGACATCTCAGCGAGCGCCGTTCTCGTCAGGAAATGCCGCAACGAAATCGCAATGAATTGGGTGAAACGACCGTGAACAAAACGGGACGGGAGTGGCCACCACACAAGAAAAATCAATAAGTTAGAAGATGCTCACTGCGTTCGGGACGCAGGGGTCGCAGGTTCGAATCCTGCCACTCCGACCATTCTTTCAAGCACTTATAGTTTCTGTGTTTTTCGTGCGCAACGACATGCGCGTCGATTTGAAGCGCGGCTGCCATGTCGGTCGATTTCGGGGCGCCGGTCCCTGATATCGGTGAGTCGGGACCATTGGAGCGCGCGAGGGGAACAGCCCCTGACGTGATGTTGCGTAGCACGTCACCAAGCACCACACGGTCTCCCTTCGGACCTTTCGGCTGGTCCTGTCCGCATCAAAGCACGAATAGCCCGCCGCGAGTAGTGCTCAGCTTGAGGTGCAAATACCCGTCAGGGGTTGCCGATTTCAAAGGCCAGCAGAACGTTGCCGGGCAGGCCGCTCCATTGCGCGTAGCCGGAATTGACGTACAGCATGCCGTCGACGACGACCGGGCCGGGTCCGTCCATGGCGCCGCCATGGGCCGCAACGCCGTTGACCGTGGTGTAGTCGCGGGCAGTGTCGATTTCCCAAAGCAGCCGTGCGTCATCGGTCGCGTAGGCGCGCAGGAAGCCGCTCACGCCGCCGGAGAAGACGACGCCGGGAATGACGGTGACCGCCGCGGAGAGCGCGGGACTGCATTGCGGGCGGTCGCCACAGGCCACCGGCGCCACCTGCATCGCGATCTTCCCGGTCGCAAGATCGAGTCCGAACAGGCCGCCGCCTTCGCTTGAATTCAGACGTCGCGTGCCGTCCCTTAGAAATCGTACGTCCGAATTGGCGACATAGATTCGGTCCTGGTCGGCGGCGGAACCCCACTCGGTCCCGCCCAACGGGCCTCCCTTGCCGATCCGCGTCTGCCACAGGATGTTGCCCTCATGGTCGGGATCGAGCGCGTGGACCACGCCGGATTTTTGGCCGATCACCAGCACGCGCTGTCCGTTGCGCAGGCTCACCAGGATCGGCGATTGGCCGAAGTCATGGTCGGGGCCGCGGTCTTCCGGACAATTGCTCTGATCGGTGCCGAAACACGCAACGACGAAGCTGTCTTTCGGCGTGGCCTGCCGATGCCACAGCATTCGGCCGGTCGCGAGATCGAGCGCGAGGATGGCATCGCTGGTGTCGGTTGCCGGGTCGGCATAGCTGTTCGAGGTCGCGACAAAGAGCGCCTGGCGCTGCATATCGATCGTCGGCGCGGACCACACCGACGCGCCGGCCGGACCGAACAGCTGGGTCCCGAGGGCGTTCGCCCGTGTCGGATGCGGCGCCTCGGGGATCGTGTAGGTCTTCCAGATCTGTGCGCCGGTCTCGGCCTTCAGCGCAACGACGCTGCCGCGAAACGTGCAGCACTGGTAGGTGGGGCGAGACCCGATCGCCTCCTCGATCGATGAAACGCCGACATAGACGACGCCGGAATAGAACACCGGCGCACCGGTAATCCGCGCGGCGACATGATCGTCGACCTTGCTCTTCCAGATCAGCTTGCCGGTCGCGGCATTGAGGGCGTAGACGTTGGCACGCACGTCACCAAAGAAGATGCCAGGCTGGCCGTTGCCCAGCGGGGCAAAGCTGATGGCCGTCCGCACCGGCGCCTCGGTCGGAAACTCCCAGCGGGTGCAGCCACTCTTGGCGTCGAGGGCGTGGACCTTGCGGTCGCCGCCACCAACGAACAACAAGCCGCCAACCACGCTCGGCTGCGCGTTGGCATTCGACGTGTCAGGGAATCCGAACGCCCATTTCAGGCGCAGCCGGGAGACTTGGTCTTGCGCGAGGCCGGCCATTGCCGCCGGCTGAAACCGGCTGTTGTTGATGTCGGTGCCCCAGCCGTTCCACCGAGGTCCGTCGATCGGCTGCGGAAAGCCGGTCTCGTTCTGCGCGCATTGGCCTGCATTCTCGGCCGCCGCATGCGAAGCGACCTTTCCGGTGATGAGTGAGGCGATCGCGGCGCGCTCGTCATTGCTCAGTCCCTGCGCGAAGGACGCCATCGGGCCCGTGGTGATCGCACCAAGCACCTCGTCGAACGATCTGGATTGCAGCGCGGTGCGGCTCGGCGCGCGAACATCCGCATTGCCGCTGTCGTGACATTGCGCGCAGCGTTGCGCGTAGAGGTCGGCACCGCCTTGCTGCGCAGTTGCAGGCAGGCAAGAGGAGATCAGGGCGACGGCAATCGCAGCACTCAGTTTCATCGTGATTCACCGGCGTTGGCTTTGATGAAGAGAGCGATTGCAGTGTAGCACAACCTTCCGGCTGCATCGTGCCTGGCGAGGCCGGCGGCACGTAGGGCGGTGCAAGATCCGATCGCCGCCGCCCCCAATTCGAGCGTCTGGGACGGCTATTTGCTGATCCGCCGCAGCCTGGCTCGAGAAACCGCCTGCCTAGCTGCAGAATCCTCGCGCGCGCCGGACCGTATCGGACGGATACAGGCCGAAGGCCGTGCGGTACACCGCAGCGAAACGGCCCATATGCGTAAAGCCCCACTTCAGGGCAACTTCGCTGACCGGAAGCATGTTCTCCGGTCGCGACAATTCGTCGTGGATGGCCTCCAGCCGAACTTGTCGCAAATAGGCGATCGGCGTCGTGCCGTGAATTTTGCGGAAGCCCAATTGCAGCAACCGGCTGCTGACCCCAACTGTTGCGGCAATATCCGATATCGTCAGCGGCAGATGCGGATTGGCCCGCATATACTCGACCGCACGCCGAATGTAGCGCGGCGGCGCATCCAGCGGGTGGCGGCTCAACCGGTCCGTCAACCGATGAGGAACGTTCTCAAGGATGAGCTGTATCGCTGCTTCCGATAGCAGCGCGCTGGCTTTCGGAGAGCGTACCAGGATCCCGTCATACAAACCGGTGGTGCTCGTGCGGACAAGCTGAAGAAGTGTCTGTCCAATGCCGGTCGACAAGTCGACGATCGGCGTCAGATTGAGATCTTCCAGCGCCGTGCTCCCGAACGTCGCAGACAGCACCTTGGTAACCACGCCCGTATGCAAGGTGAGCGTGACGCTTGAGTATCGTCCATCGACCGCTTCAACCCGCTGCGCTTGCATCGTCGGAAGGGGCACGATGGCGATCTCGGAAGGAGTCCGCTGGATGCTCTTTCCTGCAATGAGCATTTCGGCCTGGCCGGCATTCAGCAGGCTTATTGCAAGCTCCCCGGCGGAATTCTCGTATGAATAGCGCCAATCCCAACCGGCCGACAGATCGGCCCGTACGACGTCAATTTCCGCGCCGATGGCGATATCCGCATGCCAGCGAAACGATTCGTCAGGCCGCGGCGAGGAATGCGCCTTGATCCCGTGGGGGTGGAGCATTTCAAGAAGTTCTTGAAACGAAGATCCCGATCGCGTGGGAGGTGCAGCGAGTACGTCTTCGACCATCAAATCCAACCATCGGATGTTTGCTGTTCGCGGATTGCCGGATCCATCGGACCGGTTTTCCACTGTTGCGCCACACGCATAGACCGCATCACCACACTAGCACAGCTTGGTGATTTCGGGTCGCGTGCCCTTTCTCACAATTCCTTCAATATCCGAATACCGAACAGAATATCCGGATCGCGCAATCGAGCCGTGAAAGCTGACATTCGATCTAATCCGCTCGCCTGCATCGCGCGAACGTTCCGATTCAATCCGTCGCGGCGACGCTCGAGAGCACCAGCGGATGCACAGCATCCGCGATCGCTTGTCCTAGCCACAATCCGAACGCCTCCATCCGGAATGCGACGTCGTCCATGGACTCGTAGCCCATTTGGCCTAAATCGTCACAACCAACTCAAACGGGTTATGAAAGCATGCTTACAAGGATTACTTGCGTACTCGCGCTTACGGTTCTTTCGTCCATGTCTGCGCTGGCCGATGGTTGCGCAGATCACGTCCAGAGCACCGGCGTTCCCATGGTGACGGGCACGACGCACAAGACCTGGATGACCTTCCCGTCGGTCAATCCCGGTGCTGCCCTCGACAAGGTGTCCCGCGCCGTTCTGGCGGAGGGTTTTGTCGGTGTGAACGTCGACAAGAAACTCGGCACGCTGACCACCCAGCAGGAGACCACCGGATCCGGCCGGCCACAGACGCTGCAGGTCGTCGTCCGCAAGGACGGCAAAGGCAGCCGCGTCGATGCGACCTTCATCTTGCCGCCGGGACAGTTGGCTCCAGGTGTCGGCGACAACCTCTGCCGCGTCGTGAACGCAGCCGGCCAATGAACGCCGCCCATCCGTGAAGCAGGCTGACGCGCGAATGGTAACCGGCCGCGCGTGTCCGGGTGTCGTCCGGTCCGGGACCGGGCGAGCCCATCCACGTCGAGGGAATCTGGACGCAGGTGCCGGCCTGCGCCCGCAGCAATGAAGCAGGAGATATGATGCGTAGGGCTCGCGTTGTGAAAGTTGTTTTGATGGCCGCCACCGGTGCGATGGTGTTTTCGGCCCCCGCCATTTCGGCTCCGCTGCAGCACGGTGCCGGCGTCGCCGCTGCCGCGCCGTCGTTGACCGAGAAGGTCTGGTGCCGCTACGGGCAGTGCTATGACAATGGTGGCGGCGCTGCGGTCGGCGGATTGGTCGGTGGCCTCATCGGCGGCGTCATCGCGGCCGGCGCGGCCAACGCCGCCGCGCAGCAGGAAGCTGCCGCCGCCCAGCAGCACGCGGCGTCCTGCGCCCAGCGCTATCGCTCGTACGACGCGGCGTCGAATACGTTCCAGGCAAAGGACGGCCGGCGGTATCCCTGCCAGTGAAACTGCAGCAGGCTTGCGGCACAGGAACGGGGAAGCGAAACCGCCGCTCCAGACAATAACCCTCGGCGCCGCGCTGAGCACGAATTTGGCTCCGGCCAGTGAGCCGGAGCAGGTTTTCGAGCGTCCCGGGAGCCGCAACGTGGCTTCTGCCGGCGAATTGGCCAGGACATTTGACTGAACAGGTTCCCGGTCTGCGCCTGGATGCGCGGATCGAGGGGCTTCATCGGGAATCGCAGAGCGGGCGGCCCAGGGCGGCTTCTGACCCGATCGTTTTCTATGCTATCACGCGATCCGTCGAAACTGCGCTCGTGGCAGGATCTGCCCGAACCTTACGAATCCGGATCTCGATGATGTTGTCGCTTCCCAAGACCAAAATACGCGTGCTGCTGCTGGAGGGCGTGAACGAATCCGCGGCGCGGATGTTCGAGGCGAACGGCTATACCGAGCTGCAACGTCTGCCCAAGGCGCTGGGGCCCAAAGAGCTCAGGCAGGCGCTGTCGGGCATCCATATGCTGGGAATTCGTTCGCGGACCCAGTTGACCGCGGACATCATGGAGGCCGCCGACCGATTGCTCGTTGTTGGCTGCTTTTCGGTCGGCACCAACCAGGTGGATCTCGACGCCGCGCGGAAGCTGGGAATCCCCGTCTTCAACGCGCCATACTCCAACACCCGCAGCGTGGCGGAGCTGACCATCGCCGAGATCGTGATGCTGTTCCGCCGGATCTTTCCGCGTTCGGTCTCCGCACATGCCGGCGGCTGGGACAAGTCCGCCGAAGGCAGCCGCGAGGTGCGCGGCAAGACGCTCGGCATCGTCGGCTACGGCAACATCGGCTCGCAGCTGTCGAACCTCGCCGAAGCCATGGGCATGCGCGTGATCTATTTTGATCAGACCGACAAGCTCCGCCATGGCAATACCGAGCCCGCCGAATCGCTCGACGCGTTGCTCGCGGCCAGCGACGTCGTATCGCTGCATGTGCCGGAGACGCCGGCCACCGCCAACATGATCGGCGCGGCCCAGCTCCAGCTGATGAAGCCTGAGGCCTATCTGATCAACAACTCGCGCGGCACCGTAGTCGATCTCGATGCGCTGGCAGGCGCACTGCGTGAGGGCCGGCTGGCAGGTGCCGCGGTCGACGTGTTTCCGGTCGAGCCGGTGTCGAACGAGGCGCGCTTTGTCTCGCCGCTGCAAGGTCTCCCCAACGTCATCCTCACGCCGCATGTCGGCGGTTCGACGGAAGAAGCGCAGGATCGCATCGGCGGCGAAGTTGCGCGCAAGTTGATCGACTATTCCGATGTCGGGTCGACCTTCGGCGCAGTCAATTTTCCGCAGGTGCAGTTGCCGGCGCGACCGACCGGCACGCGTTTCATCCATGTTCATCGCAACGTTCCCGGCGTCATGCGCCAGGTCAACGACGCGGTCTCCCGGCACGGGATCAACATCCTGGCGCAATATCTGCAGACCGATCCGGAAGTCGGCTATGTCGTGCTCGAGACCGACGTGGTCGGCGGCGAGGGCGAGGGACTGCTGGCCGATCTGAAAGGCATTGACGGCACGATCCGCGTGCGGGTGCTGTACGACCAGAACCGGCCGCAGGGGTGATCGACTTCGTCAATCAGCCGAGAACCCGAACGGAACGCTCGAGGTCCTGAAATCGTCGGGAAGGATCTCGCGCCCGATCGGCGGCGCCGACCGTGCCGCGCATCTTGGGCGATGGCAGACCCGGCATGCGACGCCGATCGGCGTCGGCTCGTCGGCGTTCGGCCCCTGTCCGTCGCGCGTGTAGATCAACTGGCCGGCATGTTCGGCGGCGCAGCCGATCGCGATCGCCCGCTCGACGCGGATGGCGCCGAACGCGCCGCCGCCGGCGGTCACGGTGCGGGCGATCGAAAAGAACCGCTGCCCGTCGGGCAATTCCAGCCATTGCGTGACGATCTGGCGCGGCGTCTTGAAGATATCGTGCACCGACCACAGCGGACATGCGCCGCCGTGCTTTGCAAACGGGAAGCCGGCGCCGTCAAGCAGCTTGGAAATGTTGCCGGCCGGATCGACCCGGATCAGGAAAAACGGGACCTTCTCGAGACCCGGCCGTTGCAAGGTCGTGACGCGGTGCGCGATCTGCTCGAAGCTGGTGCCGAATTGACGCGCCAGCGCCTCCAGATCGTAGCGGCGTGCCTCGACCGCTTTCGCGAACACGGAATACGGCATGATGAGCGCGGCGGCGGCGTAGGCCGCAAGCGCACGGCGGGCCAGCAGCTCGGCGCTCTTGGTCGTGAACTTGCCGGCTTCGACGGCGGCGCCGATCTCGTTTTCCAGTTCCAGATAGGCAAGCTGCTTGGCCAGCTGAAAATTGAGGCCCGCGGTATCGAGCGAGTCCTCCAGCAGCAATTGTCTGCGATGAAGGTCCAGTCGCCTGATCGAGCCCAGCATGACGTTCGGCGGCAGATAGCGGACCTGGAGTTTGTGCCGCTCCCGAAGCCGCTCGATAAATCCGGCCGGCCCGGCCGGTTCGTGGACGAGCCGCTCGGCGGCATCGTCGAGGCTGGCAAAATTGTTGCGGCGCGCGGCGAGAAATCGCCGGACTTCCGCGACGGGATCGTTGGCGTCAAAGTTCTCCTGGCCCGGTGACGCGATCGCCAGGTCCGGAGCTCGTCGCTCCGCAAGCGCCAGCTGCTCCTCGCGGTAGGCGGTGTAGAGGCGCAGGAACGCCTCGGTCATCCCGGGATAACTGACCGCGAGGTCGCTGACCTCGAGCGCGGGGATGTCGATGTCGGCAAACATCGGTTCCTTCAAGATCGATTGCATGCGGGCGGTGTGATCGGCGCCGCCATCGCCGGCGAGGTCGGCCAGATCGATCTTGTAGGTGCGGGCGAGCCGCAGCAGCATGTCGGCCGTCACCGGACGCTGATTGCGTTCCAGCAGCGCCACATAGGGGGCCGAGATTTCGAGATCGGCTGCCATGTCGGCCTGGGTCAGCCCGAGGTCGCGCCGCAGCCGGCGGAGGCGCGGGCCCATAAAAACGGAACGGGCGCTTGAGGTTACCATCGCCTTATCCAATTATTGTAAGATTCTTACAACAATACATCGGTTTCTTGTAAGTTATGACAAGTTTTCCGCGCCAGGTCTAGCTCCCGATGACGCCGCGCGTCACAAACGGTGCAGTTATTTCGTCACCGAAGGGATCACGGACATGAACTTCCAACCGCGCGGGATCAGCGACCGGGCCATCCAGGGACCGGCTTCGTATCAGAGCGAGATCGAGGCGGCCGAAGCGCTGCTCAAGACCAAGGACACCTGGAACGGCGTCACCGCCGAAGCCGTGGCGCGGATGCGCCTGCAGAACCGCTTCAAGACCGGTCTGGATGTCGCCCGCTACACGGCTGCGCTGATGCGCGCCGACATGGCGGCCTATGACGCCGACAGCACCAAGTACACCCAGTCGCTCGGCTGCTGGCACGGCTTCATCGCCCAGCAGAAGCTGATCTCGGTCAAGAAGCACTTCGGCAATACCGACCGCCGCTATCTGTATCTGTCCGGCTGGATGATCGCGGCGCTGCGCTCCGAGTTCGGCCCGCTGCCCGACCAGTCGATGCATGAGAAGACCTCGGTGCCGGCCCTGATCGAGGAGCTCTACACCTTCCTGCGTCAGGCGGATTCGCGTGAGCTGAACGACATCTTCCGCGCGCTCGATGCGGCTCGCAAGGAAGGCGACAAGGCCAGGGAAAAGACGCTGATCGAGAAGATCGACAACTTCCAGACCCACGTCGTGCCCGTCATCGCCGACATCGACGCCGGCTTCGGCAATGCCGAGGCGACCTATCTGCTCGCCAAGAAGATGATCGAGGCGGGCGCCTGCGCCCTGCAGATCGAGAACCAGGTCTCCGACGAGAAGCAGTGCGGCCACCAGGACGGCAAGGTCACCGTGCCGCACGAGGTCTTCATCGCGAAGATCCGCGCCTGCCGCCATGCGTTCCTCGAACTCGGCGTCGAGGACGGCATCATCGTGACCCGCACCGACTCGCTCGGCGCCGGCCTGACCCAGCAGATCGCCGTGAGCCACAAGCCCGGCGACATCGGCGACCAGTACAACAGCTTCCTTGATTGCGAGGAAGTGACGGCCGCCAACGCGCGCAACGGCGACGTCATCATCAACCAGAACGGCAAGATGATGCGTCCGAAGCGTCTGCCCAGCAACCTCTACCAGTTCCGTCCCGGCACCGGTGCGGATCGCTGCGTGCTCGACTGCATCACCTCGCTGCAGAACGGCGCCGACCTCTTGTGGATCGAGACCGAGAAGCCGCATATCGAGCAGATCGCCAGCATGGTCGATCGCATCCGCAAGGTCATTCCGAACGCGAAGCTGGCCTACAACAACTCGCCGTCGTTCAACTGGACCCTCAACTTCCGTTGGCAGGTCTATGACGCGATGAAGGAAGCCGGCCAGGATGTCAGCAAGTACAACCGCGCCGAACTGATGAAGGCGGAGTACGACGACACGCCGCTGGCGAAGGAAGCCGACGAGCGCATCCGTACCTTCCAGGCGGATTCGGCCAAGCGCGCCGGCATCTTCCACCATCTGATCACGCTGCCGACCTATCACACGGCTGCGCTGTCGACCGACAATCTCGCGAGGGAGTATTTCGGCGAGCAGGGCATGCTTGGATACGTCAAGAACGTGCAGCGCGCGGAGATTCGGCAGGGCATCGCCTGCGTCAAACATCAGAACATGGCGGGCTCCGACATCGGCGACGATCACAAGGAGTACTTCGCCGGTGAGGCTGCCCTCAAGGCGGGCGGCACCCACAACACGATGAACCAGTTCGGCTAATCGATCGAACGGATCATTTCGACTATCGGCTGGACGGTCCGGCGCGCGAGCAGCCTGGCCTGTCCGCCGGCGGCGGGGCGATTTTCGACCACGGTGACGCGGTCGAGATCGCCCCGTGACGTTTTTGGGCCGCTTCCCCTCAAGCCCGCCCATCTGCAGAGGTTCGCGCGTTCCACGCGCGTGTGGTAATGCGTCGCTGCGATCTCGAGGGCATGCCACCTGATGAGTGTCGGGCACTACGCATCCGCCGTCACCGGCTCCGCCGTGATGGAACTGCTGAAGCCGTTCGATCCCCGCATCGTCGGAACGCTGCCGCTCGGCCTTGCCGTGCCGGGCAGCGACATCGATATCGTCTGCCATGCGTCCGACCCGAACGCATTCGCGGACATCGTTTGGGCTCACTATCAAGCGTGCGATGATTTCGTCCTCTTCCGATGGACCTCGGGGACGCGGCCGGTGATTGCCCGCTTTATGTGCGACGGCTGGCCGTTCGAACTGTTCGGTGATCAACGTCCGGTGGAGCAGCAACGAGGCTGGATCCACTTCGAGGTCGAACGGCGGCTGCTTGCGCTTGATCATGGACGGCTGCGGCGAGCCGTCAGCGAGTTGAGGGCAGGCGGCCTCAAGACCGAGCCTGCGTTCGCTACCGTGCTCGGGGTATCGGGCGATCCCTATCGCGGATTGCTTGAGCTCGCGGCCGAAACGGACGCCGAGTTACGCGCCCGGATCGCTGCGTGCGATTTCTGATCGCAAGATTCATTCGCCCGGAACGAGGTGGCCGACCGGCTGCCGCGCCAGCCGCCGGTGCCTGCGACGGGACAGATAAAGTAGCAGGCCGGTCACGGCGAACAGCGGCATTATGGCGGCGGCCAGCATGAAGGCGAGCTTGCCGGGCCATCCCAGGATGGCGCCGCGGTGGATGTCGAGCACGCTGGCGAGGACGCGTTCGCCAAACGTCTTGTCGGCGTAGCGATCCGATGAGATGACGCGGCCGGTGAGGGCATCGATGCGGAATTCGTCACGCACGCTCTCGAGCGTCGAATCCCGCGGCCATGACCGCACGCGCACGGCCGTGCCCGCGCCGGCCGGCAGCGTCATGAGGGCCCTTCCGTAACTGTTGTTCTCCTGCTGCAGGAACGCCGACCAGACGTGATCGAACGCAAGCGGCTTTGCCTCGGCCTTCGTTTCAGTCTTGGTTTCACCCTTGCTCTCGGCAGTCGCGCCGCCGCGCGGCGGCTTGGACTGCATCGCCGCGGCCGCGGCCTGAGGCCGCGCGAACAGCCAGTTGGCGCCGGCCTTGTACCATTCGAACGAATACCACAGGCCGGTCAGCGTCATCACCAGATAGACCGGCAGCACCCAGGTGCCGATCACGGCGTGCAGCGAGCGATGCAGGCCGCGGCCGCGCAGTCCCAGATTCGGCTTCAGCCATGTCTTCACGCTGCGCGCGCGACGCGGCCAGCGCAGCACGAGGCCGGTGATCAGCATCGCGATCAGGCAGATCGCGGCGGAGCCGGTGATCTTGCGCCCGATGCCATTGCCGTCGCCCGGCAACAGCAGCCAGCGATGCAGCTTGCGGACGGTTGCGAAAAAGTCCTCGCCGCGCGGCGAGCCGAGCACGTGTCCATCATAGGGGTCGACATAGACCGAGGACGGCCGCGTGCCGCTTTCGCTGCGAGCGAAACGGATGCGGGTCGCGGCCGATGGATCGCCGACCATCGTCACGGCCGAGATCTTGCCGAAATCGCCCGCCGCCGCCAGCCGCGCGATCAACTCGTCCGGCGTGAGCCGCCGGGCCGCACTGGCCTCGACGCGCATCATCTGACTGTTCAGGCTGGCCTCGATCTCGTCCTCAAAGGCCATCGTCGCGCCGGTGAGGCCGACCACGGCCCACAGCAGCGCCAGCACAAGACCGACCAGGGAATGGACCTGCAGCAGTGCAGCCTTGATCGGGCGCCAAACGTCACTCATCAGAATTTCACCGTCGCCGAGAGCGAGAAGCGCCGCGCGTCGCCCATCGCGACCGTCAGGATGCTGTTGGCTGAAGGGTAGTAGACCGTGTCGAACAGGTTCTTGACGTTGAACTGGTAGATGACCGGGAACGACTGGACCTTGGTCTCGTAGGTCGCAAACAGGTCCGCGACCGTGTAGGCCGGCAGCACGAAGCTGTTCGCGGCATCGCCCGGCCGGTCGCCGACATAGCGCGCGCCGCCGCCGAGGCGAAGCCGGCCGGGCAGGGTGGTGCCGAAATCATAGACGAGGTAGAGCGAGGCGGTGTTCAGCGCGACGTTCTGCAATTGCTTGCCGGCGAGCGTCGGATCCTCGGTGACCCGCGCATCGGTATAGCCATAGCTGCCGATCATGCTCCAGTTGTCAGTCAGACTGCCGGTAACGTCGAGTTCGACGCCGCGCGAGCGAACCTTGCCTGCGGTACGGTACTCGACGATGCCAGTCGTGGGGTTGAGCTGTGAAACCAGCACGTTCTTCTTGTCGATGTCGTAGAGCGCAAGCGTGCCGGAGATCCGCTT
This sequence comes from Bradyrhizobium elkanii USDA 76, assembly GCF_023278185.1. Taxonomy (NCBI): domain Bacteria; kingdom Pseudomonadati; phylum Pseudomonadota; class Alphaproteobacteria; order Hyphomicrobiales; family Nitrobacteraceae; genus Bradyrhizobium; species Bradyrhizobium elkanii. The sequence goes on along the minus strand of NZ_CP066356.1, from coordinate 6,885,533 downwards.
GTTGAAGTCGAACTTGACGCCGGTCTCCCACTGGGTGCCCTCTTCGGGCGCGATGTTGGAGCCGATCACGACGCCGCCGGTAAGCGGCGCGATGCTCGAGGTCGGTTTCAGCGATTGCGTGTAGCTCGCATAGAGCGAGACCTGGTTGGTAAGCTTGAAGATGGCGCCGCCGAGCGGCAGCACCTTGTCGGCCGAGACATTGGTATTGGTGATGAACGGGCGGCCCTTGCCGGCGAGCTGGTCGTAATCCATGTAGCGCACGCCGCCGACCAGCGCGAAGCGCCCGGTCAGATGCAGCGTGTCCTGGAAGAACAGCGACCACTGGCCGAGCTTGTCGGTCTGGGCGCTGTCGGCGGCGGACACCGTCGTCCCCGGCGTGATCAGCCCATAGACCGGATTGTAGAAGTTGAAGCTCGGGGTCGCCTGCCGGATCAGGTCGTCGCGATAGATCGTGCGGTACTGGCCGTCGCCGCCGAACAGCACTTCGTTGCGCATATCGCCGAGCCAGACATTGCCCTGCAAATAGGAGGTGCCGTAGCTGGCATTGCTGAGCGAGCCCCACGTACCGTCATTGCTGCGGGTCTCGACGCCGGTCTTGGCGTTGACGCCGGTGATGCGGAGCTGGTTGGCGCTGAAGGTTTCGGTGTTGTAGCTGTAGGCCGCGAACAGCTTCCAGTCCTGGTTCAACCGGTGCTCGACCGACGCCTGCATCAGGTCGGAGGTGCCCCACATGTTGTTGAAGGGCTCGTCGAGCCGCCGCGTCGCCGGGATCGCCAGCGGCGCCTTGGTTGCGGGATCGAACGCAGTGCCGCGGTCGAACGGCGTGATGAATTCGCGGTGCTCATAGTTGAGCTGGATTGTGGTGTTCTCGCCGTACCAGGCCAGCGACGGTGCGACCAGCATTTCGCGATGGCGCCCGAAATTGCGCCAGTAGTCCTCGCTCACGCCATAACCGATGAAGCGATAGGCAAGGCCGCGATCGCCGATCGGGCCGGTGATGTCGATGGTGCCGTCGGCTCCGGTCCTGGAGTTGGCGTAGGTCGAGCCGAGCAGGGTCACCGAGCCGTGCTGATAGAGTTCGGGGCGCTTGCTGATCGTGTTGACGATGCCGCCGGGATCCATGATGCCATAGAGCAGCGACGCCGGGCCCTTCAGCACCTCGACGCTTTCGACCGCTGCATCGAGGCTGCGGCCCTGCACCAGCGGCATGCCGTTGCGCATGATCGAGCCGTCGCGGTTGTCGCCGAAGCCACGGCGCATCACCGCATCCTGGGTGCCGGCCAGCGTATTGGCCTGGGTGACGCCGCTGACATTGGCCAGCGCGTCGTCGAGGTTGCGCGGCAGCTGATCCTTCAGCACCTGCTCGGGCACGACGTTGACCGTCTGCGAGGTGTCGAGCGGCGAGGCGCCGCTGCGCAGCGTGGTCGAGCTTGGCATCGCGCGATAGTGCAGCTTGGCTTCGTTCAGCACCGCGGCGCTGGCTGCCGCGCGCTCCGACGGTGTCGGCGGCGCCGGTTGGGCGTTCCGGCTGCGCTGCCGTGCCGCGGCGGCTGCCTGCGTTCGCTGCGCCGGCTTTGCCGCGGCGGCCGCCGGCTTGCGCTTCTGCGTCGGCTGGTCGACCGAAACAGGCGGCAACGGGACGCTCGATTGGGCGTTTGCCGGCGTTGCCGCGGAGGCGACATCGGCGAGCAGGAATGCTGCGCCGATCAGCAGATGGGAGCGGCCCTTGTCGGCGGCATTTCGACGGTCGCCGACAAGGCGGCCATCAGCATTCACAGGCACTCTTGGACTTCCGATTCACGCGCACTTGGTCACGCCGCGCCTCTAGCAGTCGGCGCGCGCGAAAAGAACCGGAGCAAACTTGAATCTCTCTAACCGGGGGGGATTTGAATCATTCTAAGACGCGACAGGGCCCGCGCGTGTGCGCGAGCCCTGAACCCCGTAACTTGCTTGTCGCGTCCGCGCGTCAAACGGCCGTAGGACCGTTGCCTGAGGCTGCAGCCGTCGTCCTGTCACATCTCAGGTGTATGGTTCGGCGCGTGATGCGCCTCACGACATCGCCAGGCTGACCGGTGCCGAGCCGACCATTCCCGTGCTGACGCCGTCGCGGGCCATCGATTCGATCGTGCCCCAGTTCTCGCGAAAGATCCGCGCCGCCTCGTTGGCGCTTTCCGCGTGGATCGTCAGACTGCACGCGCGTCTCGTGCCGTTGCTGGCGAGCTGGAAGTAGAGAACATATCCAGACGATTCCGCACTCCGTGCGGCCAGCGGTGCCTGCTGCATGTAGGTTTTCCCCAAAGTGTTTTTGTTGCGCCACCCGCAGGCAGGATTTGACAGGGATGCGGCACCTTCGTGGTTCACAACGCCGCAATCTGCACGATTGCGCATTTTGTTCGGCGGTGTTGCCGGGACTCAACAGGCGATGGAACCGATGACGCGGAATGGCTGCAACTCAGCCGCGATCACGATATGGCTTCAACCGTTGTTTGATGACGGGTTGCCCTTCCTTGAGGGGGAAGCCGCGGCGCGAACCCTCGCGGCGGTCACAATCGCGATGCCGCGCTGAGATCGAACGGCCCCTGCGGCGCATGATCTGCGCTCCGCTCAAGGTAGCGTTCGCGACGACGCGGAAATCGATGCAGCGTCAGATCGCAGATCGCGGGCGCAACGAAGCCGTCGCGCAAGGCTAACCCGTGGCGCCGCCGACCACCGGGAATTGCATCTGTCCGCGCCGGGCCGGGGGCGGTGATCGTAAAGCCGCTTGCTGGCCTGTCCCGGGCGTGCTATTAGTCGAACGACCGTTCGGATTATTATTGACCGTCAACGAAAACGTCGGCGGCAGGCGATCGGTGAGGGAGACGGAACGATGAACATGATGACCGGCGCCTCGCCATGGGAACGGTTGATCCGGCCCGACCGGGTGCACGGATCGCTCTATACCGATCCCGAGATATTCGAGGCCGAGCTCAAGAACATCTGGTACCGGACCTGGGTCTATGTCGGGCACGAGAGCGAGGTGCCGAACGCCAACGACTACGTCGTCAAGTCGATCGGCCCGCAATCCGTGATCATGACGCGCGACGAGCAGGGCAAGGTCAATCTGCTGCTCAACCGCTGCTCGCATCGCGGCAACCAGGTCTGCTCCTATGAGCGCGGCAATGCCCGCTCGTTCACCTGTCCGTTCCACTCCTGGACTTTTGCCAATGACGGCCGCCTGGTCGGTTATGCCTTCCCCGACGGCTATGAGGGGCAGGATAAGTCGCAGCTCGCGCTCGGGCGGGTGACGCGCGTCGCCTCCTATCGCGGCTTCGTGTTCGGCTCGTTCGCGGCCGATGGCCCGACGCTGAAGGAGCATCTCGGCGGCGCCGCCGAGACCATCGATCGGCTGGTGCGCACCTCGCCGGAGGGCGAGGTCGAGATCACGGCGGGCTTCCTCAAGCATCGCGTCAAGGCGAACTGGAAGTTCATCCTGGAGAACGAGTGCGACGGCTATCACCCGGCCTTCGTGCACACCTCGATCTTCGGTGTCGCCGACAGCATGATCGGCAAGCTCTATGGCGGCGCCTCGACCGCGCTGACGCGCGACTACGGCAACGGCCATACCGAGATCGACCTGCGGCCCGAGTTCCGCAAGCGCGACGCGCCGATGAGTTGGTTCGGCACCAGCGAGGACCGGTTGCCGGACTATACTGCCCGCATGAAGGCCGCCCATGGCGACACCGCCGCGCGGGAGATCATGATCGACGGCACGCCGCATGTGATGATCTTCCCGAACCTGTTCATCGCCGAGATCCAGATGTTCGTGATCCAGCCGCTCGGCGTCGATGACAGCGTGCAGCACGTCACCGCGTTGCAGTTCAAGGGCGCGCCCGATCTGAACCGAAGGCTGCGCCAGCAGACCATGGGCTCGGTCGGCCCAGCCGGCTTCCTGCTCGCGGACGATTCCGAAATGTATGAGCGCTGCCATCGCGGCGTGCTGGCGCGCAACCCGGAATGGATCTTCCTCGGCCGCGGCGAGAAGCGCGAGCGGCAGGACGAGCTCGGCTTCACGGTCGGCCACGTCACCGACGAGGTGCCGTCGCGCGGCATCTGGACCCATTATCGCAAGCTGATGGAGCCAAACTGATGCTGTCGCGCGAGAGCAGCGCCACGTTGATGAGCGCCATCACCGCCTTCCTTTATCGCGAGGCGCGGCTGCAGGACGAGCATCAATACGAGGCCTGGGAAAAGCTCTGGACCGACGATGGCGTCTATTGGGTGCCGGCCAACGGCGCCGACATCGACCCGGAACGGCAGATGTCGATCATCTACGACAACCGCTCGCGGATCGCGCTGCGGGTCCGGCAGCTGATGACCGGCAAGCACTTCACCCAGACGCCGCAGTCGAACCTGCGCCGGCTGATCTCCAACATCGAATTGATGGACGAGCAGCCTGACGACGGCGACATCGCGGTCGCCAGCAACAGCCTCATTTTCGAGTCGAGCCTGCGCGACGACACGCTGTGGGCGGCGCGCAATGAATACCGGCTGCGCCATGTCGATGGCGAATTGCGGATGGCCGCCAAGAAGGTCATCCTCGTCAACAACGCCAAGGCGATCTACACGTTGTCATTCCTGGTCTAGGAAAGGTCTCGCCATGATCGACAAGGGCCCCGTTCTGCTCGACATCACCGACGGCATCGCGCGGCTGCGGCTCAACCGCCCCGATGCGGCCAACGGCATGAGCGCCGAGCTGCTCCGCGCCCTGTGCGACGCCATCATGGTCTGTCATGGTCATCCGGATCTGCGCGTCGTGCTGCTGAGCGGCGAGGGCACCAATTTCTGCGCCGGTGGCGATGTCCGCGCCTTTGCCGCCAAGGGCGAGAAGCTGCCGGACTATATCCGGCAGGCCACCGCCTATCTGCAGAATGCGGTGATCGGATTGCTGCGGCTGGAGGCGCCGGTCATATCATCGGTGCAGGGCTTTGCGGCGGGCGGCGGCGGCTTCGGTCTGGTCTGCGCCTCCGACATTGTGATCGCGGCGGAATCGGCAAAATTCCTCGCCGGTGCGACGCGGGTGGCGATGGCGCCGGATGCCGGCGTCTCGGTCACGCTGTCGCGGCTGGTCGGCCTGCGGCGGGCGATGTCGATCCTGCTGACCAATCCGGTGATCCCGGCAGCCGAAGCGTTGCAGATGGGCATCGTCACCAAGGTCGTCCCCGATGCCGAGCTTGCCGAGGCATCGCTCGCGCTGGCGCGCGAGCTTGCGGCCGGCGCGCCGAAGGCGCTGGCGGCGACCAAGCGGCTGGTCTGGGCCGGCACCGGGACCAGCATCGAGCAGTGCCTGTCGGAAGAGGCGCGCACCGTCGCCGAACTCTCGGGGATGGCCGATGCACGCGAAGGCCTCGCCGCGGTGATCGAGCGGCGCCAGCCTGTATTCACGGGGCGCTGAGGTGGCGACCTTGCCATTCGGACGTCTCGATGGCCGCCGTGCCTTCGTCTCCGGCGGCGCGCGGGGCATTGGTGCTGCGATCGCGCGCAGCTTTGCCGGCGCGGGCGCCAGGGTCGTGATCGCCGATCTCGATGTCGCCGCGGCCTCGGAGCTGGCGCGCGAGACTGGCGCTGACGTTGCAGGATTAGACGTCAGCGATGCCATGGCCGTGCAGGCCGTGATGGCGCAGGACGGCCCATTCGACATTGTCGTCAACAATGCCGGCGTCGATCAGCACGCTTTCTTCACCGATACCACGGCGGAGGATTGGGCGCGGCTGATCGCGGTCAATCTCACCTCGGTGCTGGCCTGCACCCACGCCGCGCTGCCGGCGATGCAGGCGGCGCGCTTTGGCCGCATCATCAACGTCACCTCGGAAGCGGCGCGGCTCGGCTCAAAAGGCGGTGCGGTCTACTCCGCGGCCAAGGGCGGCGTGATCTCGTTCACCCGGAGCATCGCGCGGGAAAATGCACGCTATGGCATTACCGCGAACGCGATCGCGCCGGGACCGATCCGCACGCCGATGCTGGAGCAGGCCGTGGCAAAGGGCGGCGACAGGATCCTGCAGGCGATGACCGGCGCAACGCTGCTCGGCCGCCTCGGCGAGCCGGAGGAGGTCGCGGCTGCCGCGCTGTTCCTGGCTTCCGACCAGGCCGCCTATATCACCGGCGAGACGCTCGGCGTTTCCGGCGGCATGGGCATCGGCGGCTAAAATGGGCAGCGCGGACGACGATATCGCAATCACGCCGGTCGATCGCGCGATCGAGCGTTTGCGCGCGATCTATCGCGGCTGGACCCGCGATACATCGGTGGCGCAGATGCGCAGCGATTGGGACTTGGCTTTTGCCGGCTGCTCGGTGCCGGTGAGGCGCGAGCCGGTTTCCGCCGGCGGGGTCGACGGCGAATGGCTCGTGCCGTCGGATGCTCCGCGCGACAAAGCGGTCCTCTATTTTCACGGCGGCGGCTTCCGCATCGGCTCGATCGCCTCGCATCGCGACCTGGCCGCGCGGATCGCGAATGCATCCGGCTGCCAAGTGCTTTCGATCAACTATCGCCTGGCGCCGGAGCACCGGTTTCCGGCGGCGCTCGAGGATGCGCTGATTGCCTATCAATATCTGCGCGATCAGGGGCTGCATCCGGCGGATATCGCCTTCGCCGGGGATTCGGCCGGCGGCAATCTCGTGCTGTGCACGATGCTGGCGGCGCGCGATCGCGGCCTGCCGCTGCCCGCTGCCGGCGCGCTGATGTCACCCTGGACCGATCTCACCGCGAGCGGCGCGAGCTATCAGAGCAGGGCCGAGGTCGATCCGATCCACCAGCGCGCGATGATCCTGGCGCTCGCGAAGAACTACCTTGGCAAGGACGGCGATGTCAGCAATCCGCTGGCCTCGCCGCTATATGCCGATCTCTCCGCGCTGCCGCCGCTGCTGGTGCAGGTCGGCGACCGCGAGACCGTGCGCGACGATGCGACGGAACTGGCCGCACGGGCGAAGGCTGCCGGTGTCGACGTCGCGCTGCAGGTGTGGGACGGCATGATCCACGTCTTCCAGATGTTCCCGGAGATTCCGCAGGCGCGAGAGGCGGTCGCATCGCTGGCAGCTTTTTTGCGCAACCATCTTCACATCGGCCATCAGAGGGCGCCACAATGAACGTCATGACGTCGGATCCGCGCCAGCTCACTGAGACCGAATTCCACTTTTCGGAGCAGCCCAATCTGCCCGAGGAGCTGCGCATGCTGCGCGAGCAGGTGCGCCGCTTCGTCGAGAAGGAAGTGGTGCCGCATGCCGAGGCTTGGGAGCGCGACGGCAAGATCCCGCGCGAGATCTATCGCCGCATGGGCGCGCTCGGCTTCCTCGGCATGCGCCATGCGGCCGAATATGGCGGCACCGACATGGGGCCGCTGGCCTCGATGGTGTTCGCCGAGGAGTTGGGGCGCTCCAGCTTCGGCGGCTTCACCTCGTCGATCCTCGTGCATACCGACATGTCGGCGGTGCACATCTCCTTGCGCGGCACGCCGGAACAGAAGCAGAAGTACTTGCCGGCGATCATCCGCGGCGAGACGGTCTGCTCGATCGCGGTGACCGAGCCCGACGCCGGCTCCGACGTCGCAGGCCTCAAGACGCGGGCGCGGCGCGACGGCGACTTCTGGGTGATCAACGGCGCAAAGATGTTCATCACCAACGCGGTCTATGGCGACCTCCTGATCGTCGCCGCGCGGACCGATCCGCATGCCAAGGGCAGCCGCGGCATTTCGCTGTTCATCGTCGAGCGCAACACGCCGGGCATCACGGCGACCAAGCTCGACAAGCATGGCTGGCTCTGCTCGGACACCGCCGAACTCGCGTTCCAGGACGTGCGCGTGCCGGCGGAGAATCTGCTCGGCGAGGAGAACAAGGGCTTCTACGGCATCATGGAGACCTTCCAGAACGAGCGCATCTGCATCGGCGGCATCTGCGCGGGCGAATCCGCCAAGGCGATCGAGCTGACGGCGAATTACGTGAAGACGCGACAGGCGTTCGGCGGCCCGCTCTGGAAGCAGCAGGGCGTGCGGCTGAAGCTCGCCCAGCTTGCCGCGAAGGCGGCGGCGGCGCGGGCGCTGGCCTATCAGGCCGCCGAGCTCGCGGCGGCCGGGCAGGATTGCCTGCGTGAGGTCTCGATGGTGAAGGCGCTGTCGCCCGAAGTGCTGCATGAGGTCGTGCACGGCTGCCTGCAACTGCATGGCGGCTCAGGCTTCATGCGCGGCACGCCGATCGAGCGCATGGTGCGCGACGCCCGCGTGCTGACGATCGGCGGCGGTGCCACCGAAGTGATGCTGGAAGAGGTCGCCAAGCGGATGTGAGGGGGCGGCTCTTCCCTCGCTCCGTTTGCGGCAGGGCGATCGCATATGCGTCTTCGCCGGCCGCGCAGGAGCTTGGCCTCGTGGTTCGAGTCGCGCCGCAAGCGGCGCTCCTCACCATGAGGGTCTACCCCGACGGGAGAGGTCGGATTGCGCCTGGCGACGCGACGCATCGTCCAGTGCAATCCGGGTGAGGGCTCTTGCTCTCTCGATGGACCGTAACCCCTCACCCGAGGAGCCGCAGACTCACATCGCTATTTCGGGATAATAGAATAATACCGCTGATTTGCCCGACGTGTCAAGTTGCCCTGCCGAACGTTGCCCTGCCGGACGCCGAAACCTCCTTTGCATGGGGTTGTTTTCGATATTTTGGCCGCGCGCACCCGTGTTGATCGCAAGCGGGAGAGGTGAAGTGGGTTTGCGGAAGCAGTCACTCCACCGGCTTGAAGCTGAGCGTCGCGGCATCGGCCTGCATGATCTGCAGCTTCTGGTTGGAGAAGCGCACGCCGGGACCGAAGCTGATCGGCGCCATCACGCCGGTCTCGACATTCTTGGTCTTCTCCAGCTCCGAGATGGTGCAGGCCCAGGTCGGTTGCTTGCCGCAGCGCTCGATTGCCGCGATCAAGACCCTCGCGGCGGCATAGCCGGTCATGGTGTAGCGGTTGATGCCCTTGAACTCGGCCTCCGACACCAGCGGCTTGGCCTTCTCGAGGAACGCCTTGCCGGCGGTGCCCGCGAACGGCTCGACATAGTCGACCGCGTAGATGCGGTCGCCGGCCGGACCCATCAGCTTCAGCACCGGCTCGATACGGCCGGGCCAGAAGATGCCGGTCACCGGCTTGATGTTCAATTTCTCGAGCTCCTTTGTCATCGCGATGTTCTCGGCGATGATGCCGCCGGCCAGGAACACTTCGGCGCCGGAATCCTTCAGCTGCAGCATGTCGGACGAGAAGTCCTGCTGGCCCTTTTTGTAGTTGCCGCTGTAGACGACGTTCAGCTTCTTGGCCTTGACCACGGAATCGAAGCCGTCGCGCACCGTGATGCCGTAATCGTCGTCCTGGGTGATCAGGCCCCATTTCTTGCCGGGGTTCTTGTCGGCGAGGAAGTTGACGAGGTGGATGATGCCTTCCTCGTAGGATTGGCCGACCACGAACACGTTCTTGCGCGGCGGCTCCCACAGGAATTTGACCGGCGCGACGTCGATCACGGTCGGGATGCCGGACTTCTCCAGCACCGGCATCACCGCGATCGACTGGCCCGAGCCGGAGATGCCGAGCATCGCGAAGACCTTGTCGACGTCGATCACCTTCTTGACGCCCTGGATGGTGCGCGCGGTGACGTAGCCGTCGTCCTCCAGCACATATTTGATCTTGCGGCCGTTGATGCCGCCGGCGGCGTTGGCTTCGGCGATCGCGATCTTGTGGCCGATCGAGGCGGCGACGCCGAGCAGCGCCGGCGGGCCGGTCAGCGGCTCCACGTCGCCGATCAGGATCTCGCTGTCGGTGATCCCGGGGTCGGCGGCAGCAGCGGGACTGATCGCAAGACAGGCCGCGGAAAGCAGCAGCGAGGCCGCTGCCAGGTGTTTGATCATTGTCTCCTCCTCATGGTGTTGCGTTTTTTTGTTAGTAGCGCAGCGGCCAGTGCACCCAGGTCCGCCTGATGTCGTGCCAGGCGCCGACCAGCCCCCTCGGCTGGAAGCGCAGGAACAGGATGATGACGAGGCCGTAGAGCATGCTCTTCAGCTCCTGCGCGCCGGTCGTGAAGGTCGCGTCCATCTGTGCGCTGAACAGGCTGAACACGATCCGTGTCGCCTCCGGCAACAGCACGATCAGGATGGTGCCGAGCACCGCGCCGAGCGCCGAGCCGAGCCCGCCGACGATCAGGATCGCCAGCGCCTCGATCGAGAGCAGGAACGGAAAGCCCTCGACGCTGACGAAGGACAGATAGATGCCGTAGAGCGCGCCGGCGATGCCGGTGATGAACGCCGAGGTGATGAAGGCGAACAGCTTGTAGGCATGCAGGTTGATGCCCATGACGCGGGCCGCGGTGTCGTTGTCCCTGATCGCGACAAAGGCGCGGCCGATCCGGCTGCGGCGGATGTTGAGGGTGGCGAACAGCGTCAGCCCCGCGATGCCGAGGCAGAGATAGGTGAAGGCGGCATCGCCGTCGAAGCTGATGCCGAAGATCTCCGGCCTTTGCACCTGGATGCCGCGCGCGCCGTTGGTGAGCCAGCGCATCTCCAGGATCACGGTGTTGATGATGAAGGAGAAGGCGAGCGTAGTGATGGCGAGGTAAAGTCCCTTGAGCCGCAGCGACGGCGCGCCGACGATCAGGCTCGCCAGCGCCGGCACTACGCCGGCGCCGAGGAAACCGACCGACGGCGGCATGTGATATTTCGACACCAGCACCGCATAGGCATAGGCGCCGGTGACGAGGAAGCCGACATGGCCGAGCGAGATCAGGCCGGTGTAGCCGGTCAGGATGTTGAGTCCGAGCGCGCCGGTCACCGTGATCAGGATGATCATCAGGAACGACAGCGCGTAGGAGTTCAACAGGTGAGGTGCCGCGATCAGCGCCAGCAGCAGCACCGCCGACCATAGCCACACCGGCGGGGAATCGATCAGCGCGACCAGTTCGCCATAGCTCTGCTTGTAATCGCCGGTCCGCATCACACCCTCTCGATGTCGCGTTCGCCGAAGATGCCGAACGGGCGGATCATCAGCACGATGATGATCATGGCAAAGCCCGCGACCTCCTTCATGCCGGAGCCGATATAGCCGCCGGCCAGGTTTTCGGTGATGCCGATCAGGAGGCCGCCGACGCCGGAGCCGAGCACGGCGTCGAGGCCGCCCAGGATGGTGGCCGGAAACGCCTTCAGCCCGAGCTGGAACATCGCCGGCGATAGATCATAGGACAGCGCGAAGAACACCCCGCCGATGCCGGCGATCACCGAAGACGCGGCCCAGGCCAGCGCATGAACTCTTGTTGCGCTGATGCCCATCAACAGCGCGGTGCGATCATCGGCCGCGACCGCGCGCATCGCAACGCCGACCTTGCTGTAGCGGAAGAACGCCCAGATCGCGGCGAGCAGCAGAAGCAGCGTCGCGATCACGGCAATCTGCCCGGCGCGCACGCCGATGCCGCCGAGATGCACGATGCCGCGGCCCATGCCGATATCGAGGCCGTGCGGATAGGCGTCCCAGATGAAGTTGATGGCGGAGCGCAGGATCACGGCGAGCCCGATCGTGACCATCACGGTCGCGAATACCGGCTCGCCCAGCATCGGCCGCATCACGAGCCGCTCGATGATGAGCCCGAGCAGAACAGCGGCGAGAATCGCGCCCACCGCGACGACGAACACATTGCCGCTGACCGTGGTCGAGATCGTCCAGGCGATATAGGCGGTGATCATGGTCATCTCGCCCTGGGCGAAATTCACCAGCCCGGTCGACTTGTAGATCACCGCGAAGCCCATCGCGATCAGGCCGTAGATCGCGCCGATCGCGAGCCCCGAGATCAGCAGCTGGATCAGATACTGCATTCAGCCCTCCGCCCGGTAGATGATCGCGAGCTCGCGGGCGAACTTCTTCTCGATCATGGCGCGACGTACCTTCTGCGTGGCGGTCAGCTCGCCGTCGTCATGGTCGAGCTCCTTTTCCAAGATGGCGAACCGCCTGATGTTCTCGACCCGCGCGAACCGCTTGTTGGTCTCGTTGACGACGCGCTCGACCAGCTCATTCACTTCGGGAAGCTGCGACAGCGATTTGTAGTTGGTGTAAGCGAGCGCCCGGTCGCGTGCCCAACGGCCGACATTGTCGTAATCGACCTGGATGATGGCGCCGAGATACTTCTTGGCCTCGCCGACCACGATCGCTTCCTTGATGAACTCGGAATCCTTCAGCGCGTTCTCGATCTCGGACGGCGCGATGTTCTTGCCGCCGGCGGTGATGATGATCGCCTTCTTGCGGTCGACCACGGCGATCTCGCCATTGTCCAATATCTCGATGATGTCGCCGGTGCGCAGCCAGCCGCCTTGTTCCAGCGAGGCGGTCGAGGCGTTCTCGTCGAGGAAGTAGCCCTTGAAGACGCCCGGGTTGCGCAGCAGGATCTCGCCGTCGGTGTCACACTTCCATTCGGTCTGCGGCAGCGGTACGCCGCAGCCGCCGATCCGATGATGGCTTTCAGTCTGGATGAAGGCGACGCCGCCGCTCTCGGTGAGCCCATAGCCTTGCGACACCGGGCGGCCGATGATGTCGAAGAAGCGCAGCGTCTCCGGCGAGATCGAGGCGCCGGCGCAGAGCCGGTGCCGGCTGTGGGCGAAGCCGAGATGGCGCTGCAAATTGCGGAACATCAGGAGATAAAGCAGCCCGTAGGCGGCACGATCGAGCCAATTGTCGTTGCCGGTCTGTCGACGGTCGGACAGCGTGCGGCCCCAGGCGAGACAGGCCCTGGTGAAGCTCTGGCGCAGCCGGCCGCTCTCGCCGAGGCGGAACAGAAAGCCCTGCTGCAGCTTCTCATAGATGCGGGGCACGCCGACGAAGAAGGTCGGCGCGATCTCGCGGATGTTGATTGCGACCGTGTCGATCGATTCGGCGAACGAGACGGTGCCGCCGAGTACGAGATGCGTCACGGTGCCGTAGCAGCGCTCCGCGACGTGGCACAGCGGCAGATAGCTCACCGCCTCGAACGGCTTGTCGGCAATGCCGACGGTCCTGGCGTAGGCATGGGCGGCGTAGACGAGATTGCGATGGGTCAGCATCGCGCCCTTGGGCGGACCCGTCGTGCCCGAGGTGTAGACGAGGATGCAGACGTCGTCGGGCGCGCCCTGGCTGATCAGGCGGTCGAGCGTGGCGTCGGCCTCCGGGTTCTGCTGCGCGTAGGCCCTGCCGCGCTCGCACAATGCGGCGAACGACATCAGCTCCGATTGCCGGTAATGCCGTAGGCCCTTCATGTCGATGCAGACGATGGCCTCCAGATCCGGCAGGCCGCCGTTGCCCGCCATCGCATCCAGCACCTTGTCGGTCTGCTCCTGGTCGCCGGTGACGACGATGCGGGCGCCCGAATGCTTGACGATATATTGCAGCTCGACCCAGGGATTGGTCGGATAGATGCCGACCGCGACCGCGCCGATCATCTGCGCACCAAGATCGGCGTAAAACCATTCCGGCGTGTTCTCGCCGGCGATGGCGATCCGGTCGCCCGGCTTGATGCCGAGCGAGAGCAGGCCGAGCGCCACCGCGCGCGCGGTGTCGTAATAGTGCCGCCAGGAATAGGGATTCCAGATGCCGTAGTCCTTCTCGCGCAGCGCCATCGCCTCGCCGTGCATGGTGGCGCGCTGTCGCAGCAGTTGCGGGATGGTGATGGCGGCATCCGCAAGCGCAGCCTGCAACGCGTCGGCGCCGGTCGCCGGCGGGTTGCGCGGCGCGCTCGCTTGCAGCGGCGGATGAGCGGTGCGCAGGCTGTCCAGCGTCGACATCAAGCGCCCGCCTTCGCCATCGCGTCAGCGCGCTGGCTGCCGAGATAGGCCTCCGCGACCGCCGGATCGCGCCTGATCTCGCCGGGCGTGCCTTCGGCGATCTTGCGGCCGAAGTTCAGCACATGGATGCGGTCGGAGATGTCCATCACGATGCGCATCTCGTGCTCGATCATCACGACGGTGATGCCGAGCTCGTCGCGGATGTCGAGCACGAAGCGCGCGATGTCCTCGGTCTCCTCCTGGTTCATGCCGGAGACCATCTCGTCCAGCAGCAATAGCTTCGGCTCGCAGGCGAGCGCGCGGGCGAGCTCGACGCGCTTTTGCTGGCCGTAGGACAGCGTGCCGACCACGGCGTCCCTGATATGCTCGATCTCGAGGAATTCGATGATGTGTTCGACACGCTGCCGTGCCGCGATCTCTTCCTTGCGGGTACGCCCGTAAAACCACACCGCATCGAGCACGGTCGAGCGCAGATGGGTGTGGCGGCCGGTCAGGATGTTCTCGACCACGGTGCCGTGCTTGAACAGCGCGAGATTCTGGAAGGTGCGGCCGATGCCGACCGCGGCGAATTTCCACGGCGAGATCGTCGAGAGGTCGATGCCGTCGAAGCTGATGCGGCCGCCGCTTGGCCGCAGCACGCCCGAGATCATGTTGAACAGCGTGGTCTTGCCGGCGCCGTTCGGACCGATCACGCTGCAGATCTCGCCGGGCGCGACGCGCAGGCTGACATCGGCGACCGCCTGCAGGCCGCCGAAGCGCTTTGACAGATTTTCGACCGTGAGCAGCGCGGTCACGACAACCACCGCTTGCGGCGCTTGTAGTGCTTGACGTCGCGCAGGCTCTTGCGACCCGTGGAGGAGACGCCGAGATAGAATTCCTGGACGTCCTCGTTGGCGGTGAGCCTCGCTGCTGTGCCGTCGAGCACGACGCGGCCGGTCTCCAGGATGTAGCCGTAGTCGGCGATATCGAGTGCGCGCTGCGCGTTCTGCTCGACCAGCAGCACCGTCATCTTCAGTTCGTCGCGCAGCCGGGCGATCACCTCATAGATGCGGTCGATGATCAGCGGCGCGAGGCCGAGCGACGGCTCGTCGAGCGCCAGCAGCACGGGATCGGTCATCAACGCGCGGCCGATCGCGAGCATCTGCTGTTCGCCGCCGGACATGTAGCCGGCGATCTGGTCGCGCCGCTCATATAGCCGCGGAAACAGCGCAAACACCTTGTCGCGGCGCTCGCGCGCCTCGGCGCTGGTCCTCGTGTAGCCGCCCATTTGCAGGTTCTCGTCGATGGTGAGTGCCGCGAACACGCGGCGGCCCTCCGGCACCTGCACGATGCCGCGGCGGACCAGTTCGTCCGGCGCAAGGCGATGCACCTCGTCATTGCGGAAGCGGATGCTGCCGTTCTCGATCACGCCTTCCTCGGTATAGAGGATGCCGGACATCGCCTTCAGCAGCGTCGATTTGCCGGCGCCGTTGGAGCCGAGCAGGGCGACGATGCGACCCTCGGGCACCGCGATCGAGACGTCGCGGATCGCCTCGATCGCATTGTCGTAGACGATCCGGATGTTGCGGAATTCGAGCAGGCCCTGCCGCTGTGGCACGGCGACTGGCGCTCGTTGCGGTGTCGGATGCGGGATGGTCGTCGGCATCGTGCTCAGATCCGGCTGGCCGATAAGCGCGGACGCGCGGCGAGGATCGCATCGGTGACGAGCTTCGCGGTCTCGGCGCAGGCCTGGGTGCCGCCATTGCCATATTGCTTCACCGCGTCGCCGACGCACCACAGGCCCTCGATGCCGGTCTCGCGCGGCAGATCGTAGCCGGCGCAGCTGCGTTGCGCCGGCCAGTCGTCGCGCATCACCCGGATCGACAGGATCCTGGCCTGGTCGAAATTCGCGAACTGCTCGCGAAGATCCTCGAGCGCGAGCGCGACCTCCGCATTGGAGTCGAAATCGCCGAGCGCCGGCACCGGAACCGCGTAGGCGACATAGAGATGCCAGCCTGATGGAGCGAGCTCCGGACAGGTGGCGCTGAGGTTAGCCATGTTGCAGAGCCGGCGCGTCTTGCCGAAGGTGACGATGCCGGGATGATTGATCAGCGGCTCGCGGCTCGCGACATTGATGACGATGTTGGCGGCCGGGCGAAGGTCGTTCTTCACCTTGGCGATGTAGTCCGCCGGGAACGCCTCGCCGCCGGCAAGCGCGACCGTGGCCTTTGGTCCGGCATTGCTGATGACGAGATCGGTGTCGATCCGCACCCGCTCGCCGTTCCTGAGCACGGTGACGCCTTCAACCTTGCCGTTGGCAGTGTGGATCGTCGTCGCCGGCGTTCCGAGCCAGATGTCGCCATTGCGCCTGACAGCGTTGCCGAGACTGTTCCAGACGCCGATCGTGCCCTGCGGGCAGAAGCCGAACTTCTTGAAGGCGCCCTTGCTGGTGAAATAAGTGAGGAAGGCGCGGGCTGGCAGCTCGGCGGCGTTGCAGGCGAAGATCGCCGCGCAGAGATTGCGGAACAGCGCGTGCACCGTGGCATTGCTGGTGTAGCCCTTCAGCCAGTCTTCGGTCGATTGCCGCCCGTCAGGCAGATTGCCGGAGCGGGCGTCGGCGAATTTCTCCAGGATGCGCGAGGCCTGCTTGGTCAGCTGGCCGAGCAGCAGCGACCAGCCGCCGCGGCCGACATCGATCACCTTGCCGTCGATGAAGAACGAACTCGCGGGCTCCGGCGCGCGGATGTCGAGCGGGGCGCCGACGGTGTGGAAGGTTTCCTCGAACACGCCACCGAACTCGATCGCGATCGCCCCGATATTGACCTTGAAGCCGTCGATCTCCTCGGTCGAGGCGCGCCCACCGAGCCGGTCCTTGTCGTCGACGACGAGCGTATGCAGCCCGCCATGGGCAAGGCGCGCCGCGGCGCACAGCCCGCCGGCACCGGCTCCGATCACGACAGCATCGATCCTCTGAGAATCCACGCGCAACCTCCCGCGATGCCCCGGGTTGGTCCCGGCGTGCGCAATCCGCTTGCTTGATGGACGGCAGTCTAATATAATCCGACCGGTCGTTCAAATTATTTTTTGACGCAGGTCGCGTCATCGTGGGCGATCGAAGAGTTCTGGTGGATGGTGCCCGCAAAGGGGAGGAGAGCGTGGGCGGCGGTAGTATAGAGAGACGGCAGTCGCCCGATTCCGGCGGCGCCGATGGTGCACGAGAGAGACGGCAATGGCGCGGACGCGCTCAGAGAATTACGACGAGATTCAGCAGGGCATTCTCACCACCGCCTGCGGCCTGTTCGCGCGGCAGGGCTATATGCGTGCCTCGATCGCCGACCTTGCGGATGCCTGCAAGCTGTCGCGCGGCGCGCTGTACCACTATTTCGATTCCAAGGAAGCGATCCTGTTCGCGATCCTCGACGCCCATATCCGCGAGATGATCGCCGACGTCGAGGCCGCGATGGTTGAAAAGGCGACGACGCTGGAACAGTTCCGCGCCGCGATCCAGGCCATCGTCGCGCTGAATGCGCGCTCGAGCGACGAGCAGCGCGTGATCCTCAACGACCTCTCGTTCCTCGGCGAGACCGAGCAGGATGCGATCAAGGCGCTGGAGCGCCAGCTCGTCGACACGGTCTCGGATCTTCTGGTCAAGCTCGACAAGGAAGGCAAGATCGTCAAGCGGACCAAGAAGATCTACAGCATGATGCTGTTCGGCATCCTGAACTTCAGCCACACCTGGTACGACCCGAAGGGCGGGATCGATCCAGGGGAGTTCGCCGACATGGTGGTGGACCTGTTCCTGTACGGCTTCACCATGCCAGTGCCGGCAAAGGACGCCGCGCGGCCGCTGCGCCAGCGCGCCTGAGGCCGGCGCGGCGCGCTCTGCGGCTTCGCCGAAGACATCTCTCGCAGCGACTATTCCTCATCTCATCCGCACATCATCGTGAAGGCGAGACGTTGTCCCGCGCGTAACGCGCGCGGCGTGCGCTGCGTAGTCCTGCCACGAACGCCGTAACGACGGCCGATGGTGGCATCGCAGCGAGGGAAGAAACATCAGCATGAATCTGTCGTTCAACATCGCCGAACAGGGCGAGGGGCCTTATCGTCCGCTCGCGATCCTGCGCTGGGTCATGGTCGTGATCTTCGTGTCGTTCGGCATGCAGAAATTCACACTGCAATCGGCGCAAGGCATCGCGCAGTTCATCAGCAACAGTCCTTTCGTCTCGTGGCTGTCGATGTTCGGCCTCCGGGGCGAGGCCTATGTGCTCGGGGTCACCGAGTTCGGCATTGCGGTGCTGCTCGCCGCCGGCGCGTTCAGCCCGCTTCTCTCAGCGATCGGCTCGCTGATGGGTGTCATCACCTTCGCGGTGACGTGGTCGTTCTTCTTCACGACTCCCGGGGTGGTCAAATGGAGCCTGTCGACCGATCCGATGGCCTGGAACCTGGCCGGCGAGTTCCTGTTCAAGGACATCGTGCTGCTCTGCGTCTATCTCGTGCTGCTATTGGCGTCGTTGCCGCGGTCGATCGTCCGCTCGCGCGCCACATAGGTCTCGCGCCGCGCATCGATGGTTAACCGATGCTTAAGCAGCCATCGCGCGTATCCGGCATCTGGAACGGGACAAAACGTCGCGGACGACCGTGTCTTGAAAATCGAATCCAATCGGCTTATGCAACCTTCGATTGACGAATTGTTGCTAGAAAGAAACGTCCCCGGTTGGGAGCGGAATGTGACGAAGTCAGAAATATCCTTGGCCCGATCGGCAAGCGCCGATCTCGCCGTTTCGTCGAAGCCCACTCCCGTCATTTTCAAACGTCCCGCATTTGTTTGTTCGATTGCAGTTCCCGCACCGTGGCTGGAGTGGGAGGGCGGTCGCGATCGCGGCTTCCGGAAGTGACCACCGGAACAGCGATCGGGCCGCCCCTTCCCGGCCGGGATGGTAACGGCGCAAGACGCGTAATCGTGAATTCGGACGCATTGGTTCCACCGCTAGGATCGTGATGTTGCCATCTCGCGATGGTGAACAGACCCGCCCGCGGGTCACATCGCAACACCGATTTCATTCTCCATGAGACAATGGCTCACCGTCCGGATCGCGGCCGTCCTGCTCGTCGTCGCTGTTGGCGCGCTTGGCATCGCGCGTGCGGATTCCGACATGGATGCGCAGATCGGGGATATCGTCACGACGGAACTCGCGCCGACCGCGACTGCGGCCGACCCGGGCGGTCTCGCCGCGGCGGTCTATGCCGGCGGCCGGGTCGCCTTCTTCAACTACGGTTTCGCTGACGCAGCGGCGAAGCGACCGGTTACCCCGGACACGCTGTTCAACCTCGCCTCGTTGCGTAAGCTGTTCGAGGCGACGCTGGTCGCGCTCGGCACGGAGCGTGGTGAATTGCGGCTGGACGATCCCGTCACGAAATATCTGCCCGAGTTGCATGGCGACTACGTCAGCCGCATCACCATCGGCGAGCTCGTCAATCATACGTCAGGCCTGCTGCTGCCGACCGACCATCCGCCATGGCCGGTCGGCACCTTCAGCCGCGATCAGTTCATCGCGATGCTCAATGTATGGACTCCACCGGCGGGCGAACAGCCGGGCAAGCAGCGCATCTACAGCCATGCGGGCTATGTGCTGCTGCAACTGGTGCTGGAGCGGCGCTATGACATGCCGATCGCGACGTTGATCGGGAGCCGAATCCTCAAGCCGCTCGGCATGACGTCGACCTTCGTTCCGGACCGCAGCGAGGACGACCGTGCGACGATGGCGCCCGAGATGATGCGGCGTGTGGTTCAGGGCTACTCCCACGACGGCACGGCGATCGGTCAGCCCGGCAATCAGCAGCGCTATTATGATTTTCCGGGCACCGGCCAGATGTTCTCATCGGCGCGCGATCTCGGCATATTGCTGGGCGCCTGCCTCGACGGCGCGGTGATCGATCCCGAATTGCGCGCGGCCTTGCAGATGACCGAACATGAGAGCTTTCGCGTCGACGAAAAGTTCGGCCAGGCGATGGCGTGGGAGCATGTGCGGCTGGACGGCGTCACCGTGATCGACAAGCCGGGCGGTCTCAATAACGCCTCAGCCTATGTCGGGCTGGTGCCGGCGCGCAGGCTCGGCATCGTGCTGCTCGCCAATCGCGGCGACTATCCGCACGAGATCGCGCGCTACAGAATTTTGCCGGCGCTCGCGCGACTTTAGTCGGCGGACATGCCGGTCCAATGACATGGCCTGCGCGGCAGGGCAGGGGATGCATGCAAAAATCGCGATGGCGCGGAACCATGATCGGCTGTATAAGCCGGTAGCTTCTTCTCCATTTTGAAGAGGCTGATATGACCGATCTGTATCCTGATTTGCACAATTGGCTTTCGCAACAGCCCCACGGGTTGCGAACCTTCAGGACTTTCCAGCAAAAACTCGAGATCCTCAGCAGGGACGACCCGGAGCAGCGCGGCGTTTGCCGGTTGCTGAGCGGTCTCGTCGGCAATTACGTCGAAACTTTCGACGAGGAGCCGCTGCCCGTCGCAGTCGCCGACCGCGCCTATGGCCGGCTGCTCGATCTCGTCGCAAGCCTTGATCTCAAGGGAAATCCCGACCGGCGCCTGGCGGACATCAACCGCGTCGCGTCCTGCGATCTGCTGAATTGATCGCGGCGGCTTAGCGCCGCGTCGTCGCGAGCTCGCGATAGAGCGCGGCGTAGCGGCCGGCGCGATTGTGCCAGGAGACATCGGTGGCCATGCCGGCCTGTTGCAGCCGGCGCCAGGTCACCTTGTCGTTGAACAGCAGGTTCGCCTTGCGCAAGCCGTGGGCGAGCGCATCGGAAGTCACGGGTGCGAACTTGACGCCGGTCGGCGCATCGCCGGTGATCGCGACTTCGTCGAAGTCGAGCACGGTGTCGGCAAGGCCACCGACATTGGCGACAACAGGAACCGCGCCGTAGCGCAGCGCGCACAGCTGGGTGAGGCCGCACGGCTCGAAGCGCGACGGCACCGCGAGCGCGTCGGCGCCGGCCTGGATCAGATGCGCCAGCGCCTCGTCGTAGCCGATCACGACCGCGATCCGTCCGGGATTGTCGTGCGCCAGCGCGGCGTAGCGATCCTGCAGGTCGCGGTCGCCGCTGCCGAGCAGCGCAAGCTGAATGCCTTCGCCGAGCAGCGTCGGGATGTTCTCCAGCAGCAGGTCGAGGCCCTTCTGCCATGACAGCCGGCTGATGACGCCGAGCAGCATCGCATCCGGCGCGGGATCAAGCCTGAAGCGCCGCTGCAGCGCCGCCTTGTTCACCGCGCGCTCCGCCGGCTGCGCGGCGCTGAAGCGCGCCGCGATGTCGGGATCGGTGGCCGGATTCCACACTGATATGTCGATGCCGTTGAGGATGCCGCTCAGCACGTCGGCGCGTTCGCGCAACAGGCCGCCGAGCCCCATGCCGCCCTCGTCGCTTTGAATCTCCCGCGCATAGGTCGGCGACACCGTGGTGATGCGGTCGGCGAATTGCAGGCCGGCCTTCAACAGGCTGATGGTGCCGTAATATTCGACGCCTTGCAGCGCGTAGGATTCGCCCGGCAGGCCGAACGCGGCAAGCATGTCCGGCGAGAACTGTCCTTGATAGGCGAGGTTGTGCACGGTCATCACCGTGCCCGGCCGCGGTTGCCCGGCGTAATGCAGGAGGGCCGGTGCGAGGCCCGCCTGCCAGTCATGCGCATGTACGATGTCGGGGACGAAGGAAGTGATCGCGCCCTGGCCGATCTCCGCCGCCATCCGCGACAGCGCGGCAAAGCGGATGCCGTTGTCCGGCCAGTCGCGTCCGTCGGGACCGACATAGGGATTGCCGGGGCGCGCATAGAGATGCGGCGCGTCGAGCGCGAACAGATCGAGGCCGTCACGCGCGCCGCCGAGCACGCGGATCGGCCCGCCGTAGAATTCCGGCCAGTGCAGCAGCGTCTCCGCCGAAGCCAGCGCCTTGAGCACGTCGGGATAGCCGGGCACCAGCGTTCGCGTCGTGACGCCATGCCGCTGCAGCGCCGCCGGCAGCGCGCCGACCACGTCGGCGAGGCCGCCGGTCTTGACGATCGGGTAGACTTCCGAAGCGACCGCGAGGACGCGCAGTTGCGTCATGTCTCGAGCCTGTCGATCATCGCCTGCGTGATCAGCGTAATCCCGTTCTCGGTGGTGCGGAAGCGCTTGCCGTCGAATGCGGGATCCTCGCCGACGACGAGCCCTTCCGGAATCCGCACGCCGCGATCGATCACGACGTTTCTGAGCCGCGCGCCGCGGCCGACATTCACATAGGGCATGATCACCGCATTCTCGACATTGGCGTAGGAATTGACGTGGACGCCGGTGAACAGCAGCGAGCGTCGCAGCGACGCGCCCGAGATGATGCAGGCGCCCGAGACCAGCGAGGTGACCGCCTGGCCGCGGCGGCCTTCCTCATCGTGGACGAACTTGGCTGGCGGTGTGATCTCGGCATAGGTCCAGATCGGCCACGAGCGATCGTAGAGGTCGAGCTCGGGCACCACGTCGGTGAGATCGATGTTGGCGCCCCAATAGGCGTCGACGGTGCCGGCATCGCGCCAGTAGGCGCGCGGATCGTCGCCGGAGCGGACGCAGGAATCGTTGAACTGATGCGCGATCGCGCGGCCGTGCTTGACGATATAGGGGATGATGTCCTTGCCGAAATCGTGCGCCGAGTTCGGGTCGGCGGCATCGCGGCGCAATTCGTCGAACAGGAATTCCGAATTGAAGACATAGATACCCATGCTGGCCAGCGACTTGTCGGGCTTGCCGGGCATCGGCGGCGGATCGGCCGGCTTCTCCAGGAACGACTGGATCAGGCCGGTCTCGTCGATATGCATGATGCCGAAGCCAGAGGATTCCGCGCGCGGCATCTCGAGGCAGCCGACCGTGACGTCGGCGCCGCTTTCGACATGCTGCTTCAGCATGATCTCGTAGTCCATCTTGTAGACATGGTCGCCGGCCAGCACCAGAATGTACTTGGTGCCGTGCGCCTCGATGATGTCGATGTTCTGATACACCGCATCCGCCGTGCCGACATACCACATCGTCTCGGAGACGCGCTGGCTTGCGGGCAGGATATCGAAACTCTCGTTCCGCTCAGGGCGGAAGAAGTTCCAGCCGCCCTGCAGATGCCGGATCAGGCTGTGCGCCTTGTACTGGGTCGCCACCGCGATGCGACGGATGCCGGAGTTCACCGCATTGGAGAGCGCGAAATCGATGATGCGGGACTTGCCGCCGAAATACACCGCCGGCTTGGCGCGCCTGTCGGTGAGCTCCTGAAGTCTGCTGCCGCGTCCGCCGGCCAGCACGAAAGCGAGGGCGTGACGCGACAATGGTTCATTTCCGACTGATCTCATGGTCATCCTCCCAGAACTTCAGGCTGGCCCCGCTGCCTTCTCTTGTCCGGAAGGCCTGATCGGGCGCCAACGGAGCCGATGGAACGTAGCAAGCGCGCCCCGGTTGGGCAAAGCGGGATGACAGACTTTCGTTCCCGCAACCCCTTCCCGTGAAGATCGGGGTTGCGGGCGAGTTAAGGCTATGACGGCGCGCGATTTCGGCCTAGAGCAGGCTGCGCATGTCCCGCCCAAGGCCAGCATAAAGGCCAGCATCTCATGACAGTTTCTTCCATCACGCCCCAGAACATCCGTGCAACGCTTCTACTGCGCCAGGAGATCGCGCTGCTTGACGTCAGGCACGAGGCGGAATTCGCCACCGGCCATCCGCTGTTTGCCGCCAACATGGCGGCGGACCGGATCGCGTTCGAAGCCGAACTGCGCTTGCCGCGCAAGGACGTGCCGATCGTGCTCTATGACAATGGCGAGGGCCTGGTCGCTGCCGCGGCTGCCGAGTTGCGCACCCTGGGCTACAGCAACGTCGCGGCGCTTGCCGGCGGCTTGCAGGGCTGGAAGGCGGCCGGCTACGAGGCGTTCGAGGACGTCAATTCCTACGCCAAGGCCTTTGGCGAGCTGGTCGAGTCGCGCAGGCACACGCCGTCACTCAGCGCCGATGAGGTCGCCGCGCTGATCTCGGACAAGGCCAACATTGCGATCCTCGACGTCCGCCGCTTCGACGAATATGCCACCATGAACATCCCGGGCTCGGTCAGCGTGCCCGGCGCCGAGCTGGTGCTGCGCGCCGGCGGCGCGGCGCCGGATCCCGACACCACCATCATCGTCAACTGCGCCGGCCGCACCCGCTCGATCATCGGCACGCAGTCGCTGATCAATGCCGGACTGCCCAACAAGGTGCGGGCGCTGCGCAACGGCACGATCGGCTGGACGCTGGCGAAGCACGATCTCGAGCACGGCGCCGGCAAGCGCGGCGGCATCGGGCCGTTCGAAGGCGCGGCCGACAATGCCCGCGACGTCGCCTATCGCGCCGGCGTCCGTCACATCGGCGCCGCTGAACTCGCCGCGCTGGAAAAGGACACGCATCGTACGCTGTATCGCTTCGACGTCCGCGACGTCGAGGAATATGCCGCCGGTCATCTCGCCGGCTTCCGCCATTATGCCGGCGGCCAGCTGGTGCAGGAAATCGACATGGCCGCGCCCGTGCGCGGCGCGCGCATCGTGCTGACCGACGACAAGAACATCCGCGCCGACATGACGGCGTCCTGGCTCGCGCAGATGGGCTGGGAGGTCTACGTGCTCGACGGCGGCTACGGCGGCCCGCTCGAAGTCGGGCCGCCGCGCGTCGTGCCGCGGCCCGATCCCGCGCACCGCTACCGGCGGCCCTATGAAGGCACCGGTGTCGCGGAAAAGGCCATGCAGGCCTATCTCGATTGGGAGTACGGCCTCGTCGACCAGCTTCGCCGCGACGGCACGCACGGGTTTTACGTGATCTAGCGCATGAAGGGGCGTGGCGCAGGAGGTTTCCGCATCCGTCATGCCCGGGCTTGGCCCGGGCATCCACGTCTTGTCTTCTGCAAGAGAAGCATGGATGGCCGGGGCGAGCCCGGCCATGACGAGTCACGCGTTTACTTCGGCAACGTGATCGGCGTCAGCTTGAACGGGCCGGGATCCTTGCCCTTGTTGTCGCCGATCACGTAGGACAGCTTGCCTTCGGCGACCCAGCCGACATCGCCGACCTGCGTCACCGAGACCGGTTCGGCGAGGCCATCCTTGATGGTGTCGATGGTGGCCTCGCTGCCCTTCACCGTGATCTTGTCGAGCTTGCCGTTGCCCTCAATCAGCAGGAAGCCGCCGCCATGGGCCCGCAGCGCGTCGGCGTGGTCGAGCGGCTGCGACGGCTTCAGCTCGGTCACGGCGCCGGCCTTGCCGTCCTTCATCTCGATCCTGAACAGCTTGGCCGGGATGAAGGTCGTGACGTAAAGATTGCCATCGGCGCCGATCGCGATGCCGTCGAGCCCGACGCCGTCCTTGGCGGGCGCCAGCTGCGGATCGGTTGCGAACGTCGCCAGCGCCGTGCCGCCCGGCTTCAGGCTGTAGACGAACGGCGCGAAGGAATCGCTCACATAGGCGGTGCCGTCGGCACCGACCACGATGTCGTTGCAGAACGATTTCGGATCGCTCAAGGCAAAGCTGCCCTTCGGCGCGCCGCTCTTGAGATCGAAGGTTTTCAGCCAGGCGCCCTTGGTGTCGCTCGGCCCGGCGACGCCCATCGCGCTGATGTCGTTGGAACAGACATAGAGCGTGCCGCTCTTCTCGTCGGCGAGCACGCCGAGCGTCGAGCGGCTGTCGGCGGCGCCCGGCTTGACCAGTTGCTCGGCCTTGCCGCCCGAGATCTTGGTCACGCCGCCATGGTTGAAGCTGCCGACATAAAGCGTCCCGTCGGAGGTCGAGGTCACGCTCTCCGGAAAACTCTTGTCGGGAACGCCGACCGGAGCCGTTTCGGCGCGCGCCGCGCCGGCTATGCCAAGCGCAAGGACGATGGCCGAGGCGCTGGGTAGCGATGCGCGGCGGATCTTGAGCAGTTCTCCCGTTGCGCGCGGACGTCCCGCGTCGCCATTGTTCTTTATCATGATCGCGTTTCCTCAATGAACCTGGTTGGACCAGGCAGGATTTTCTTGGCGATCGTCTCCGGTCGATGGTTGTTGTCTGCAGGGTTCCCGACCGGATTGTTCACCCGCCTGCCTTGTCGTCTCGATATATACGATAGTATATAGCGTGAGGGAAGCAGCAGAGAGCAAGCTGCGACGGCTGGAGAGCGCGTCATGGAACGGAAATTGGCGTCGCGCCACCAATGCGTGTGCTGCGGTGGCATGATCGAGGAGATCGTCGACGATGAGGCGATCGGCCTCGATGTACGGATCGGCCTGTTACGGATGAGTGCGGGTTCGTCTGCAACGAATGCACCGCAAGCCTGATCGCGGCTGCAGCACGGCGCAGGCAGGAAACGGGTCGCGGCAATAGACGAGGGTGACGGAACTCAGTCCGGGCTGAAGGCGTCGTAGACCAGCTTGCGGAACGCGGGCGTGATGCGCTGGCGCTCGTTCTGGGTCTGCTCGAGCATGATGTAGATCATGTCGAGCTTCGGATCGACGCCGAAATAGGTGCCGCTGCCGCTGTCCCACTTCAACTCGCCGATCGAGCCCGGCGGCGGCGGTTTGACGATGCCGGGATCGGTGCGCACGGCAATGCCATAGCCATAACCAAAGCCGTCGCCGGGGAAGTACCAGTAGTCGCGGCCGACGCCGGAGCCCGGCCCGATATGATCCGTCGTCATGGTCTTGAACGCGGCCGGGCTCAGATAGCGCTTGCCGTCGAGCTCGCCGCCATTGAGCAGCATCTGCGCGAAGCGTGCATAGTCGAGGATGGTCGAGACCAGGCCGCCGCCGCCGGATTCCCACTCCGGATGCGCGCGCCGGTCGTTCTCTCCTTCGATCAGGATCGTGTCCGAGGGCAGCGGCTCCGCCAGCCGTGTCCGTTCGGTCTCGGCGCCGAGCACGTATCCGGTGTCGTTCATCCCCAGGGGATCGAAGATGCGTTGCTTCTCGAACTGATAGAGCGTCTTGCCCGAGACGATCTCGATCACCCGGCCGAGCACGTCGGTGGAATGACCGTAACGCCACAGCGTGCCGGGCTGCCGCGACAGCGGCAGCTTGGCCAGCCGCGCCACGAATTCCTTGTTGTCGAACTTCCCGTCGAACAGGTGGCCTGCGCGGTAGATCTTCTGGATCCAGTCGGCGCCGATATATTCGTAGGTGATGCCCGAGGTGTGCCGCATGATATCTTCAATGGTCACTGGCCGGATCGGCGGCACCAGCTCCACCTTGGCCGGATCGTTTCCACCATCCGGTTCGATGGCGACCTTCACGTCGGCGAAGGCCGGGATGTATTTCGACAGCGGATCCTGCGGCGACAATTTGCCCTCGTCGACCAGCATCATCGCGGCGGTGTTGGTGATCGGCTTGGTCATCGAATGCAGCGCGAACATCGTGTCCGGCCGCATCGGCGATTTGGTCGTGACGTCGCGATATCCGAAGGTCTTCAGATAGACCGGCTTGCCGTGCTGCTGGATCAGGATGACCGCGCCCGGAATTTTTCCTGTCGCAACCTCGTTGTCAAAAAATGAGGTGATGCGTTCGAGTTTTTCCGGCACCGGGGCAGGGGCATCGGAGGCGCGCGCCGCGCCTGATATGACAACTGCAAGACAACCGATCGCGGTCACTGCCCCGCGAAGCGTCAGCACAGCACGATGGACTGCCCGATCATATCCGCATGACATTGAAAAGCCTGCCCCTGCCTGATGCTCTGAGCGCAGAGTTTTAACGGCGTGCGCCCCCGCGCACCATAATCATTTTGGAGCGAGTTTATTCCCGGCGATCGCCGGAATTATACGATTTGGGTGGCGCCGACCGGCGTGCGCACCGCATTCGACAGCACCTGCAGCGCCTGGCTCAGTTCGGCGCGGTTGCGCGCGGCGCCCAGCGACACGCGCAGGCCGCGCGGCGCGGCTTCGCCCGCCGCAAAGGCGTCTTCGCCGACCACGGCGAGGCCGTTGCGCATCAGATGCGACAACAGGTCGGTGCCGTCGAAATGCTTCGGCAACGGCATCCAGAGATGGTGGCTCGCCGGCCGCGCCGCATAAGTGACGCCCTTGAGGAAGCGGGCCGCAAGCTGCTGGCGCGCCGCCGCCTCGTTGCGGATGGCGCGGATGATATCGGCGGCGACGCCGGAGCGCATCCATTGTGTGACCAGCGCGACCATCAGCGATGGCGGCATCTGCATGGTGGCCTGCAGGCCGGCGCGCATGCGCTGCTCGGCGCTCGCATCGGGCGCCAGGAGATAGGCGACGCGAAGGGCCGGCGCGATGCATTTTGCGATGCTCGCGGCGTAGTAGGTGCGCTCCGGAATCAGGGTTGCGATCGGCGCCATTTGCGGTTCGAGCGGCCCGTAGACGTCGTCCTCGATCAGGACGCAGCCGCGCTTGCTGATGATACCGGCGATCGCCTTGCGTCTGATCGCGCTCATCGTCGCCGTGGTCGGGTTTTGCTGTGTCGGCACCAGATAGACCGCCTTCGGCTTGTGCTTGCGGCAGGCCTCGTCGAGCGCGTCGGGCCGCGCGCCCTCGGCGTCCATCGCAACCCCGACCAGGCGGACGTCGAGCCGCGCCGCCGCGGCCTTGATGCCGGGAAACGTCAACGCCTCCGTCACCACGACATCGCCGGGCGATGTCAGCGCCAGCAGCGCGTTGAAGATGATCGCCTGCGAACCCGGATAGATCACGATGCGGTCGGCCGAGGCCTGCGGCACGCGCGGCGCGAGCCACGCAGCGCCGGCCTCGCGCTCCTCAGTGGTACCGCCGGGACGCGCATAGCCGAGATAGGCGGAGAACCCGGCCTCGGAGCGGATGGTCGCAAGTCCCTGCGCGATGCGCAGGTCGAGATTGGCCTCGACCGGCTGCGGCGGCAGGTTCATCGACAGGTCGATGTTGACGGGCGCAGCCAGGTCGGAGGCGGCGCGCGCGGTGGTCTCCGAGACGAATGTACCCTGGCCGACACGGGCGTCGAGCAGTCCGCGCCGCCGCGCCTCGCCATAGGCCCGCGTCACCGTGGTCAGGTCGATGTCGAGCGCCGAGGCCAGCGCGCGGTGGGTCGGCAGCCGCTGGCCGCGCACCAGCCGGCCGCTCGCGATGTCGGCGGCCAGCGCATCGACGATGCGCAGGAACATCGGGCCGTGCCATTCCGAAACTGTCGGGATCCAATCCATGCAATTTGGCGATTTGTCTTTGATTGTAGGTGTTCAATTGCATATTGTATGGATCATCAGATCAGGTCAAGGACAACGGCCGAAGGAAAGCGACGATGACCGAGACGGTTTCCCTGTCAAAGGCGATGTGGCGCGGCTTCACCATGAAGTGCCCGAACTGCGGGCGCGGCCATCTGTTCGGCCGCTTCCTCAAGGTCGCCGATCACTGTGAAGCGTGCGGTGAGGACTTCACCCCGCAGCGCGCCGACGATTTCCCGGCCTATCTCGTGATCGTCGTGGTCGGTCACGTCGTGGTGCCGGCGCTGCTCTGGCTCGAAATGAACTACGCGCCGCCGGCCTGGCTGCAACTCGCGATCTGGCTGCCGGTGACGTTGTTCAGTGCGCTCGCGCTGCTGCAGCCGACCAAGGGCGCGATCGTCGGCCTGCAGTGGCAGCTCGGGATGGAGGGATTTGCGGCGACGCGGCGTGCAGTGGCGCAGGCGCGGGTCGGACGGACACGCGAAGCCTGACGCGATCTCAGAATCGTAGCCCGGATCGAGCGAAGCGTAATCCGGGACCCTGTCGCCCGCATAACGAACCCCGGATTACGCTTCGCTTCATCCGGGCTACGAAGATCAAATCGGATGGTGATGGGGCCGGAACATCCGGCCTTTCTCGGTCACCAGCACCACGGCGAGCGCGGCCAGCGTGCAGAGGAAGAAGCCGGTCGCGAACGGCAGCAGGGTGCCGTCGTAATCCTGGCCGATCGTGGTGCCGACGCCGATCCCGAGCAACGTGGTGATCGTGCCATACAGCGATGAGGCGGTGCCAGCGATCTTGCCCTGCGGCTCCATCGCGAGCGCGGTGAAATTCGCCATCATCAGCCCGAACGCGAACATCATCAGGCCCGACAGCACCATGAACAGCGGCAGCGACAGCGTGTCGGTCTTCACCGCTATGAACAGCGCGCCGGCGACGACGGCAAAGCCGGTCAGCGCGGCGTGCGAGATCACCCGCATGCCGATGCGGCCGACGATGCGCGAATTGAGGAAGCCGGCGATCGCGACGCCGACCGCGCAGGCCGCGAAGGCGACCGGGAAGTAATGCCCGAGCTTGAAGATCTCGGTGAAGATCTGCTGCGAGGAGAACACGAAGGCAAACAGCGAGCCCTGCACGCCGCCGGCGGCGAGCGCATAGCCGAGCGTCTGGCGATTGGTGACGGTCTGGCGGAACGCGGACAAGACCTCCGGGATCGCCAGCGACTTGCGCAGCTCCCTGGGCAGCGTCTCCGGCATCCGCATCGCACTCCAGGCCAGCGCGATCACGCCATAAATCATCAGCAGCACGAAGATGCCGCGCCAATGCGTCAGCAGCATCACCGCCTGGCCGAATGACGGCGCGATCACCGGCACCGCGATGAACACCATCATCGCAAGCGACATCACGCTCGCCATCCGGCGTCCGGCGTAGCAGTCGCGCACGATCGAGGTCGCGATCACGCGGGTCGCCGCGGTGCCGAGGCCCTGCAGCGCGCGCGCCAGCAGCAGCGTCTCGAACGAGGGCGCCATGATCGCGAGCAGGCCGGCGATGGTGTAGACGGTCATGCCGCCGAGCAGCACCGGGCGGCGGCCGAAGCGGTCCGACAGCGGGCCCATCACGAACTGGCCGACGCCGAAGCCGACCAGGAAGATCGACAGCACCATCTGCGGGCGGTTGGCGTCGGCGATCTGGAACGCGGAGCGGATGTTCGGCAGCGCCGGCAGCATCATGTCCATCGCCAGCGGGTTCAGCGCCATGATCGAGGCGATGACGACGACGAATTCGGGAAAGCCCATCGGGCGGTGGCCTGAGGAAACCCAGGCATCAGCATTAATATCAGACACTTAGCAACCTCTTGGGAATCCTTGCATCGTAGCGAGCTTGCTGCGATGCACAATCGGCGTTTCGGGATAGCTGCCCGCCGATCGCGGTCGAGGTAGCGGGGTCGGGAACCGGGCCAAAAGTCACAATTCGGTCGAATATCGTTGCGGTTGCAACTATTTTTCTCGTGCGGCGCGGAAACCTCTGCTAATCCCGGGCTCAGCATCCGAGCGGGGCGGGCGCATCGCCGCCGACCACGTCCGCGCGGCCAAGAACAGATTCAAGAACGGGTTTTGGGGAGGCGACATGTCCATCGAACTGTCCGCGCGCTCGCGCGGCGCTGAACTGTCGGATGAGGAGCGCAAGGTCCTCACCGCAACGCTCGTCGGCACCACCATCGAGTGGTACGACTTCTTCGTCTACGCCCAGGCGGCGGGCCTGGTGTTCGGCGCGCTGTTCTTCGCACCGATGAACGCGAACAATCCGCTGCTGGCGCAGATCGTGTCGTTCGCGACGCTCGGCCTGTCATTCCTGTTCCGCCCGTTAGGAGCCATCGTCTGCGGCCATCTCGGCGACCGCTTCGGGCGCAAGAACATGCTCGTCGTCACGCTGCTGTTGATGGGGGCGGCGACCGCGCTGGTCGGCCTGCTGCCGACCTACGCGCAGATCGGCGCCTGGGCGCCGGCGCTCCTCATTCTCCTGCGCATCCTGCAAGGCTTCTCGGCCGGCGGCGAGTGGGGCGGTGCGGCGCTGATGTCGGTGGAATCGGCGCCCGTCGACAAGCGCAGCTTCTTCGGCTCGTTCCCGCAGATCGGCACGCCGCTCGGCATGATCCTGGCGACCGGCGTGCTGTGGGTGCTGACCGCGACGTTCGGCAAGCAGGCGATGATCGAGTGGGGCTGGCGGATTCCGTTCCTGCTGTCGATCGTGCTGATCGTCGTCGGCATCGTGATCCGACGCACCGTCGAGGAATCGCCGGTGTTCCAGGCGATGCAGCGTCGGCACAAGGAGTCTTCAGCGCCGCTCCGGGACCTGATGCGCAATCACAGCAAGGAGATTTTGCGCACCGCGCTGATCTTCATGGCCAACAATGCGGCCGGCTACATCCTGATCGCGTTCATCATCAGCTACGGCGCCAACACGCTGAAGATGCCGTCCGAGCAGCTGCTGCTGATCGGCACGCTCGCGGCCGTGAGCTGGTTCATCTTCACGCTGCTCGGCGGCATCCTCGGCGACAAAATAGGCCGCGTGCGCTGCTTCCAGATCGGCTACTCCCTGATGGTGCTGTGGGCGGTGCCGATGTGGTTCTTGATCGACAGCAAGAACCCCTTGCTGTTCTTAGCCAGCGCCGTCGGGCTCACTATTGCGCTCGGCCTGTCCTACGGCCCGCAGGCGGCGCTCTATGCCGAGCTGTTTCCGGCCAAGGTGCGCTATTCCGGCGTCTCGATCGGCTATGCGCTCGGCGCCATTTTCGGCGGCGCCTTCGCGCCGATGATCGCGCAGTGGATCATCGGCACCTACGGTCAGTCCTGGCGCGTCGGCGTCTACATCGCGGTGTTGTCGCTGATCTCGCTGATCACGGTGTCGACGATCAGGGATCCGCAAGGCGTCGATCTGAACGTGCACGACGCAGGAGCGTAGGCGCGGCACGGCGGATGAGCCGCAAGGCGTCATCCGCCGCGGTTCCTGTGTCGCGGTGGATTACGCTTCCGCTGGCAGCACCGCACTGTCGGGCCCGGTCATTCAGATGCGGGCGCCGCGGTTGTAGCTGTCGACGAGTTGATTGTAGTCGCGCATCAACCGTGCCGGCGATCCTTCCACCATCCAGCCGGCTCCGGCGTTGCTCAGCATCATCTTCTCGCCGGAGCTGTAAGGCACCTTGTCGCGAACGCGGCGCATGAGCTGCTTTGCCGTGGTGAGGAATGATTTGGCGCTGCCGATGAACATTGAGCCGAGCTTGGCGTCGCCGTCCTTGCCCGAGGCCTCGTCCATTGCCTTCACCGCGGCCTCATACTCGTTGAGCGCCTGGGTTATCTCGTTGAGGTCGGGCTTGTCGGCCTGCTGCGCGCGAAGCACGCGTTTGGCCTGGATCATCAGGGCCTCGACATAGTAGTGCGACTTGCGGCCTTCGCTGGCCTCGATCGCGGCCAGGTGCTCGGCGGCGCGCTTGTCATTGATGGCCTCGACGCCGGCGCGCAGCGCCTTGTCGGCGCCGGCAAACGCATCCCAGGCCGCGACCAGGCGCGGATGCAGCGCCTTGCCCTTGGCCATCTTGTCGTCCTTGTAATTTTCCTGGGTGTAGTAGTCGTCCGCCTCCTTCAACAGCGGCTCAAGCGTGGTGACGGCCGCAACATACGCGTTCGCGGCGGCTTCAAGCTCGGCGTCGTGCGGGTCCGCTGCATTGGCAGCCGCGACGCTCGTCTTGCAGTCGGACGTGTCGTAGATCGTGTAGGTTCCGTAGATGATCCGCTCCTTGCCGGTGGGACCATTCTTGGCGGCCCAGGAAAAGTAGCGTTCGCGGGATTCATACAAGCGCGCCGAGAGGCGGTTGATGCACCCGACATAGGCGTTCAGCTTGTGCGTCAGTTGCGCGGAGGAGGCGCTCGCCGACGACGCAGGCGGGGCCTGTTGGGCGGCGGCAGGTGCGAGGAAAGCAACGATGGCGGCCATCGCAAGGAAAGGGGTATTTCGCATCGGGAGTTGCCCTCGTCTCGGCCGGAAGTCGGCCGCCTCAGCCTGGAAAGCTTATGTGACGGCAGAAGGTGACGTCACACGAGCCTCCGCCGAGGCCGCGCGGCACACTATCGATAGACGTGTTTGTCGGCTACGGGCCAAAAGCCACTACCGCCGAACCCGGCGATCATGGACGCGCCTAGCTGATCCCCAGCATCGCCTTCAGCTTCTTGACCGCGCTGTCGGGTGTCGTCAGCACCTCGCGGCCAGTGACTTCGGCGACGCGCTCGGCGGCCGGGGCCATGCTGTACTGCGCGAGCGCGATCAGGTCGCAGTCGCGCAAGTCCCTGGCTGCCTCGACCACGATGCGGTCATGCTCGGCGCGGTCGCCGCGATCGAGCGCGGCCAGCGCCCCCTCGGCAAGTTTCGGCACCAACGTGACCTGCGACGGGAATTCCGGCGGCATCGACACCAGCGTCGGCGGAAAGGTCGAGAGCAGGCCGATCCGCTGGCCCTTCGCCACCGCCTGTTCGATCATCGCCTCGTTCGGCTTCAGCACCGGCATCGGCGCGTGCTCGCGCGCCACCGCCTCGATGCACGGCCCGAACGCCGAGCAGGTGAACAGAATGCCATTGGCGCCGGTGCCGACAGCATAGCGGCCCATGGTGAGGAAGCGCTCGGTCATGCGGTCGGTCAGCTTGCCGTCGTGCGCGAGATCGGCCGACAGGCTGTCGTCGAGCAGGTTCATCAGCCGTGCGTCCGGCCAATGTCGTGCGAACGATGCTTCAATCGGCACGATCGAGTGCTTCAAGGCGTGAATGAGGGTGATGCGCATGGATGTTTCGTGCTCTCCCTCTCCCCGCTTTTCGCGGGGAGAGGGTCGGGGTGAGGGGCTCTATTGTCGTAACAGGTGAGAGGAGGGTATGCGGAGACTCCCCCTACCCGGATTGCTTCGCAATCCGACCGCTCCCCGCAGGCGGGGCGAGGTGACTTCGGTTACTTGAACGGAATCGCGTACATCAACCCACCCTTGCTCCAGGTGGCGTTGAGGCCGCGCTCGAGCTTCAGCGGACTTGCCTTGCCGACATTGCGCTCGAAGATCTCGCCGTAATTGCCGCCGGCCTTGATCGCGGCGACCAGCCATTTGTTGTCGAGGCCGAGGCGCGAACCGAGATCGCCCGACGCGCCGAGCAGGCGCTGGATCGCCGGGACCTGCGACTTCGCCATCTCGTCGGTATTGGCCTGGGTGACGCCGAGCTCTTCGGCCTCGATCAGGCCGTAATGCAGCCAGGTGATGATGTCGCTCCACACTTCATCGCCGTTGCGGGTGAACGGGCCGAGCGGCTCCTTGCTGATGGTCTGCGGCAGCACGACATAATCATCCGCCTTTGGGGCTGCGGTCGCGACCGCGCCGGCGAGCGCGGAAGCATCCTGGGTCATGGCATCGCAGCGGCCGCCGAAGAAGGTCTGGTACATGGTGTCGACGCGGTCGAACACCAGCGGCTTCCAGTCGATGCCGTTGGCGCGGCCGTAGTCGCCGAGCGTCACTTCATGCGTGGTGCCCTGGGCGACGCACACCGTGGCGCCCTTGAGGTCCTTCAGCTCCTTGACGCCGAGGTCCTTCTTCACGACAAAGCCCTGACCGTCGTAGAAATTGACCGGTCCCTGCCGCAGCCCAAGCGTGGTGCCGCGCAGAAAGGTCTGCGTCGAGTTGCGGTAGAGCACGTCGATCTCGCCCGACTGCAGCGCGGTGAAGCGGTTCTGCGCGGTCAGCGCG
The DNA here is from genome assembly GCF_023278185.1 of Bradyrhizobium elkanii USDA 76. Taxonomy (NCBI): domain Bacteria; kingdom Pseudomonadati; phylum Pseudomonadota; class Alphaproteobacteria; order Hyphomicrobiales; family Nitrobacteraceae; genus Bradyrhizobium; species Bradyrhizobium elkanii. The sequence continues at coordinate 6,850,302 of NZ_CP066356.1, read as the reverse complement.
ACGTAGCGCACCTTGGCGGGATCGCCGAGCACGCCGGCGGCAAGCGCGCGGCAATAGTCGACGTCGAGGCCCTTGAAGTTGCCTTGCGAGTCCGGCGCCGAGAAACCGGCAAAGCCGGTCGAGACGCCGCACACCAGCGTGCCGCGCTGCTTGACGGTGTCGAGCGTCGCCGCGCTTGCGCCCGCAATGCCTGCGGCGAGAACGGTTAGAGTAATGATACCCCTCAGCATGTTTTCCTCCTCCTCCTCATGTTTGAACATGATCCCTGCGCAAAACGCTTCGCGTCTGTCGCGGGAAACCGGTGCCTACTTTTCCGGATCATGCTCCGTGACCAACATCCTTCAGCGCGCTGTCGACCGCAGCGCCTAGTCTTTCGACGATCATGTCGATGTCGCCCGATGTCGCGATATAGGGCGGGGCGAGCAGCACGTGATCGCCGCGCTGGCCGTCGGCGGTGCCGCCCGACGGATAGCAGCCGAGCCCGCCGGCGAAGGCCGCGGACTTGATCCGCTGATGCAGCTTCAGCCTGGGATCGAATGGCTGCCGCGTGGCACGGTCGGCGACCAGCTCGATACCCCAAAACAGGCCGCGGCCCCTGATGTCGCCGACATGGCGGTGATTGCCGAACCGTTCGGTCAGCCGCTGCTCGAGCTGACGGCCGCGCTCCTTGACCTGGTCGAGCAGCTTCTCCTCGCTGATCACCTTCTGCACCTCGAGCGCGGCAGCGCAGGCGAGCGGATGCGCGAGATAAGTGTGGCCGTGCTGGAACGCGCCGGAGCCATTGCGCACCGTGTCGACGATCGTGCCGCTGGCCAGCATCGCGCCGATCGGCTGATAGCCGCCGCCGAGGCCCTTGGCGACCGCCTGGATGTCGGGCGAGATGCCTTCCTGCTCCCAGGCGTGCAGCGTGCCGGTGCGGCCCATGCCGCACATCACCTCGTCGAGGATCAGGAGCGCGCCGTGGCGGTTGCAGATCTCGCGCACCGCCTTGAAGTAACCCTCCGGCGCAGGCACGCAGCCGGCGGTGGCGCCGACCACGGGCTCGGCGATGAACGCCGCGACCGTATCGGGGCCGAGCCGCTGGAATTCGGCCTCGAGCTCGGCGGCAAGGCGCGCCACGAACGCCGCCTCCGATTCATCGTCGCGCTTCTCGTGATAGGCGAAGGCTGGCGTGACATGGCTGAACGAGGGCGACAGCAACGGCGCGTAGGGCGCGCGGCGCCAGGCATTGCCGCCGGCCGACAGCGCGCCGAGCGTGTTGCCGTGATAGCTCTGGCGGCGTGCGATGAAGCGCGCGCGCTTCGGCTCGCCGCGCTCGATGAAATATTGTCGCGCCAGCTTGATCGACGCCTCGATCGCCTCCGACCCGCCGCTGACGAAATAGACATAGCCGAGGCCGCCGGGCTCGTGGCCGACCAGCCGCTCGGCGAGCTCTTCCGCAGGCTCGGAGGAGAAGAAGCCGGTATGCGCATAGGCGATCTTCGAGGCCTGCTTGCCGATCGCGGCAAGGATCCGCGGATGCTGATGGCCGAGGCACGACACCGCGGCGCCACCGGAGGAGTCCAGAATGCGGTGGCCATCCTCCGCGATCAGCCAGACGCCGTCGCCGCCAACCGCCTTCGGCGGGGTCTCGCGCAGGCTGCGATGCATCACGCGGCTCTTGTTGGCGGCCATGACACTCATCCTTTCTCGACAAAATATTGCGACATCTCGGCAAGCCGGCCCTCGGTCTCCTCCAGCTTGCGCTTTGCCCCGGCGCCGCCCAGCGTGAAGGCGACGGCGGCAAGCGACTGCGCCACCGCGATCGCGCCGGTGAGGCTCGGGAAGAAGCCGGGGGAAGAGGCGGCCTCGAACAGCAGCAGATGATCGGCGCCCTCGGCCATCGGCGCGCTGATGGTGTCGGCGATCGCGATCAGCGCAGCACGCGCCTGATGCGCGGCGCGCGCCGTCTCGACGCTGACCAGAGTGTAGGGCGCAAAGCCGATCACGACCACGGCGTCGCCCGAGCGGAAGGCGCCGTGGTCGAGATCGAACGGGCCGGAGCCGCCGACCAATTGCACGGCATCGGGGCGGAACAGGCGAAGCTGATAGGTCAAGAGTTCCGCGACGCTGCGGCAGCTGCGAAACCCCGATATCCAGATCCGGTCAGCCGAGTGCAGCGCACGCGCGGCTTCCGCGATCGCGCTCGCTGAAATCCGCGCAAGGCCCGCGGCCTCGGCCTCCAATTTGTCGTGCACCAGTTTGACATCGGCATTCGGCCCGGCGCGGCGGCTCCTGGCGCGGCCGGAGAACGGCGAGCCCTGTGCCGGCCGGCGCGCCTCGGTGAGCGCGGCGCGCAATTCGTCCCAGCCGGAATAGCCGAGTGCCTTGGCAAGACGGGTGAATGAGGCAGGATCGGCGCCGGCGACGGAGGCGAGCTCGCGCATCGAGCGGGTGGTGGCGTCATAGTCATTGGCGGCGACGAACCGGCCGACCTCCTGCAAGCGCATCGGCAGCGACGGCAGTGCGCTGCACAATTCGTTGAGGGGCGATGGTTTCGGCTGGGCCTGGGCCATGAAACATATGTTGCACAAATATTGATTTGGTGCAACATATGACGCGCGCAGGATTTGAGGCTGACGCGTTTTCTTCACGCCAACCGGTGTCGGCTTCGCTCGAAAACGCTCTTGCGCATGGCAGAAGATCGCTTCTCACTGGGGTCCTTGTGCTGTGACGACATCGACGCCGAAACGCCCTCCCGCCCGGCCCTGGCGGCTTTCGCTCAGCGATCCCCGCGTCGCGGGCCTGTTCTGGCAGATACTGGTGGTCGCCATCGCGGTCGCCGTCGTCGCCTGGCTGTGGTCGAACGCGGTCCATAACCTCTCGGTGCGGCGCATCTCGACCGGCTTTGCCTTCCTCGGCCGTGAAGCCGGCATGCCGATCGCCGACAGCTGGATCGACTACACGCCGAAGAACACTTATCTGCGCGCCTTCATCGTCGGCGTCGTCAACACGCTGCGCGTCGCGGTCATCGGCATCGTGCTGGCGACCGTGATCGGCACGCTGGTCGGCATCGCGCGGCTGTCGTCGAACTGGCTGCTGGCACGGCTCGCCGCCGTCTATGTCGAGGTGCTGCGCGACCTGCCGCTGCTGCTGCAGCTGTTGTTCTGGTACGTGCTGATGCAGGGTCTGCCGGCCGCGCGCCAGGCCTGGAAGCCGGTCGACGGAGTCTATCTGTCCAACCGCGGCCTGGTGCTGCCGTCGGTGCCGCTGCATGAGGCCAATGGCTGGACGCTCGTTGCGCTGGTCGTCGGCGTGATCGTCTTCATCATCGTCAGGCGCCGCCTGATCGCGCAGCAGATGCTCGATGGCAAGGCGCGGCCGGCCTGGCCCTACGCGCTCGGCCTCATCATCGCGCTGCCGGCGCTGGTGTCGTGGCTTCTGGGTGCGAGCTGGAGTGTCATGCTGCCCGAACTGCGCGGATTCAATTTCGTCGGCGGGCTGACCCTGGCGCCGGAATACTTCGCGCTGCTGATCGCGCTCGTCACGTATACGTCGGCGTTCATCGCCGAGATCGTGCGCAGCGGCATCCAGGCGGTGCCGCGCGGCCAGTCGGACGCTGCCAAGGCGCTCGGACTGAAGCGCAGCTTCGTGCTGCAGCACATCGTGCTGCCGCAGGCGCTGCGCGTCATCATCCCGCCGATGACCAGCCAGTATCTGAACCTGACCAAGAATTCCTCGCTCGCGGTCGCGGTCGGCTACCAGGACATCGTCTCGATCGCCAACACCACGCTGAACCAGACCGGGCAGGCGATCGAGTCGATCGCGCTGATCATGATGGTGTTCCTCACCATCAGCCTCGGCATCAGCCTGTTCATGAACTGGTACAATGCGCGGATCGCGCTGGTGGAGCGCTGACATGAGCTCGGTCGCACATCTCCCGCAGGATCCGCTGCCGATCGGCCGGCGCCGCGCGCAGCGCACGCTCGGCGGCCAGATCGTGGCCTGGCTGCGCGCCAACCTGTTCGCGTCCGTGACGTCGAGCATCATGACGCTGCTGCTGCTGTTCGTGCTCGCCAAGGCCTGCATCGGCCTCTGGCAATGGGGCATCGCCAACGCGATTTGGATCGTCTCAGGCAACGACACCAGCGCCTGCCGCGCGCTGCGCGGCGTCGGCGCCTGCTGGGCGGTGATCCCCGAGAAGTACCGCTTCATCCTGTTCGGCACCTATCCGTTCAGCGAACAGTGGCGGCCGGCGCTCGCGGTCGTGATCTTTATCGCGCTGTTCGTGGTGTCGAGCCGCCGCAGCTTCTGGCGCAAGGAGCTGTTCCTGCTGTGGGCCGCTTCCTTGATCGCGATCGGATGCCTGATGTGGGGCGGCTTTCTCGGCATGTCCTTTGTCACGCAGGACCGCTGGGGCGGGCTGCCGGTGACGCTGATCCTCGCGACCTTCGGATTGGCGTTTGGCTTCCCGCTCGGAATTTTGGTGGCGCTCGGCCGCCGCTCGAAATTGCCGGCGATCCGCTCGCTCTGCGTGCTCTATGTCGAACTGATCCGCGGCGTGCCGCTGATCAGCCTGTTGTTCATGGCGAGCGTCATGTTCCCGCTGTTCATGCCGGACGGCGTCAACATCGACAAATTGCTGCGCGCCCAGATCGCCTTCATCCTCTATGCCGGCGCCTATCTTGCGGAAGTGGTGCGCGGCGGTCTGCAGGCGGTGCCGCGCGGACAATATGAGGCCGCCGACGCGCTCGGGCTGTCCTACTGGGAGAAGAACGCGCTGATCGTGCTGCCGCAGGCGATCCGCCACGTCATCCCGCCGCTGGTCAACACCTTCATCGCCTTCTTCAAGGACACCAGCCTGGTGCTGATCATCGGCATCTTCGATCTCTTGACCACCGCCAAGACCGCGATCGTCGATCCGGCCTGGCAGGCCTTCAGCGTCGAGGTCTATGTGTTCGTCGGCGTGATCTACTTCGTGTTCTGCTTTGCGATGTCGCGCTACAGCCGCGGCCTCGAGGCGCAGCGCGCGCACGGCTGAGCGATCCGGATTCTCCGTCGCTTGCCGTCACATGCCGCACCTCAGTGCCGGCCTGTTCGCATCCGTCGCCGTCTGCTTTGATTTTTGGAGCGGCCTGCTCTGGCCTTAACGATGCGGCAACCAAGACTTCGCCGATGGTTGGCGCAAAGGCGCGGCTGGCACAGAGTGCACTAGGCGATGTTCCACCCGTAACTTATCTTGAACGCCATTGGATTCGCGAGCGCGCGCGATGACAGAATCATTGTTCGCGTGGGCATCGTTCGAGCTGCCGTTGATTTGTTGATTTGGTGTGTGCCTGACAGGGCTTTACTTTTTGATTTTTGCCGTACGCCAATGGCCGAAGACAACGCCGTCGATCCGGAAAGCACCCGAAGCCAGGTCCACGATGCCCTGCAAGGGTTTTCGACCGATGAGCTTCGCCAACTCCTGGCTGAGATCGAGCAGCTCCTGAGTGTTGAAGCCAAGCCTCGCCGACCGAGACTGCGACTGGCCGGAGGCACATACGTGAACGAGTATACCGCGCGCGCAAACATCGACCACTACCTGGATCTGCTGAAGCGCCCGGACGTTCCAACCAACACGAGATCGATGCTCAACAAGCGGCTGCTCGAGGAAGAAGACAAGCTTGGCCGGCGACGCGAGCAACTGGAGTTTGCCGAGAGCAGGGCCGCGACGTGCCGGGATCGTGCAGATCGTCAACGGCGTTTGTCGGATTCGTTTGCACCCGGTTCGGCTGACCGGGAGCAGGCCGAAAGGCTGCTGGTCAATTTCGAGGCGCTTGCTCAGTTCGTCGAAGGGTTTTGTCGCCAGATGCGCCACACCGTGAACCATAGTCCGCTTTAAGCGAGACGCCGCCTCGGCTCCGCAGACTCCTCTCATCACCATCTCCCCGCATCCGGTCGGTCCTTTGACCGCGTAGGCGCTTCGCCCCCGGTCGCATGGCGGGTTCGGCATCGTGAGGTCCGGAGAAGGGCCGCTTCAACCGGCTTGCAAAGTGATCGCGATCCTATTTATGATCATAAAATGGATAAATCGGCTCTCCCGTCCCTCGACCCTTCGCGCCGCGCCTCGATCAAGCGCAAGCGCTCGGACGCCGTCGCCGACCTGATCCGCAGCCACATCTTCCAGGCCGGCTTGCAGCCGAGCGACCGGCTGCCGCAGGAGGGGGAGCTGATCGAGATGTTCGGCTGCAGCCGCTCCACCATCCGCGAGGCGCTCAAATCGCTGGAAGTGCAGGGGCTGGTGCAGAACACCACCGGCCCCGGCGGCGGCGCGCGGGTGGCGCCGGTGTCGATCAACCGGATCGTCGGCCTGCTCAGCAACTATTTCTATTTCCAGTCGACCAGCACCGCGCAGATCTACCAGATCCGCCGGCTGATCGAGCCGGAGCTCGCCTTCAGCGTGGTCGGCCACCTCACGGCAGCGCATTTCGCCGCACTGGAAAAGGCGATCGCGGTCCAGGAGCATCATCCCGACGGCGATGCCGATTGGGAACATCATCGCCACGCCGAGATCGATTTCCACGACATCCTGATCGAGGCCTGTCCCAACCCGCTGCTCGGCCTGATGTGCCGGTTCGTCAACGAGGCGATCCGTCATCTGATCGGCAAGCTCGGCGTCCAGGAATTCGCATCCAGCTTCACCTGCGAGAACATCGAGTTTCACAAGCGTCTGCTGGCTGCGTTCCGCTCCGGCAATGCCGCGCGCGCCCGGCGCGTGATGCTCGATCATGTGCTGAGCGCCGAAGCGGTGGTCGTTCCCGCGGAAGACCGGCGCATCGATCTGCCCGTGTTTCACCAGCCGTTGCGGCTCGATTGAACCGCATCGGCCGACTGCTGCATCACGCCCTGGAGAAAACGACAATGGACACGCGGCGCGAGAATGAGTTGTGGAGCTGGTCGGCCGTCGATCTGGCGCGTGCGATCGCGACGCGCGCGATTTCCAGCCGGGAAGCCGTGCAATCCAGTCTCGATCGCATCGCCGAGGTCAATCCGGCATTGAACGCCATTGTCGCTGTGCTCGCCGACGAAGCGCTGGCCGCCGCGGACGCGGCGGACGTCGCGGTGAAATCAGGCGCGGAACTCGGCGTGCTGCATGGCGTCCCCGTCACCATCAAGGTCAATGTCGACCAGCGCGGCTGCGCCACCACCAACGGCGTCGTCGCGTTCCGCGACGTGATCGCCACCGAGGACAGCCCGGTGGTCGCGAATCTTCGCAAGGCGGGCGCCGTCATTGTCGGCCGCACCAACACGCCGGCCTTCTCGCACCGCTGGTTCACCAACAACGATCTGCACGGCGCGACCTACAATCCGTGGAGCCGTCGGCTGACGCCGGGCGGCTCCAGCGGTGGCGCCGCATCGGCCGTTGCCTCCGGCATGGGCGCGATCGCGCACGGCAATGATTTCGGCGGCTCGATCCGCTATCCGGCTTACGCCTGCGGCGTCGCCGGCCTGCGTCCGACGCCGGGGCGGATCCCCGCGTTCAATCCGTCGGCAACCAGCGACCGTCCGATCACCGCGCAGATGATGTCGGTGCAGGGGCCGCTTGCCCGCTCGGTCGCCGACTTGCGCATCGGCCTTGCCGCCATGGCCCAGGCGGACGCGCGCGACGGCACATGGCTGCCGGTGCCCCTGCAAGGCGCGCCGCTCAAGCGTCCGATCGGCGTCGCGATCGCGCCCGCGCCGTTCGGCGACGAGGCGGGCGAGGTGAGCGCGGCGGTGCGCGCCGCCGGGCGCTGGCTCGCGGAGGCCGGCTTTGCCGTGGAGGAGACCGTGCCGCCGCGGCTCGCGGAGGCCGCCGATCTCTGGCATCGCCTCGTCATCAATGAGGAGCGGCGCGTGCTGGCGCCGATGATCCGCAAGTTCGGCGACGATCGGAGCCGCTACAACCTCGAGTGCCATATCGCCTACGCGCCCGAGCTCGACGGCGATCAGGTGCTCGCCTGTTTCGAGCAGCGGCTGGCGATGGTGCGGGCCTGGCAGCTGTTCCAGGAGCGCTGTCCCGTCATCATCCTGCCGGTCTCGGCGCAACTGCCGTTCCGTTTCGATCAGGATCAGGAAGACGCGAACGTCGTGCGCGCGCTGCTCGATGCGCAGCGGCCGCTGCTGGCGGTGCCCGCGCTCGGCTTTCCGTCGGTCGTCGTGCCGACCGGGACCGCCGGCGGCGCGCCGGTCGGCGTGCAGGTGATCGCCGGCCGCTTCCGGGAAGACGTCTGTCTCGCAGCGGCCGAGCTGATCGAGGCGCGTGCATCAAGGCTGACGCCGATCGACCCGCGAGATTGAACCAACAACAAGGCACTGAACATCATGGGAGAACATCACGTGACGAACGCACCGATCTGGCAATGGTCCGCCGTCGACACGGCCGCGGCGATCCGAAACAACCAAGTGACGTCGGAGGAGGTGGTCCGCGCCCATCTCGACCGCATGCAGGAAGCCAATCCGGCGCTCAACGCCGTCGTGGTCGATCTCGGCGCGTCAGCGATGCAGGCCGCCAAGGCTGCGGACGAGGCGTTGGCCGCGAGCAAGCGCGGAGGCGGCGCCGTCGGACCGCTGCACGGCGTGCCGGTCACGATCAAGATCAACATCGACGTCGAGGGCCAGGCCAATTCGAACGGCGTGGTGGCATTCAAGGACAACATCGCGCCGGGCGACTCGCCGGTGACGGCCAATCTCAAGAAGGCCGGCGCAATCATCATCGGCCTCACCAACACGCCGGAGTTCTCGCTGCGCGGCTTCACCGACAACCCGCTGCACGGCCTGACGCGCAATCCCTGGAATGCCGACGTGACCTGCGGCGGATCCTCGGGCGGCGCCGGCGCGTCGATCGCCGCCGGCATCGGCACCATCGCACACGGCAACGACATCGGCGGCTCGCTGCGTTGGCCGGCGCATTGCAACGGCATTGCCACCATCAAGCCGACCCAGGGCCGCATTCCCGCGTTCAATCCCAGCGCCACGGCGGAGCGGCCGCTGATGGCGCAGTTCATGTCGTCGCAAGGGCCGCTGGCGCGACACGTCGCCGACGTGCGCCTCGGCCTCGAGGTGATGGCGCAGCGCGATCCGCGCGATCCCTGGTATGTGCCGGCGCCGCTGACGAGGCCGAAGCCGGCCGGGCCGATCAAGGTCGCGCTCGCAAAGATCCCCGAGGACATGGCGACCGATCGCGGCGTCATCGCGCTCCAGCGCAAGGCGGCGGATCATCTGGCGGATGCGGGTTACGCGGTCAGCGAGGTGGAGGTGCCCGATCTCAACAAGGTCTGGCAGCTCTGGTGCGACCTGATCATGACCGAGGTTCGCGTGCTGCAGCAGGACCAGATGCTGGCGACCACCAGCGCCGACTTCCAGAAGACGTTCCGCGGCTTCATCGCGCTGGCCAATCAGCTCGATCAGGCCGGCTACATGAAGGCGATCGCCGAGCGCTCGCGCCACATCAGGAACTGGATGACCTTCCTCGAGCAGTATCCACTGGTCGTGATGCCGACCACGGTGCGCAAGACGCCGGAGGTCAATGCCGATCTCGGCGGCGATCAGCGCGTCAAGGATTTGTTCTGGAACGACCTGCGCTTCATTTCGTCGATGAACGTGCTGGGGCTGCCGGCGGCCGTGGTGCCGGTCGGCCTCGATGAGGGATTGCCGGTCGGCGTCCAGATCGTCGGCTCGCGCTATCGCGAGGACATGTGTCTTGACGCCGCCGAGGCGATCGAGCGCAAGGCCGGCATTCTGGTGCGGCAATTGTGGCAGCGGCGCTGAGTCGATCTCCACGCCACAGCGCATGATCCATTGGTATGATTCAGTGCACGCCGCGGCGAAATTTCGTCGCGGCGTTCGCATGATCGGCCTCGCGTGTGTCGACGCAATGGCTGTGTTCCTCCTCCCGGAATTTCTCAACGGAATCGCAGGGCGCCATGCCGGCGACGGGGTTGTCGGCGATCCCTGATTGCTTCAGGAGATCGTCCGAAACGTCGAAACACCCGGGAACGAAATGTCCATCACGAAACGCTCGTATCTCCTGATCGCAATGGCCGCCATGTGTCTCTCATTTGCGGCCGGCGCTGCCCGAGCGGAGGATGGCGTGCTGCGGGTCGGCATCATCACCGACATGAGCGGGCAATATTCCGACGGCAATGGCCCGGGATCGGTGATCGCGGCACAAATGGCGGCGGAGGAAATCGGCGGCACGGTCGCCGGACGCAAGATCGAGATCATTTCGGCCGATCACCAGAACAAGCCTGACGTGGCGACCGGCATCGTGCGCAACTGGATCGACAACAAGGGTGTCGACGTGGTCGCCGAAGGCGTCAATTCCGCGGTGGCGCTCGCGATCCAGACGGTGACGCGCGAACGCAAGAAGCTGTTCCTGATCTCGGGCTCCGGCTCGTCCGACCTCACCGGCAAGCAATGCTCGCCGACCAGCGTGCAGTGGACCTATGACACCTATGCCTCCTCGAACGCGACGGCGAAGGCCGTGGTGGCCCGCGGCGGCACGCCCTGGTTTTTCCTCACGGCGGATTATGCGTTCGGCCAGGCGCTGGAGCGCGATGCGAGCAAGGCCGTGACATCGGCCGGCGGCAAGGTGCTCGGCGCGGTTCGCCACCCCTTCGACACCGCCGATTTCTCGTCCTTCCTGCTGCAGGCCCAGTCCTCCGGCGCCAAGATCCTGGCGCTCGCCAATGCCGGTTCCGACTTCCGCAACGCGGTGTCGCAGGCCGACGAGTTCAACATCCGCGCCAGCATGCAACTCGTCGCGCTGCAGGTGACGCTCACCGACGTGCCTGCGCTTGGCCTCGCGCATGCGCACGATCTGCTGTTCACCGATTCCTTCTATTGGGATCGCACGCCGGAGACACGCGTCTTCGCCCAGGAGTTCTTCAAGCGTCATGGCGCGATGCCGACCGCCTACCAGGCCGGCGTCAACTCGGCGCTCCGGCACTATTTCAAGGCGGTCGCCGCCACCAACTCGGTCGATTCGGAAACCGTGATCGGGCAGATGCGCAAGACCCCGGTCAATGATTTCTTTGCCCAGAATGGCCTCGTGCGCGAGGACGGCCGGATGGTGCATGACATGTATCTGATGCGCATCAAGAAGCCGGAGGAGTCCAAGAGCAAATGGGACCTCTACGAGTATCTCGCGACGGTGCCGGGCGATCAGGCCTTCCGCCCGCTTGATGAAGGCGGCTGCCCTTATGTCGCCAAATCGCACTAGCCTCGTCAAAATTTGCATCGAGCCTTCGCGTGAGTTTTTCTCCTATCATGCGCGAGTTTTGATCGATTGTCCGGCGCTGATCCTGACGATACGTTCGGATTGAGATCGGTCTCAGTCGGCAGATCATGCTCCTGCGCGGTTCCGAGCGCACTGCGTGCGGCGCGTTGACCTCGCTGGGCGATCTGGACAGGAGACGCAGCAACATGACGGGCGACACGGGTGTTCGGGCTGGCCAGTGCCATTGCGGCGCAGTGCGTTTCGAGGTGACGCTCAGCGACGACTTCAATTCAATCCGCCGCTGCACCTGCTCTTACTGCCGGATGCGGGGCGCCGTCGTTGCCATGGCTGAAATGGGCGGGATCAAGGTCCTGCATGGCGAGGATACGTTGACAAGCTACCGCTTCCATACCGGATCGGTGCAGCACTTCTTCTGTTCGCGCTGCGGAATCTACACCCATCATCAACGGCGATCGAACCAGAACCTGTATGCCGTCAACGTGGCTTGCCTCGACGGCGTAAGCCCGTTCGATTTCCCCGAGGTGCCTGTGATGGACGGCGTCAATCATACGAACGACACCGGCAAGCCGACGCGCCGGGCAGGCACACTCCGCTTCATCCCGGCCGACTGACGATCGCTGTCGGCCGACGACCGCCCGGCTAGTCGCGGGACGACCGTGAGAGGTGAGAGGGAGGTGAACCCTTCCGCCGGTGATCGTGCAACAAGTTCGGTGTCGTCCCTGCGAAAGCGGGGACCCATATGTGGACGGCCCCCGTGGCACAAGAGCTTTTTGGTGAGATCGGATCGCTTGCATCCATATGTCCGGCCTGTTGAGTGCGATCGGTCGATCGCTGGCCAAGATGGGTTGCGCGATGCGAGTTCCAAACAACCAGGCGACCTGTTGACGGCCGATGGGTCTCACGGATTGTCTCGCATCGTTGCTCGATCGATCGCTCCATCTGCTCCTGCAGCTCCGGGTCGACCGGCGAGCGAGCCCGCCGGCCGGCCAATCGATTAGGCGGCGGCTGTCATGGGCTTGATCCGTGCCGCCTCGTAACTCTCGCCCGTCGCCATCAACTTCCAGGCGATACGGGCTACTTTGTTGGCAAGCGCCACGGCCGCAAGCTTCGGCGGCTTGCGCTGGATCAGGGCCAGCAGCCAGCGCGAGTGATGACCGCGTCCGCGCCTGGCCTGCTGGATCACCGCCGTGGCCCCGATGACCAGCAGACGGCGCAGGTCCTCATCGCCCGCCCGCGTGATCTTGCCAAGCCTGGTCCTGCCGGCGGTAGAGTGGTCCTTGGGTGTCAATCCCAGCCAGGCCGCAAAATGACGACCAGAACGGAACGCGTGCGGATCAGGTGTCTTCATCACCAGCGCGGTTGCAACGATCGGACCGACCGAGGGGATCTCAGCCAGGCGCCGGCCCGTGGCATCGCCGCGGTGCCAGGCCATCAGCTTGGCCTCAACCGCCTTCAACTCACCCTCGAGCCTGGCGCGCTCCCGGCCCAGCACCACAAACAGCTCGCGTGCCAGGGCGGGAAGCGTCTCGTCCTGCGCAATCCGCGCCAGCAGTGGCTCGATCGCGTCCAGTCCTTTGGGTGCGATCAGGCCATACTCCGCCGCATGGCCGCGGATCGTATTGGTCAGCTGGGTGCGCCGGACGATCAATCCGTCGCGGACGCCCATCAGCATCAGCGCAGCCTGCTGCTCGGCCGTCTTCACCGGCACGAAGCGCATGCTCCGCCGGCTCATCGCTTCACACAGACCTTCTGCATCCCGCCCGTCATTCTTGTTCCGCATCACGTAGGGTTTAACCAATTGCGGTGCCATCAGCTTCACTTCGTGACCGAGCTTGGAAAGCTCCCGCGCCCAATGTTGCGAAGCCCCGCAGGCCTCCATCCCGATCACGGTCGGCGGCAATTTGGCGAAGAACTCCAGCACCTGTTTGCGCGACAGCTTCTTGCGCAGCACCACCTGCTCCGCCGCATCAACCCCATGCAGCACAAAAATATACTTCGACGTATCAATCCCAATGCGGATAATCTGGTTCACGGACGGCTCCCATGTATGAGATCTAGACAACCTCATTCTGGCACACTGATGCCGTAGGGGGCCGTCCACACCATCAACCACCGATGGCCATTGTTGAGCAGTGCTGCAACCGCAAGTCCCCTCCACAACAACCGCCGCGGAGTATGGGTCCCTGCTTTCGCAGGGACGACAGCTGTGGTGAAATCAAGCAGGACGTCATCGCGACGGCCACATCACCGTGTTCACGAGGCACCATGACCAACACCATCGAGGCTTCCGACGGCGGCTACCGCTTCATGCCCGGCGTCAGTCAGTATTCCTGCGGCATCGGTACGCTGCCCGGCTTTGCCATCGAGCGCGTCAGCTTCTCTGAACCGGTGCCCTTGCGCGCCGGTTTTGCAAGGATTGCCGACATCATCAAAGCGGTGGGTCGTCCGCTGACGGCGTTCGGCGCCTGCGAGCTGCGTTCCCCGGCGCCGTTCACCGAGGACGGCTTCAGGGCCTTCAACGAAATCTACATCAAGACGCTGGTGGCCTGGGGCGTGATGCGGGACGGCGTCAATCCGGTGGCGCGCAGCAATGTCTGTCCGAAGCTCGATCCACCCGGCGAGCCGAGCTTCCACGCCTTCTGCTACACGGTGCCGGCCGCCAAGGACGCACCAACCAGCTTTGTCGTCGCCGGCAGCGGCGAGTCGGTCGAGGGCAAGGCCAATTATCGGGATCACACCGTCGCCCTCGGCGACACCAGCCCGGCCGGCCTCCTGGCGAAGGCGAAATTCGTGGCTGACGAGATGGAACGCCGGATGAGCGCGTTCGGCGGCCGTTGGCAGGACACCACCGCGGTGCAGCTCTACACGGTGCACGACGCCTATCCGGTGCTGGAAAGCGAGCTCGGCCGCCGCGGCGTGCTTCGCAACGGCTTGACCTGGCATTTCGACCGGCCGCCGGTGGTTGGGCTCGACTTCGAAATGGATTGCCGGCGCGTGCATCGCGAACGCGTGGTGTGATGTGTCGGTCGCGTGATGCATCAAAAGCGCGTGTGGGTGCATGTGGAAGCGTGCGCCCTTTCTTGACACGGATCGCGTCAACCGTTTCCCTTCGCCATCGACGTCAGCGGCTGGGTGAGCGCGGGTGCAGAACGAATCTGTAATCAGGCGGCGGGATCTGCTGGCGCTGATCGGCACCATTGCCGGCAGTTCGGCGATGTATCACGCGATGACGAGCCTCGGCTTCGCGTCGGAATCCGCCTACAAGGGGCCGCTGAAGCTCGCAGGCGACGTGAAGGGCGCCTCGGTGCTGATTCTCGGCGCAGGGCTTGCCGGAATGACCGCAGCGCTGGAGCTGCGCAAGGCCGGCTACAAGGTCCAGATCCTCGAATTCAACAGCCGCGCGGGCGGCCGCAACTGGTCGATCCGCGGCGGCGACAGTTTTGTCGAGCTCGGCGGCTTCAGGCAGACCAGCCAGTTCGAGCAGGGGCTCTATCTCAATCCCGGCCCGTGGCGGATTCCCTATCATCACCGTGCGCTGCTCGATTACTGCCGCCGGCTCAATGTGACGCTGGAACCCTTCATCCAGCTCAACCACAACGCCTATCTGCACGCGACGCGTGCATTCGGCGGCAAGCCGCAGCGCTTTCGCAGCATCAAGGCGGATTTCCAGGGCGGGGTTTCGGAGCTGCTCGCAAAGATCACCCAGCAGGGCCGGCTCGACGAGACCGTCGGCAAGGAAGATCAGGAGATCCTGCTGCAGTCGCTGCGCGACTGGGGCGCGCTGGATCGCGACTACAAGTACAACGCCAACCTCGTGTCGGCCGAGTTCCGCGGTTATGCGCGCGATCCCGGCGGCGGCTTGATGGGCGATCCGCTGCCCAGCGACCCGATCCCGCTGCAGGAGCTGCTGCGGTCGCGGATGTGGCGCTATCTGCAGACCTTCGCGCGCTACGATTTCCAGACCACCATGTTCCAGCCGGTCGGCGGCATGGACATGATCGGCAAGGCGTTCGCGCGCGAGGTCGGCGATCTCATCCGCTATGGCGCCAAGGTGACGCAGATCCAGCAGAACGGCTCCGGCGTCACCGTCAGCTATGTCGACACCGCCAGTCCATCCACGGTGCAGCAGGCGACCGCCGACTGGTGCATCTGCACCATCCCGTTGCCGATCCTGAGCCAGTTGCCGGTCGATGTCAGCGCGCCGATGAAGAGTGCGATCGACTCCGTGCCGTATGCCGCCTCGGTGAAGATCGGCCTGCAGTTCAAGCGGCGGTTCTGGGAGGAGGATGACGCGATCTATGGCGGCATCAGCTACACCGACCTGCCGATCCGGCAGATCGCCTATCCGAACTATGGCTTCAACCGCGGCGGCCGCGGCATCCTGCTCGGCGCCTACATGTATGGCGGTGCCAATTCCTTCGAGTTCACCGCGATGACGCCGGCCGAGCGGGTCGCCAGCGCGGTCGAGTTCGGCGCCGCAATCCATCCGCAGTACAGAAGCGAATTCGAGAACGGCGTCGCGGTGGCCTGGCATCGCGTGCCGTTCACGCTCGGCTGCGCCGGCGAATGGACCGAAGCAGCCCGCGCGCAGCATTACCGCAATCTCTGCCAGATCGACGGCCGTATCGTGCTGGCGGGCGAGCACGCCTCGCAGCTGCCGGCCTGGCAGGAGGGCGCGATCCTGTCCGCGCTCGACGTCATCTCCCGGCTGCACGAACGCGTGGTGAAAACGTGATGATGCGGACCGCAACATCCGTCGCCGCTGCACTGGCGCTGCTGTCGGCGACGGCAGCCCTTGGACAGGACAGCGGCGTGGGCAAGCGCACCTTCTCTTCGGGGTATCGCTTCGTCGAGATGACCGGCGAGGAGCTGTTCGCCAATGTGCCAAGGCTGCCACATGCCGGATGCGACGGGCGCGACCGGGGCGGGCACGTACCCGTCGCTGGCCGGCAACAAGAATCTCGAGGCCGGCAGCTATCCGGTCTTCCTGGTCATCAATGGCCGCCGCGGCATGCCGGCGTTCGGCGACATGATGACCGATGGTCAGATCGCCGCCGTTGTGAATTATCTGCGGACGCACTTCAGCAATAACTATGAGGACGCGGTGACGACCAAGGATGTCCAGGACGCCCGCCGCTGACAAAAACACTCGGGGAGAGTTTGATGAAATTCATCGGTATCGCACTGGGTGCCGCGTTGTCGGCGATGGCGACCGCTGCCTCGGCTGACGTGGTCAGGCATCCGATTCCCAACTCGACATTCCCGATCGCACAGGCCGTGACCGTCACCGGCAACACCACGACCGTCTATGTCAGCGGCCAGGTGCCGCCGGTGATCAACAAGGACGCCGATCCGTCGAGCCCGCCGGCCTATGGCGATACCAAGACGCAGACCGTCGGCGTGCTCAACCGCATCAAGACCATTCTGGAAGGCCAGGGCCTTGGCATGGGCGACGTCGTCAAGATGCAGGTATTCCTGGTGCACAACGCATCCGCGCCGATGGACTTCAAGGCCTTCATGGAGGGCTACACCCAGTTCTTCGGCGGCAGCCAGCCGAACCTGCCGGCGCGCTCGGTGGTCGGCGTCGCAGCGCTCGCCAATCCCGGATTCCTGGTCGAGATCGAGGTGATCGCGGCCAAGGATACCAACAAGGATTCGAAATAAGGACTGCAAATAGCGTGCGCGAAACTGCGGAGCATGCGCGCGGAAATTGAAGGGCTTGCCGTCTTGCCAAAGCGCGTGTCGCCTGTCTGAATTCGCTCCAATCAGGTGGCGGAATTCCGGGAGAGCATGATGTCGCACAAGGCTAGAGACACCGTTCGATCGCTGCGGTTCGCGGCAGCGCTCGGTCCGGCGCTGCTCGCAACCGGCGCCGCGGCGCAGGGGCTGACCGAGCAGCAGCAATTCGCCCGCGGCATCTACCAGGAACTGGTCGAGATCAACACGACCACCGCGACCGGCGATACCCAGAAGGCGGCGGAGGCGATGGGCGCGCGGCTCCGCGCGGCGGGCTTCCCCGAGGCCGACGTGCACGTGTTCTCGCCGGCGCCGCACAAGGGCAATCTGGTGGCGCGGCTGCACGGCTCCGGCGCGCGCAAGCCGATCCTCCTGGTCGCCCATATCGACGTCGTCCCTGCGCTTCGCGAGGACTGGACGGTCGATCCGTTCAAGCTCACCGAGCAGGACGGCTATTTCTATGGCCGCGGCTCCGGCGACGACAAATACATGGCGTCCGCCTTCATCACCAATCTGATCCGCTACAGGAAGGAGGGCTACAAGCCCGACCGCGACATCATCGTGGCGCTCGAGACCGACGAGGAGATCCTCGATGCCAACGGTCTCGGCATGCAGTGGCTGATCAAGAACCACCGCGACCTGATCGACGCCGAGTTCGCGCTCAATGAAGGCGGCGGCGTCGGTCTCAAGAGCGGCAAGGCGATCCGCAACAGCGTGCAGACCAGCGAGAAGGTCTCGATCGGCTACCAGCTCACGGTGAAGGATCGCGGCGGCCATTCCTCGCTGCCACGCAAGGACAATGCGATCTATCACCTCGCTGGAGGCCTGGTGCGGCTCTCCAATTACAGCTTCCCGATGAACCTCAACGAGACCACCCGGATCTATTTCAGCAAGACCGCCGAGGTCGATACGTCGCATGCCGACGACATCAAAGCGATCCTGGCGCCGCAGCCCGATCCGGCGGCGCTGGCGCGATTGTCGGAGAATCCGGGCTACAATGCGCAGCTCCGCACCACCTGCGTCGCGACCATGCTGGAGGGCGGCCACGCCATCAACGCGCTGCCGCAGCTGGCGACCGCCAAGGTGAACTGCCGGATCCTGCCCGGCGAGCCGGTCGAGGGCGTGCAGGCGACGATCGAGCGCGTGCTCGCCGACAAGGAGATCGCGGTGGCTCCGACCGGCAAGGCCGTGCTGAGCCCGCCGTCGCCCCTCAACGAGGAGATCATGGGTTCGATCGAGAGGCTGTCGAAGGAGTTCTGGCCGGATGCGTCGATCGTTCCGGTCATGAGCACCGGCGCGACCGACGGCAGCTATCTGCGTAACGCGGGGATTCCGACCTATGGTCATTCCGGGCTGGCCGCCGATGTCGACGACAACCGTATCCATGGCAAGGACGAGCGCGTGCTCGTCAAGTCATTCTACGAGGGCGAGGAGTATCTCTATCGCCTGGTCAAGATGCTCGCCGGCGGGAAATGATGGCTGACAGCAAGGCAAAGACACGGGTTGCGGTCGCCGGCCTCGGCGCGATCGGCACCGACGTCGCCAAGGCGCTCGATCAGGGCATCGAGGGCCTGACGCTGGTCGCGGTGTCGGCGAACAGCCCGGACAAGCACCGCGGATGGGTGGCGGAGCTCAAGTCGGCGCCGAAGCTGGTGCCGATCGAGCAACTGGCGGAGGTCGCCGACATCGTGGTCGAGTGCGCGCCGAGCAAGCTGGTCCGTTCGATCGTGGCGCCGGTGGTCGAGCGCGGCAAGACCGCGGTCGTGCTCAGCGTCGGTGCGCTGCTGCAGAACGAGGACCTCGTCGATCTCGCGAGAGCCCATGGCGGCCAGATCATCGTGCCGACCGGCGCGCTGATCGGGCTCGATGCCGTGACCGCGGCGGCCGTCGGGACCATTCATTCGGCCAAGCTCGTGACGCGCAAGCCGGTCGCGGGCCTGGTCGGTGCGCCGCATCTGGCCGAGAACAACATCCAGATCGAAGGCATCACCGAGCCGCTGCGCATCTTCGAGGGCAGTGCGCGCGACGCCGCCAAGGGCTTTCCGGCCAACCTCAACGTCGCGGTGGCGCTGTCGCTGGCCGGCATCGGCCCCGACCGCACAAGGGTCGAGATCTGGGCGGATCCGACCGTGACCCGCAACACCCACCGGATCGAGGTCGATTCCGATTCCGCGCGGTTCTCGATGATGATCGAGAACATTCCTTCGGAGAACCCGAAGACCGGCCGCATCACCGCGCTGTCGGTGATCGCCTGCCTGCGCAAGCTGCGCGCGTCATTGCGGATCGGCACATGATGAAGATTGCGCCCGACGATCTGTTGCTGGTCATCGACGTGCAGAACGATTTCTGCCCCGGCGGTGCGCTGGCGGTCGCGGACGGCGATGCCGTCGTGCCGGTCGTCAACCGGCTCGCCGCGCGGTTCGACCATGTCGTGCTGACCCAGGACTGGCACCCGGCCGGCCACAGCTCGTTTGCGACCTCGCATCCGGGCGCGGCGCCGTTCTCCGAGATCGCCATGCCGTATGGGCGGCAGACGCTGTGGCCGGATCATTGCATCCAGGGCAGCGCGGGCGCGGCGTTTCATCCCGACCTTGCGATCGACCGGGCCGAGCTCGTGATCCGCAAGGGCTTCCGCGTCGCGATCGATTCCTACTCGGCATTCTTCGAGAACGACCGCAAGACGCCGACCGGGCTCGCCGGCTATCTGCGCGAGCGCGGCCTCAGGCGCGTCGTGATGGCCGGGCTGGCGACGGATTTCTGCGTGCAGTATTCGGCGCTCGATGCGCGGCGGCTCGGTTTCGAGACCACGGTGGTGCTGGCAGGCTGCCGCGCCATCGATCTCGGCGGTTCGCTTGCCGTCGCGACCGCGGCGATGCGCGCGGCCGGGGTGCAGCTTGTCGAGGAGCTCGTCTGAGCGTGGCCAAAGAGGGGCAAAAACCGTTGTTTTGACTGGCTTTTTGTTCTAATCCCCAGCCGTTGATGATCACGCGCAGCGGAGCTTTCGTGTCGGGACAGGTTTTGCGGATTGGGACGCGCAAGAGCGCGATGGCGCTCGCGCAGACGGATGAGGTCGCGCGGCTGCTGCGCGCTTCGGCGCCGGACCTTGCCGTCGACATCGTCAAGTTCGAGACCCGCGGCGACCAGGACCAGACCAGCAAGCTGTTGCGCCATGGCGGCAAGGGCGGCGCCTTCGTCGCCGAGATCCGCGAAGCCATGCGTGCCGGCACCTTGCAGGCGGCGATGCATTCGCTGAAGGACGTGCCGGGCAATGAGGAGACGCCGGGTCTCGTCCTCGCGGCGATGCTGGCGCGCGATGCCGCCAATGACAGCCTCGTGCTGCGTCCCGGCCTGTCGCTCGACACCCTCCGCGCCGCGCGCGGCAAGGGCTTCATGATCGGCACCAACGCCGTGCGCCGCGCCGCCTATCTGCGCCGGCTGTTTCCGGAAGCGACCGTGATCCATTATCGCGGCGCCGCCGACACGCGAGTTGCAAAACTCGATCGGGGCGACAAGCAGCGGCTGCCCGATGGCGGCGAGGTCGGGCCGGCGGATGCGCTGGTGATGGCGCGCTCGGGCCTCGAGCGCATCGGCATGACCGCGCGCATCGCGCACGATTTCTCGGTCGGCGAGATGCTGCCGGCGGTCGGCCAGGGCATTGTCGCGGTGGAATGCGTGGAGACCGACTGGACGACGCGGGGCCGGCTGGCCGGGATCGACAACGCGCCGTCGCGGCTTACCGCCGAGGCCGAGCGCGAGGTGCTGTGGGTGCTCAACGGCCATTGCAATTCGCCGATCGCCGGCCACGCCACGCTCGCGGGCAGCGAGATGACGCTGCGCGCCTCGGTGCTCGACGAGGCCGGCGCCGGCTTCATTGAGGTGACGCGGCGCGGGCCCGCGGATCGTCCGCGCGAACTCGGCCGCGCCGTCGGCATGGAACTGCTCGCGAAGGGCGCCGCCGAGATCATCGACCGAACCCGGGTGGACGAGTAGCGCCGCCGCTGCAATCGGTTTCTCAGGCGATGTCGGCGAAATCGCCGTGCCGGCCTTTGCCCGCCGCGAAGCGGCGTGCGCCGGCCTCGGTCTCGCCGCTCGCAACCGTCGCAAGCCCGAGGCGAAACTCGTTCAGCGTAGCCTGCTCCCAGCCGAGCCCCCATTGCTCGATCGCGGAGAGCCGGTCGCTGCGCAACGCCGCCTGCGGCAGGCGGCACAGATCGTGGGCGAGGCTCCGCGCTTCGGTGAGCGCCGTTCCGGGTGCGACGACGCGGTTGGCGAGCCCGATTCGTCCGGCCTCCTCGCCGGAGACGCCGCGTCCGGTGAGGATCATGTCCATCGCGCGGCTGTGTCCGATCAGCCGCGGCAGGCGCACGGTGCCGAGATCCATCAACGGTACGCCGAAGCGCCGGCAATAAATGCCGAAGGTGGCGTCACGCGCGACGACCCTAAGATCGCACCAGATCGCAAGCTCGAGGCCGCCCGCCACGGCGGGGCCCTCGACGGCGGCGATCACCGGCTTCGACAGCTTCATCCGCGTCGGGCCCATCGGGCCGTCGCCGTTCTCGACGCGGTGGCCGCGATGGCCGGCCGCGGTGCGCTTGAGGTCGAAGCCGGCGCAGAACGCGCCGCCCGCGCCGGTCAGGATCGCGACCGACAGCGACGGATCGCGATCGAAGGCGCGGAACGCCTGCGCCAGCCCCTGCGCGGTCTCCGGATTGACCGCATTGCGCGCCTCGTCATAGCGATCGATGGTCACGATCGCGACGGCCTGCTCGGTTCGGTATTTGACGGTCGGGTGGTCCAGCATGTTCGGTCCTCAGCAGTGTGGTCGGATCAACGTGCGCCAGTACGGCTCTCGATGATCGCGGCCAGGTTCTGGTGAAAATGCCTGATCGCGCCTTCGAACAGGCCGAAGGTGAATTGGGCATTTGCCCGGGTTGCGAGCCCGCGCTGCGCGGCGCAGGCCATCTCACGGTCCTCGGCCGCGCCCGCGGTGACGAAATCGCGTCCTTGGGCGACCGCGGTGCGGCCATCTTCCGCGGCGATCTGGTTCGACAGCGTGTAGGTGACGAGCCGGGTGCGGTCCACCGCCAGCGGCTCGAGCACGGTCATCAGCCGATTGGTCGGGAAGGTCGAGAGCATCACGTTCGGAAACAAATGATAGACATGCGTCAGCATGCCGGCCGTCCTGCGCTCGCCCGGCGGTACGTTGCGCAGCTTCTCGATGCGCCGATAGGGGAAGCTGATCCGGCTGTTGCGGCCGAACGGCTCGATCACATTGAGATTGTCGTACTGCAGCGGATAGAACGTGTCCTGATGCGTCGATCGGATATGATAGCCTTCGAGGAACCCTTCAGCGACGATCTTCCAGTTGGCCTCGACCTCCTGCGCGGTGGTCGCGTACAGCTTCCAGTCGTCACCGAACAGCGTCGGCATGCCGCCGGCCTCTGATGTCGCGGCGGGATCGTCCTGCGAGACGAACACCAGGCCGTCGCGCTCGATGCAGGTGACCGGCACGAGCCCATGCGTGTCCTTGTCGAGGCCGGGAAAGCCGTAATCGTCGGGGATGCGGCGCAGCCGGCCGTCGAGACCGTAGGTCCAGCCGTGATAGCGGCAGGTGAGCGCCTTCTTGCAGCCGGCCCCGTCGACGAGTTGCACGCCGCGGTGCCGGCACGCATTGCGGAAGGCGCGCGCGACGCCGTCCGCGCCACGGATCGCGACAACAGGCGTCAGCGCCGCGTCCCGCGCGACATAGGCGCCGATCTCGGCGAGCGCGGCCGACGGACAGAACGGCGTCAGCGTGCGGCGGAATACGTGTTCGATCTCGGCCGCGAAGCGATCCTGCGCCAGATAATGCGCGACGGGTTCGTGCCAGATGCCGTCGCTGAGATCGGTCGATTTGGCATCGATATGCCTGAGGATGCGGTCGACGATGGATGCTTCGTCCGCGAGCTGTGCCGTCATCGCCGTTCTCCCGCTCTGCTGGCCGGGCTTGCCGCCGGTCTGTTTCGAGGGGCAGATTCGCCCATTGCCCTGCAGGCGACAAGCGAAACGAGCCGGGTTCGGATGAATGAAATTCATGCGAACAATTTTTCCGCGCGACATCGACGGGGCCCGGCCGCTAGTATCGGCTGATGAGCAGGAACAACCCAAGGCCGGGGCGCCGGTCGCTGTCGCAAGGGAGGGAAGACCTCGCTGCTGCAAGCCTCCGGCCGGCGCATCTGCTGGCATTGCAGGCGTTCGATGTCGCAGTCAGGCTCGGCAGCTTCAAGGAGGCCGCGGGCGTGCTGAATGTCAGCGCCTCGGCGATCAGCCATCGCATTCGCAATCTCGAAATCCATCTTGGCGTCGCGCTGTTTCACCGTACCCATCGCGTGGTTCGGCCGTCTCCTGCCGGTGAGAAGCTGGCCGCCGCGACCGGTCGCGCGTTTGCACTGCTGGCGCAGGCGGAATCGGCGGTCGAGGCGGCCGGCCAGCGCCGGCTACGGCTCAAGGTGCTGCCGCAGTTCGCGTCGGCTTGGCTAATCCCGCGGCTATCCTCGTTCCTCACCCGGCATTCCGAGCTCGATCTTGCGATCGAGACCTCGAACCGCAATGTCGATTTCGACGCCGAGACATTCGATGCCGGCATCAGCTTCGGGCCCGACAAGCCCGAAGGCGTCGTCGCGCATCGCTTGATGGAGGTGAGGACCGTTCCGGTCGGCGCGCCGGCGCTGACCCGGCGGTTGAAGCTGCGCACCGCTGCCGATCTCGGCCGCGGCGTCCTGATCCATGTGACGACATTCCCCGCAGCCTGGCCGCTCTGGTTCAAGCATGCCGGCGAGCCCGCGCCGCCCGCAACGCGCGCGATCTCGGTCGACAGTTTTGTGGCGGCGCTGCAGGCTGCCGAGCGCGGTGCCGGTGTCGCGCTCGCGCTCGAACCCTTTATCGGGGAAAGCGAGCGGCGCGGCGCGATTCGCCGGCTCCTGCCGGTCGGCCACGTCACCGGCAGCTATTGGCTGGTTCATCCGCCGGGCGCGCAGCGCAGTCGCGCGCTGCAGACATTCAAGAAGTGGCTGCTGGCCGAGCTCGCGAAGCCAAATTAGCTCGCCCGCAGTTGCCAGCTGCCGATGATGCGGAAGCGGGATGCGCCATCGGCCTGCTTGAGCAGCGCGATGCGGTCGATGGCCAGCGTCGCAAGCTCGATCGCCGCGAACCGCTCGCGCAGCTGGGCCACGATCGGGCCGCGCCGCTCGTCGCTCAGCCGCCCCGTCAGCGTCATGTGGAAGCGGAACTCCTCCATGACGTAGGGATAGCCCCAGCGATCGAGATAGTCGCACTGCCGCGCGGTGAGCCGCTCGGGCTTGCGCCGCGCGCGATCCGCGGCCGTCAGCGGGGCACGGAACGCGTCGAATTCCGCGACGCAATCGGCGGCAAGCTGTTGCAGCTCGTCCGAGCGGCCGGCCGGAATCACCGCGATGAAGCCGCTGATCGCATCGACCACCGGTTCGATCACCGGAATGCGCCGCGCGCGGCCGGCGAAGGCGGCACAGGCATCGAGAAGCTCGGCCTCGCTCCGACCGGCGGCGAGCGCGGTGGGCGCCTTCAGCGTGGCGTGGAATCCATACTTGCGCGGATCTTCGGTGACCTCGCGCCAGTCGGGCGTGACGCCATCGGGAAACGGCAGGTCGTCGCCCGAAACGGCATCGTAGCCGAGCAGCGTCGAACCGAAGCGGTGCAGGGCGCTGTCGGGTGACGGCGCATAATAGATCGCGTAGCGCGGAGTGCTGGCCATGGGACCGGACTATGCCGCCGCAACCGTCTTGCGCGGTGCGAGCGAATGAACGAGGCAGCTCGCGTCCGCCAGGTGCACCAGCCGTCCGGCCGCTATCACGGCGACGATGCGCGGCCGCAGCGGCACCTTGTCGTCGACGACGATGATGTCGGCACGGCGGCCCGCGGCGAGCTCGCCGCGGTCGGCGAGCCCTGCCGCGCGCGCCGGTGCCGACGAGATCAGGTCCCAGGCCCTGGCGAGCGGCAGGATGCCATCGGCGACGAGGCGGAACGCCGCGAGCAGCTGCGCCGGATAGTAGTAGTCCGACGCCAGCACCGAGCAGAGGCCCTGTGCGATCATGTCGGATGCCTTGGTCCAGCCGGTGTGACTGCCGCCACGCACCACATTGGGCGCGCCGAACACGATGAAGTCGCCCGCATCAGCGGCGTCGCGCGCGGTCTCCTCGTTGACAGGGAATTCGGCGATCACGGCGCCGAGCGCACGAAACTCCTGGCGCATCGCCGGGCTGTTGTCGTCATGCGACAGCATGCGGATATCGGCCGCGCGCGCAGCCGCTGCCAGTCGCGCGATCGAGGCGGGCACTTCGGGGCGGCGCGCCACGACCCGGTCGAGCATGTCGTTGACGGCCTCGACGGAGAGCCCGGTGCGCTCGGCCAGCTGGTTGCGCTTCTTCGGCTTGACGTTGCTGTGGTCGTTGAAGGCGAACAGGTCGATGCGGCCTTCGGCGAGCCATTGAATGATCTCGGCCTCGGCCTCGAGATTGTGGGTCTCGTGACGCAGGTGGAAGCGGGTGTCGGCGGCGAGCTGCGGCCGCAGCGCCTCGATCGCGTCGAGCAGTTTCCGCGCATTCTCCGCGCTGCGCAGGCCGGGCTCCCACGACCAGGTCGTGCCATGGAACACGGTGGTGATGCCGTTGGCGATCGCCTGCCGGTCGCTGTCGATCAACGCCACGTCGGTCGGGAAGTCGACGCTTGGGCGCGGCATCATCTGCCGCTCGAACGCATCGCCGTGCAGATCGATGATGCCGGGCAGCACCAGCAGGCCACTGACATCGATGTGAAGCGCGGCGCGACCCTGCTCGGCGTCGAGCGCGCCGATGTCGCGGCCCGCGGTCCGCAGCGAGGTCTCGACCAGGGCGCCGTCAACCAGCGTGCGCCCGCCCTCGATGAAAATGTCCGTCACGATGCGGCGCTCCGTTGTTTGGCTTGCGATTGGGATACGGCCTCGGCCTCATGCTTGTCGAGGAATTCCTCGACCGCGAGTTTGCGAAAGTCGGGCAGGACACGCCGAAGTGTTTCGTGATCCCAGTCCCACCACGCGAGCGCGGCGAGGCGGTCGGCGATCGTCTCGGAGAAGCGCCGCTTCACCGGCCGCGCCGGATTACCGGCAACGATGGTGTAGGCGGGCACATCCTTGGTCACGATCGCGCCGGCGGCGACCACAGCGCCGGTTCCGATGTTCCGGCCCGGTAACAGGATCGCGCCATGCCCGATCCAGACGTCATGGCCGATATGCACGTGATGCGCACGTCGCCAGTTGAAGAAGTCGGTGTCGTCGCTCTCTCCGGGAAAATACGCGCTGGCGCGGTAGGTGAAATGCGCCTGACTAGCGCGATGCATCGGGTGGTTGCCGGGATTGATGCGGGTCATCGCCGCGATCGAGCAGAACTTGCCGATCGAGCTGTAGGTGATCTGGCTGTCGTTCACGACGTAGGAGTAGTCATCCATGCTCACTTCAAGCAGGATCGTGCGCGCGCCGACCTCGGTGTATTTGCCGAGCTTGCTCTCACGGACCGACGCGGTCGGGTCGACGGTCGGCACAACCGAGAGTGTTTTTCCGGCCATCAGGGCCTCCGCAAATCTTCAAGAATCTTGGGCTTCCGGGGAGATGCGCGCTCGTCATCGGGATGCTTGATGACAACATCATGACGTTGCGATGACGGCAAGGGAGCGACAAGGGAGGGGTGTGGACGATCGCCGCACCGCAGCGCTGTCGTCACATAACTGTAAAGCGCCGGGGATAGCGATGGCCCAACGAGGCGCGGTTGGAGCATTACATGCTGGTGGTGGAAGGTTTGACGTGCCGGTTCGGCACGAAAGCCGCAGTCGACAACGCGTCCTTTTCGATCGCGCCGGGCAGCTTTGTCGGCGTGATCGGTCGTTCCGGCGCCGGCAAGTCGACCCTGCTGCGGATGATCAACCGTCTCGCCGATCCGACCTCGGGCCGTATCCTGTTCGAAGGCACCGACGTCACCGCCCTGCGCGGCAGGGCGCTGCGGCGATGGCGGGCGCGCTCGGCGATGATCTTTCAGCAGTTCAATCTGGTCGGCCGCCTTGACGTGCTGACCAATGTGCTGATGGGCCGGCTGGCCCAGATTCCGTCCTGGCGCTCGCTGGCGCAGGCCTGGCCGGAGCAGGACAGGGCGCTGGCGATGTCCGCGCTCGATCAGTTCGATATCGCCCCGCTCGCGGCGCAGCGCGCCGACCAGCTCTCCGGTGGCCAGCAGCAGCGCGTTGCGATCGCCCGCGCGCTGGTGCAGGAGCCCGACATCATTCTTGCCGACGAGCCGATCGCCTCGCTCGATCCGCGCAACACCAAGATCGTGATGGATGCACTGCTGCGCATCAACAAGCATTTCGGCATCACGGTGCTCTGCAACCTGCACTCGCTCGACCTGGCACGGACCTATTGCGATCGCCTGGTCGGCATGGCGGCGGGGCGGGTGGTATTCGACGGCGCCCCGGCGGCGCTGACCGACCATATCGCCCGCGAGCTTTACGATCTCGAGGCCAATGACGTCATCGGCGCAGCACCGCTGCCTGCGCCCGACGGCGCAACGGCTCCGGCGCTCGGCACCGCAGCCGCGGCCTGAGCGTCGCGCATTTTTCAATCTGCGAGGCTGGGCGTTTTGCCCGGCCAACAGGTGTAACCACAAAAGAGGGGTAGTCATGATCACTCGTCGCATCGTTCTGGCCGGCGCCGCCGTGCTGGCGTTCACCGGTTCGGCATTCGCGCAGGACTGGAAAGCAAAATATCCGGAGCTCACCTTCGCGGTGGTGCCGGCCGAGAACGCCTCCGGCGTCACCGAGCGCTGGACGCCGTTCGTGGCGTACCTGTCGAAGGAACTCGGCGTGAAGGTCACGCTGCGCATCGCCAACGACTACGCGGCCGTTATCGAAGGTCAGCGCGCCGGCAACATCCAGATCGCCAGCTACGGCTCGGCCTCGTTCGCGCGCGCCCGCCTGACCGGCGTCAAGACCGACGCCTTCGCCAACGACATCAACGCGGACGGTTCGACCGGCTATTACTCGGTATTCTTCGTCAAGGCGTCGAGCCCCTCCAAGAGCGTCGATGACCTGAAGGGCAAGAATCTCGGCCTGGTCGATCCGAACTCGACGTCGGGCAACAACGTGCCGCGCTTCGAGCTCGACAAGATGGGCATCCACGATGCGGATACCTATTTCGGCAAGGTCGTGTTCACCGGCAGCCACGAGAACGCCGTCTTGGCGCTGGCGCAGGGCACCGTCGATATGGCGGCCAATCAGTGGACCAGCGACGACGACTCCACGCTGGCCCAGATGCTGCACAAGGGCATGCTGAAGAACGCCGACGGCTCGGCGATGAAGAAGGACGATTTTCGCATCATCCACAAGTCGGCGCCGATCATCAACGGTCCCTATGCCTACAACGCCGATCTGCCGGAAGATCTGAAGGCCGCGATCGCGAAGGCCTTCTTCGACGCCCCGACCAAGGACAAGGCCGCTTTCGACCGTCTCTCCGACGGCCAGAAGAAGGGCTTCCATCCCGCCACCACCAAGGATTGGGACGGCACCATCGAGCTGATCAAGTTCGTCGACAATCTGCGCAAGAAGAAGGCGAGCTGATCGCCTGAATCACGAGGGCCGGGCTCGACAGCCCGGCCCTTTCTGCTCAACTCGAACCGGACTGGCACGCGTCGATGGCGACCGCCGTATCCATTCTTCCGGCGCAGCAACTGGCCACGCTGGAAGACGCTTACCGCAGGTCCGTCGCACGCAAGCGGCTCAAGGCTGCGCTGGCGGTGGCCGCGTTCTGTGCGGTGCTGGTGATCGCCGCGTTCGGCGCGGAGGTGAACCTGCGCACGCTGTTCACCTATTTCGGCAACTTCGTCAGCTATTTCGACCGCATCCTGACGCTTGATTCGGGCGCGCGGGTCTGGACCGATCTTCCTGAATGGTTCTGGGGCTGGAAGAAGTGGCTGAAGATGCTCGGCGAGACTCTGCTGATCAGCTATGTCGGCACGCTGACCGGCGCGGTGTTCGCCTTTGCGCTGAATTTCTTCGCGGCCCAGAACACCTCGCCGGGACCGTGGCTGCGCTTTGTGGTGCGCCGCCTGCTGGAATTCGCCCGCACGGTGCCCGGCATCGTGTTTGCGCTGATCTTCGTGATCGCGTTCGGCCTCGGGCCGATGGCCGGCGTGCTGGCGATCGCGATTCACTCGACCGGCGCGCTCGGCAAGCTGTTCGCCGAGATCGTCGAGAATGCCGACATGAAGCCGGTCGAGGGCATCCGCTCCACCGGCGCGAGCTGGCTGTCCTGCATGCGCTTTGCCGTGCTGCCGCAGGTTTCGGCCGGCTATGCAAGCTACGCGCTGCTGCGCTTCGAGATCAATGTCCGCGAAGCCTCGGTGATGGGTTTTGTCGGCGCCGGCGGCATCGGCCAGGAACTCGTGGTCGCGATCCGCAAGTTCTATTATTCCGACGTCAGCGCCATCCTCGTCACCATCATCATCACGGTCTTCATCATCGATATCTCGACCGGCTGGCTGCGCGGCCGGCTATTCGGTAAGGAGACCCGGCGATGAGCCAGCTGCCGAAGCCGGATACGCCCGAGCTGCGCGCGAAATATCCCGACGCCTTCGACCGGCCCGCCTCGGCGCGGCTGGCGCTGCCGGCGATGATCGTGGCGGCGTTTGCGATCTTCGTGTTCGGCCTGGTCGATCTCGACTTCTCGCCGTCCAGGCTGATCGCGGGCCTCAGCCAGCTCGGCTGGATCACCATGCTGATGATCCCGCCGAATCCGGGCTCGTCGTTCCCGCTCTACATGCAGGCGCTCGGCGAGACGCTGTCGATCGCGCTGCTCGGCACCACGCTTGCCGCGCTGCTGGCGCTGCCGGTCAGCCTGCTGGCGGCGCGCAATATCATCCCCTCCAACCTGATCCGCTTTCCGGTGCGCCGCTTCCTCGATTCGATCCGCGGCGTCGACACGCTGATCTGGGCGCTGGTCTGGATCAACGTCGTCGGCCTCGGCCCGTTCGCCGGCGTGCTCGCGATCATGGTGTCCGACTTCGGCGCGTTCGGAAAGCTGTTCTCGGAGGCGATCGAGGCGGCGGATCGCAAGCAGGTCGAGGGCATCCGCGCCTCCGGCGGCAACCCGCTGCACGAGATCCGCTTCGGCCTGCTGCCGCAGGTGCTGCCCGTGATCGCCGGGCAGGTGCTCTACTTCATCGAGTCCAACACCCGTTCGGCGACCATCATCGGCATCGTCGGCGCCGGCGGCATCGGCTTGCAACTCGCCGAGCAGATCCGCGTGCTGGAATGGCAGAAGGTGTCGTTCCTGATCCTGATGATCCTGATCGCGGTTGCCGCGATCGATTTCATCTCCAGCAAGCTGCGCTTTGCGATCATCGGGCAAAGGGCGGTGGTGTAGCTTCTTCTTCGCCTCTCCCCGCGTGCGGGCAGAGGCCGGAATTTTCGCGCAGCGCAAATTCCGGGTGAGGGGGACTCTCCGCACACTCAAAGCTTTCGAAGTCGCGGAGACAGCCCCTCACCCCAACCCTTTCCCCGCAAGAGCGGGGCGAGGGAGCAGAAGCACGTCAGCCGTTCTCGACCAGAAACTCGACGCGCTCGGCGGCGAAGCGCGAGCGCTTGGTCACCAGCGGCTGGTCCAGCATGTCGACGTCGGTGGCGTCGACCACCAGCACGGGTCGTCCCAGCGGCAGGTCGAGCCGCGCGGCGTCGGTCGCATCGACGATCGCCGCGGTGATCCGGGTCGAGGCGCGGTGGTAGTCCTTGACGCCGTAATGTCCGAGCAACTTGGTCATCGAGCGAACGTTGGCGAATACGCTGCCGGCATCGGGAAACCGCTCGGCCGACAGCCAGGTGGTGGAAACGCAGATCGGCGTCCGGTCGGCGAGGCGCACCGCTTCGATCCGGATCAGTGGCGCACCGATCTTCAGGCCCAGTTCGCGTGCGATCTCGCGATTGGCAACGTCGTCGCCTGCCTCGATCAACTGGCCGCGCGGCTCGTGACCGCCGGCGCCGACGATCTCGGAAAATCGCGTGCGTGAGCGCAGGGGATAGGCGAGGCGCTGGGCTTCGACATAGGTGCCGCTGCCGCGCTCGGCGCGCACCAGGCCGCGCTCGGCCAATGCGGCGAGCGCCCGCCGCACGGTGTGCCGGTTGACCCGGTACGTCTCGGCGATCTCCATCTCGCCGGGCAGCTTTTCGCCGGCGGCAAAGCGGCCGTCAGCGATGCCGCGCTCGATGCCGTCGGCGACCTGCCGCCACAAGGCGACGCCGGAACTTTCCTGCATGCTCATGGCGCGGTGATACCAGAAATCTTTGGTTTGTCACGAAACAGTCATGGCGCTCCGCTATCAAGTTGTCTAGTATCATAGACAACTTGATGCAAGCAAGGTTGCCCAAAGGTTTGCCCATGAGTTCGACCGGACCAAACAGCAAACAGGCCCAGCGCAAGGCCGCGATGACGGTGCTGGCGCACGCCGCCGCTGCGGATATCGCCGGCAGGCTGGCGGCGATCGCGGTGCCCGCGCATGAGAACCTGCGCGAGCCGGAAAACGGCCTTGTGATGCTGCGCGGGCGGATCGGCGGCGACGGTGCGCCGTTCAATCTCGGCGAGGCGACGGTGTCGCGCGCGGCGGTGCGGCTTGCGACCGGCGAGGTCGGCTTCGGCTACACGCTCGGCCGCGACGCGCGGAAGGCGCAGATGATCGCGCTGTGCGACGCCATGATGCAGTCGGCGGAGCTGTCCGGCGAGGTGGAGGCCAAGGTGATCGCGCCGCTGCGCGTCGCCATGAACGCTGAACGAGGCCGCAAGGCAGCGGAAACCGCGGCGACGCGGGTCGATTTCTACACGATGGTGCGCGGTGAGGGATGATGCAATGACGACGATTGCCGAAATGCCCGCGGGCTTTGCCGACAAGGTGCTGTCGGCGCAGTCGACTTTCCGTTCCGTGATGGATGCGATGGCGCGCCCGGGCAGCGTGCAGCGCGTCGCCGCGAGCGTGGGAACACCGGCCGGCATGATGCGCGGCTCGGCCGCCATCGCGCTGACGCTGTTCGATCACGACACGCCGATCTGGCTTGATGCTGCGATGTCGGCGACGCCGGACGTCGCCCGCTGGCTGAAGTTTCACGCCAGCGCGCCGGTGATCACCGATTCCTCGATCGCGAGCTTCGCTTTGGTCGGCGACGCCGCGAGCTTGCCGGCGCTCGATCGATTCACATTCGGCAGCAGCGAATATCCTGACCGGTCGACCACGCTGATCCTGCAGGTCGACAGCCTGTCGCAGGGCCCGGCTTTCGAGCTGAAAGGGCCCGGCATCGACGGCAGCGCCGTGTTGCAGGCGATGATCAAGCCACGCGACCTGTTCCAGCGGCTTGCGATCAACGAAGCCCTGTTCCCGCGCGGCATCGATGTCGTGCTGGTCCATGACGATGCCATTGTGGCGATCCCGCGCACCACGCGGCTGATCGCAAGCGGAGGGTGAGCGATGTATGTAGCCGTCAAGGGAGGCGAGCGCGCCATCGAGAATGCTCATCGGCTGCTCGCGCATGAGCGGCGCGGCGACCGCGACGTGCCCGAGGTGACGCTGGCACAGATCTCCGAGCAGCTCGCGCTTGGTGTCGATCGTGTGATGACCGAAGGTTCGCTCTACGACCGCGAGCTCGCGGCGCTCGCGATCAAGCAAGCGCGCGGCGACATGATCGAGGCGATCTTCCTGGTCCGCGCCTTCCGCGCCACGCTGCCGCGCTTTGGCGCCACCGAGCCGGTCAACACCGGCGAGATGCAGGTGCGGCGGCGGATCTCTTCGACGTTCAAGGACGTTCCGGGCGGCCAGATCCTGGGGCCGACCTTCGACTACACCCATCGCCTGCTCGATCCGCAGCTCGCGGAAGGCTTTGTGCCGGAGCAGCCGGCGACCGCGGAAGCCTCGCAGGCCGCCACGCCGCGGGTCACCGACATTCTCGGCCGTGATGGTCTGATCGAACCCTCGCCGCAGGCAGATAGCGACACGCCGGTCGGCGACCTCACGCGCGAGCCGCTGAGCTTTCCGGCTGATCGCGATCTGCGGCTGCAGAATCTGGCGCGCGGCGACGAGGGCTTCCTGCTCGCGCTCGGCTACTCGACGCAACGCGGCTACGGCCGCAATCACCCCTTCGCTGGCGAGATCCGCTTCGGCGAGGTCGAGGTCGAGTTCTTCGCCGAGGACGCGGGCTTTGCCGTGCCGCTCGGCTGGATCGAATTGACCGAGTGCCAGATGGTCAACCAGTTCAAGGGCTCGACGACCGAGGCGCCGTGCTTTACCCGCGGCTATGGCCTCGCCTTCGGGCAGAGCGAACGCAAGACCATGTCGATGGCGCTGGTCGATCGCGCGCTGCGTGCGCGCGAGCTCGGCGAGGAGGCGGCGGCGCCGGCGCAGGACGAGGAGTTCGTGATGTCGCACTCCGACAATGTCCAGTCGACCGGCTTCGTCGAGCATCTCAAGCTGCCTCACTATGTCGACTTCCAGTCCGAGCTCGGCCTGTTGCGCAAGCTGCGGCAGGAGTTTGCGGAAGCCAGCGCGGCCGTGGAAATGCAGGAGGCCGCGGAATGAACGCGCCGACGTACAACTTCGCCTATCTCGACGAGCAGACCAAGCGGATGATCCGCCGCGCGATCCTCAAGGCGATCGCGATCCCTGGCTACCAAGTGCCGTTTGCGAGCCGCGAGATGCCGATGCCCTATGGCTGGGGCACCGGCGGCGTGCAGGTGACGGCCGCGATCCTCGGTCCCGACGACGTGCTGAAGGTGATCGACCAGGGCTCGGACGACACCACCAACGCGATCTCGATCCGCAAATTCTTCGGCAAGACCGCTGGCGTCGCGACCACGACCTCGACCACGGACGCGACCGTGATCCAGACCCGGCATCGCATTCCCGAGGCGTCGCTGCATGCCGGACAGGTGCTGGTCTATCAGGTGCCGATCCCCGAGCCGTTGCGCTTCCTCGAGCCGCGCGAGACCGAGACGCGGCGCATGCACGCGCTCGCCGAATACGGGCTGATGCATGTCAAGCTCTACGAGGACATCGCGCGCTTCGGCCATATCGCCACCGCCTACGCCTATCCGGTGAAGGTGAACGCGCGCTACGTGATGGACCCGTCGCCGACGCCGAAGTTCGACAATCCGAAGATGGACAATTGCGCGGCGCTGCAGCTGTTCGGCGCCGGCCGCGAGAAGCGCATCTACGCGATCCCACCCTACACCACGGTGGTGTCGCTGGACTTCGAGGATCATCCGTTCACGCGCTACCGCTTCAACGCGCCCTGCGCGCTGTGCGGCGCCGACAATTCCTATCTCGACGAGATCGTCACCGACGACAAGGGCGGGCGGATGTTCGTCTGCTCCGACACGGACTTCTGCGAGCAGCGCCAGGCGGCCGGCCATCACGGCACCGAGAGCGCGGCGCCGCACAAGGAGAAGGCGCATGTCTGAGCTATCGAGCCTCGACAACGACGAGCCGTTGCTGGTGGCCGAGGGGCTTGCCAAGGATTACGGCCGGCTTGCCGCCTGCCGCGACGTCTCGTTCGCGCTCTATCCCGGCGAGGTGCTGGCGATCGTCGGCGAGTCCGGCTCCGGCAAGTCGACGCTGCTGCAGCTGCTCTCGGCGCAGCTCGCGCCGAGCGCGGGCCGGGTGTCCTACCGGATGCGCGACGGCGTGCTGCGCGATCTCGCCGAATTGGGCGAGGCCGAGCGGCGCTTCCTGTTTCGCACCGACTGGGGCTTCGTGCACCAGGATCCGGCGCAGGGCCTGCGCATGGGCGTGTCGGCCGGCGCCAATGTCGGCGAGCGGCTGATGGCGGTCGGCTGGAATCATTACGGCCGCATCCGTGACACCGCGTCGACCTGGCTGGAGCGGGTCGAGATCGATACCGGCCGCATCGACGATGCGCCGAGGACCTACTCCGGCGGCATGCGGCAGCGGCTGCAGATCGCTCGCAACCTCGTCACCGAGCCGCGGCTGGTGTTCATGGACGAGCCGACCGGCGGCCTCGACGTCTCGGTGCAGGCGCGTTTGCTCGACCTGATGCGCAACCTCGTCAGCGAGCTCGGGCTCGCCGCGATCGTCGTGACCCACGATCTGGCGGTGGCGCGCTTGCTCTCGCATCGCGTGATGGTGATGAAGGGCGGCCGCGTCATCGAGACCGGCCTGACCGACCAGGTGCTCGACGATCCGCGCGAGCCTTACACGCAGTTGCTCGTTTCCTCGATTCTTCCGCCATGAGCGTGCCAATGACCGCGATGATCGAACTTGCCGACGCCGAGAAGACCTTCACCATGCACCTGCAGGGCGGCGTCGAACTGCCCGTGGTGCGCGGCGTCTCGTTCCACGTCGATCCGGGTGAGTGCGTGGTGCTGTCGGGCCCGTCGGGCGCCGGCAAATCCTCGATCCTGAAAATGATCTTCGGCAACTACCGCTGCGACAGCGGCCGGATTGGCATCCGCCATCACGGCAAGGTTGTCGACCTTGCCACCGCCGAGCCGCGCCAAGTGCTGAGCATCCGCCGCTCGACCATCGGCTATGTCAGCCAGTTCCTGCGCGCCGTGCCGCGGGTGGCGACGATCGACGTCGTTGCCGAGCCCTTGATCGTCAACGGCGTGGCGCGCGAGGAGGCCCGCGCGCGCGCCGGCCAGCTGCTGCGCCGGCTCAACATTCCGGAGCGGCTGTGGACCTTGCCGCCCTCGACCTTTTCCGGCGGCGAGCAGCAGCGCGTCAACATCGCGCGCGGCTTCATCTCGGACCTGCCGATCCTGCTGCTGGACGAGCCGACCGCTTCGCTCGATGCGGCGAATCGCGCCGTGGTGGTCGAGCTGATCGCCGAGAAGAAAACCAGGGGCGTCGCGATGGTCGCGATTGTCCATGACGACGAAATCCGTCATCTGATTGCTGACCGCATCGTCGATGTGACCTCGTTCGCGGCTGCTGCCTGAAGGACCGTTTGAAATGACCGTCAAGCAAGACACCATCATCGGCAACGCCCGGCTGGTCCTCGCCGATCGCGTGATCGAGCAGGGCTGGGTCGCGATATCAGGCGGCAAGATCGCCGAGTTCGGCGAGGGCAGGGCGCCCGAGGCCGCCGAGGATGCCGGCGGCGACCTCCTGATGCCCGGGCTGATCGAGCTGCACACCGACCATCTCGAGATGCACTATGTGCCGCGGCCGAAGGTGTTCTGGAATCCGGTCGCGGCCGTGATCTCCTATGACGGGCAGCTCGCGACCTCAGGCATCACCACGGTGCTGGATTCGCTGCGGGTCTGGCGCGAGGACGGCGCCGAGGATGTCGACGGCCGCGCCGGCGTGCTGGCGGCGGCGATCGCGGCGGCGCGCGAGGAGAATCTGCTGCGCGCCGATCACTTCCTGCATTTGCGCTGCGAGGTCCCGATGCCGGACGTGGTTGCCGAGGCCAAGGAACTGATCGACCGGCCGGACGTGCGGCTGATGTCGCTGATGGACCACACGCCGGGTCAGCGCCAGTTCCGCGACGAGGTGAAGCTGCGCGACTATTATCGCGGCAAGGGCGGCGGCATGACCGACGCCCAACTCGACGTGCTGTTCGCACGGCGCTTCGCCTATCAGAAGGAATATGCTGTTGCGAACACCCGCGCGATCGTCGCGCTGGCGCATGAATACCGGATCCCGCTGGCGAGCCATGACGACACCACCGACGAGAACGTGGTCGACGCCGTCAACGACAGGGTCGCGGTGGCGGAGTTCCCGACCACGATGGAAGCTGCGCGGGGCTTGCACGCCGCCGGCATCGACATCCTGATGGGCGCGCCGAATGTGGTGCGCGGCGGCTCGCACTCCGGCAATATCGCGGCGGTCGATCTCGCCAATGAGGGCATGCTCGATATCCTGTCGTCGGACTACATTCCGTCCAGCCTGTTGATGGCGGCGCTGCAACTGCCGCGGCATGTGCCGGCGATCGATCTCGCTTCCGCCGTGCGCACCGTGACCAAGACACCGGCCGAAGCGGTCGGGCTCAACGACCGCGGCGAGATCGCGGTCGGCCGGCGCGCCGACCTGATCCGCGTGCACGTCGCGCGCGATCTGCCCGTCGTGCGCAGCGTCTGGCGCGAAGGGGGGAGGGTCGCATGACCGATGCATCCGTCGTCGCCGATCGGCGCGCCGGAATCGGTCCCGGGCGGCTGATCCTGGTGGTCGGCCCGAGCGGCGCCGGCAAGGATACGCTGCTGGGGTTCGCCAAAGCGGCCTGTGGCGATGATCGCGATGTCGTGTTTCCCCGTCGGCTGATTACCCGCCAGGCCTCGGCGTCGGAGGACAATGAGGAGGTCAGCGCGGAGAGCTTCCAGCGCGCGGTAGCCGCCGGTGACTACGCCATGCACTGGGAAGCGCACGGCCATCGCTATGCGCTGTCGCGGTCGATCAACGACGATATCGGTGCAGGACGCATCGTGATCGCGAACGTCTCGCGCACCGTGATCGCCGCGGCGCGCCGCAACTATGCCAATGCTGTCGTGGTGCTGGTCACGGCGCCGCCGGATGTGCTGGCCGCGCGGCTCGCGATGCGGGCGCGCAGCAGCGACGGCCTTCTCGAGCAGCGGCTGGCCCGCACCGTCGACGAGAGCACGTCGACGCCCGATTTCACCATCGTCAATTCCGGCACCGCCGACTATCATGCGCGACAGCTTGTCCGCATCATCAAGGGCGAACGCTGGGACGAATAGAGCGTTTTCGAGCGAAGTGGATACCGGTTCGCGTGACGAAAATGCGTCAAAGAAGCAGAGGAGAACGGCACGAATGTCGGTGATCGAAACCGTCGAGCAGCTTGAGGCGATCTACGGCTTCCCGAACGACGCGTCGACCGTGAAGGTCGCCGATCACGTGACGCCGCTCTATCGTGTGCTCATCGAGAAGTCGCCGTTCGTGTCGCTTGCGACCGCAGGCCCCGAAGGGCTCGATTGCTCGCCGCGCGGCGACCTGCCGGGCTTCGTGCGCATCCATGATGCGAAGACGCTGATGATGCCGGATCGCCGCGGCAACAATCGCTGTGATTCGCTGCGCAACATCGTCCGCGATCCCCGCGTCGGGCTGCTGTTCCTGATTCCGGGCTCGGGCAGCACGCTGCGCGTCAACGGCCGTGCCTACGTCACGGCCGAGCCGGAGCTGCTCGCCTCCTTCACGATGGAAGGCAAGGCACCGCGCACGGTGATCGTCATGAATGTGGAGGAAATCTATTTCCAGTGCGCCCGCGCGATCGTGCGCTCCGATCTCTGGAATCCGGACAAGCGGGTCGATCCGAAGGCGTTGCCGACGCCGGGCCAGATCCTTGCCGAGATGAGCGAGCACACGGTCGGAGGCGAAAAATACGATCGCGAATGGCCGGAGCGCGCGCGGCAGACGATGTGGTGATCCGCCCGGAAGGCTGGGATTAGACCTAGCTAGGCGTCAGCCCGGTCTTCCCAGTCCTCCCAAATCACGTCGTCGTTGATCTCGAGGTAGCGCGCAACGGCGACGCCGATGGTCGGGAAGAAGTTGTTCTCGCCGAGCTGCGCCAACAGGCCGAATTTCTTCAGCTTGTCCTTGACGGGGTCCTTGAGCTCGGCAAAGCACAGCTCGATCTTCTGTGCGTGCAATGCCTCGTCCAGCTCGGCGAGAATATCGCCGGCGGTCACGTCCACGCTGGTGACCGGCTCGGCCGTGACCACCAGCCAGCGTACCGGAGTCGGAGATTTCGCCACCGCATCCAGCGCGCGTTCCTTGAAGAACTCGGCATTGGCAAAGAACAGCGGCGCATCCCACCGGAACAGCACCAGCCCGGGGATCTGGCGCGCATCCGGGTATCGCGTGATGTCGTGATAGCCCTTCACGCCGGAGGCGCGGCCCAGCACGGCGGAATGCGGCCGCCAGCCGTCCCACAGGAACTCGACGATGGCGAGCACGATGGCGAGGCCTATTCCCGGAATCACGCCCAGCACGGCCACGCCGACAAAGCAGACCATCGATAACCAGAACTCCCACTGCTGAATGCGGTAGATTCGCCTGAGGTCGCCGACCTCGAACAGGCCGAGCGCGGCGGCGATGACGACGGCGGCCAACGCGGCGTTGGGCAGGTGCTGAAGCAGGTTCGGCGCTATCAGCAGCAGAAAGGCGATGGCCAGCGCGCCGATGACGCTGGTCAATTGCGTGCGCGCTCCGGCGGCTTCCGCGACAGGCGTGCGCGATCCGCTGCTGCTGATCGGAAAACCCTGAAAAAAGCCGGCCGCCAGATTGGCCGCGCCGAGCCCCACCATCTCCTGGTTGGGATCAACGCGATCGCCCAATCGTCCCGCATAGGCGCGCGAAAGCACGCTGGTGTCGGCGAACGACACCAGCGCGACGGCGCAGCCGCCGATCAGCACCTGCACGATGTCGCCATAGCCGATCCGGGGAATGGCAAATCCCGGCAGGCCCTGGGGAAGCGAACCCAGGACCGTCACGCCGAAGCGCGCCCCGAGGTCGAGAACGCCGGTGATGACCGTCGCCGCGACGACGGCAATCAGAATGCCCGGCAGCCGCTTGTTCCGCGCGAGCAGCAGGATCACCGCCAGCGTCGCAACGCCGATCCCGAGGGTCGCCCAATGCGTCTTTCCGTCGACGATTGCTCCGACGACCGCCCAGAGGCTGCGCAGAGGTCCATCGCCTTCAATGGAAAAGCCGAACAGCTTTGGCAGCTGGCTGATCAGCACGGTCAGGGCTATTCCGTTCATGTAGCCGTAGCGGATCGGCTTGGAGAGAAGCTCGGTCAGGAATCCCAGCCGCGCGATGCCCGCGACGATGCATATCGAGCCGGAGACGACGGCCATCATGGCGGCCAAGGTTGCCGCGCGCAGGGGATCGCCGCCCGACAGCGGAACGACGACGCCGAGGATGATGGCCGCAAGCGCCGAGTCCGGTCCGAGGACAAGGATGCGGCTCGGCCCGAACAGCGCGTAGACAAGCAGCGGGACGATCGTCGCATAGAGCCCGTAGATGCCGGGCAAGCCGGACGCTTCCGCATAGGCGATGCCGACCGGGACCAGCATGGTCGCGAGCACAAGCCCGGCAACGATGTCGTGTGGAAGCCACGCCGCTTGATATCGACGCAGCGTGTCGAGACCCGGCAGCCAGCCGGTCCAATGCTTCATCCCCGGTCACTCCCAACTTCGTTGGGGCTCGCAGGCGCTTGATGTGAACCGCTCTACCCCTTCGCCTGCTCATCAAACGCCTTCAGCGACACCGCTGCAATCTCGCGCAGCGCGTTGCGGTCGGCGCCCGAGGAGGCCATCACGCACATGCCTGATGTCACCGCGGAGAGATAACGGGCAAGGGTGGCCGGATCGGCGCCTTCGCCCAGGTCGCGTTCGGCCTTCGCGCGGACAAAACGTTCGTACAACTGGTCCTCGGTTCGGGTGCGGCGCGCTGCCAGTTCAAATGGAACATTCTCCGAGCCGGTGCCGCAGGCAAGGCCGCCCTGGACCAGCAGACAGCCGGGCGGATTGGCGGGATCGGTTTGGGCGTCCGCGTGCTCCATCAGAAATCGTTCGGCCACCTCTCGGGCGGTGGGGGCGTCCAAGACCTTTTCCATCCAGGCGTCGCGTTTCTCGGTGTAGCGGTCGAGCGCGGCCTTCAGCAGACCCTCTTTGCTGCCAAAGGCGGCATAGAGACTGGGCGGATTGATATTCATCGCCTCGGTAAGCTGCGCGATCGTCGCGCCCTCGTAACCGTGGCGCCAGAACACATCCATGGCCTGGTCCAAAGCGGCGTCCGCGTCGAAAGCGCGGGGGCGTCCCATTCCCATTTTTCGTTGCTCCGTAAGCCGGGTGCCGTTTCTATGACGGATTGTCCCTGGCTTATCCTCTTGTTGCACGTGATGTTTTTTCGCGACTTCCCATTTCCCCATGAATGAGATAAGAAATTCATAGTGCTCGATACATAAGTATCTTGCGAACCGGCGTCCAGCTCCACATCTGTAGCGAACACTACAGATATCTGGAGCGCGTGAATGCCTTCGTCAACCCAAAATCCCCGTTCCGGCCGCTTCCGACGTGTCGTCGGCGGTATCGTAATCCTTGGCGCCCTCGCGGTGGCTGGTTCGATCGCGACCGGCCACTATTTTCATGCCGCACAGGCGACCGCGACTGCCGCGGCTCCCGAGCCGGCGGTCCCGGTAACCGTTGCCGTGATCCAGCCGCGGCCGACCACACTGTTCGATGACTTCTCCGGCCGGCTCGAAGCCGTCGACCGTGTCCAGCTCCGGCCGCGGGTGGCGGGTGCGATCCTTTCGACCAACTTCACCGAGGGCGCGCTGGTGAAGTCCGGCGACATCCTGTTCAAGATCGACCCGGCGCCCTACGCCGCCGAGGTCGATCGCGCCCAGGCGCAGCTCGAGGCCGCCAAGGCCCGCGTCGTGTTCACCACGAGCGAAGTCGAGCGCGGCGCGCAGCTGGTCGGCAACAACATCGTGACCAAGCGCGATTTCGACCAGCGCGACAACGCCAACCGCGAGGCAGTCGCCAACGTCAAGGCCGCCGAGGCCGCGCTGCAGACGGCCAAACTCAATCTCGACTACACCGAGGTGCGGGCGCCGGTCGATGGCCGGGTCGGCAGGATCGAGGTCACGGTCGGCAATCTCGTCGCGGCAGGCACCTCTTCGCCGGTCCTGACCTCGCTGGTCTCGGTCAATCCGATCTATGCGAGCTTCGATGCCGACGAGGAAGTCGTGCTGCGCGCGCTGAACTCGATCGCGGACGCCTCCGGCAAGCGCGGCAATCTCGACCAGATCCCGGTCGACATGGTGACGTCGGGCGGCCTCAGCGCCAAGGGGCACATCCAGCTGATCGACAACCAGGTCAACGGGCAGAGCGGCACCATCCGCGTCCGCGCCGTGTTCAAGAACGATGACGGCCGGTTGATACCCGGGCAGTTCGCCCGCGTGCGCATGGGCCAGCCCAAGCAGCAGACGCTGGTGCTGATCGACGAGCGCGCCGTCGGCACCGACCAGGACAAGAAGTTCGTCATGCTGGTCGGCGACGACAGCCGCGCGGTCTATCGTTCCGTCACGCTTGGCGGCGCGGTCGATGGCCTGCGGATCGTCACCGCCGGCCTGAAATCCGGCGACCGCATCGTCGTCAACGGCCTGCAGCGCGTGCGTCCGGGCGCACTTCTGAAGATGGAAGTCGCCGAGATGGGAGCGCGCGGCATGCAGCAGGCATCCACTGAAACCAACCAGCACGTCGTGCAGCGCTAGGCGCTGCGCGCGGGGGCGGAGCCATGAATCTCTCAAAATTCTTTATCGACCGGCCGATCTTCGCCGGCGTGCTTTCGATCCTGATCTTCCTGGCCGGCCTGATCTCGCTGCTGGCGATGCCGATCTCGGAATATCCCGACGTGGTGCCGCCGTCGGTCGTGGTGCGCGCGACCTATCCCGGCGCCAATCCAAAGGTGATCGCCGAGACGGTGGCCACGCCGATCGAGGAGCAGATCAACGGCGTCGAAGGCATGCTCTACATGTCGAGCCAGGCGACCACCGACGGCGCGATGACGCTGACGGTGACGTTCCGGCTCGGCACCGACCCCGACAAGGCGACCCAGCTGGTGCAGAACCGCGTGCAGCAGGCCGAGCCGCGCCTGCCGGCCGTGGTGCGCCAGCTCGGCATCATCACCAAGAAGAGCTCGCCCGACCTCACCATGGTCGTGCATCTGCTGTCGCCGAACAACCGCTATGACATGACGTATCTGCGCAACTACGCGGTGCTCAACGTCAAGGACCGGCTGGCGCGGATCGATGGCGTCGGCGACGTCCAGCTCTATGGCGCCGGCGACTATTCGATGCGGGTCTGGGTCGATCCGCAGAAGGCCGCCGAGCATTCGCTGACCGCGAGCGACGTGGTGCGCGCGATCCAGGCGCAGAACGTCGAGGCCGCCGCCGGCGTGGTCGGCTCCTCGCCCAGCGTCAAGGGCATCGACCTCCAGCTCTCCGTCAACGCCGAGGGGCGGCTGTCGACAGAGGAACAGTTCGGCGACATCGTGGTCAAGACCGGTTCGGCGGGCGAAGTGGTGCGGCTGCGCGACGTCGCGCGGGTCGAGCTTGGCGCCTCCGAATACGGCCTGCGCTCGCTGCTCGACAACAAGCAGGCGGTCGCGATCCCGATCTTCCAGGCACCCGGTTCGAACGCGCTGGAGATCTCCGACCATGTTCGCGCCACGATGGCCGAGATCAAGAAGAACATGCCGGAAGGCGTGTCCTACCAGATCGTCTACGATCCGACGCAATTCGTGCGCTCGTCGATCGAAGCCGTCATCCACACGCTGCTCGAGGCGGTCGCGCTCGTCGTGCTGGTCGTGATCCTGTTCCTGCAGACCTGGCGCGCCTCGATCATTCCATTGATCGCGGTCCCGGTGTCGATCGTCGGCACCTTCGCGGTGATGCATGTGTTCGGCTTCTCGATCAACGCGCTCAGCCTGTTCGGCCTGGTGCTGGCGATCGGCATTGTGGTTGACGACGCTATCGTTGTGGTCGAGAACGTCGAGCGCAACATCGAGTCCGGCCTGTCGCCGCGCGACGCCACCAACCAGGCGATGCGCGAAGTGTCCGGCCCGATCATCGCGATCGCGCTGGTCTTGATCGCGGTGTTCGTGCCGCTCGCCTTCATCTCCGGCCTCACCGGACAGTTCTACAAGCAGTTCGCGCTGACGATTGCGATCTCGACCGTGATATCAGCGATCAACTCGCTGACGCTGTCGCCGGCGCTGTCGGCGCTGCTGCTGAAGGGGCATCATGAGCCGAAGGACTGGCTGACCCGGATCATGGAAAGGTCGCTCGGCTGGTTCTTCCGCGGCTTCAACAAGGTCTTTACGAAGTCTTCCGAGAACTACGGCCGCACCGTCACCAAGGTGATCTACGGCAAGGCCGTGGTGATCGGCCTCTATGTGCTGCTAATCGGCCTGACGGGCGTGCTGTTCAAGCAGGTGCCGAGTGGCTTCGTGCCGGGCCAGGACAAGCAGTATCTGGTCGGCTTTGCGCGGCTGCCCGACGGCGCGACGCTCGACCGCACCGAGGAAGTGATCCGCAAGATGAGCGACATCGCGCTGACCCAGCCCGGCGTCGAAAGCTCGGTGGCGTTTCCTGGCCTGTCGATCTCCGGCTTCACCAACTCCTCCAACGCCGGCATCGTGTTCTCGACCTTGAAGCCGTTCGACGAGCGCAAGGATCCCTCGCTCAGCGGTCCGGCGATCGCGGCCGCGCTGAACAAGAAATATGCCGGCATCCAGGATGCCTTCATCGCCATGTTCCCCCCGC
The DNA here is from genome assembly GCF_023278185.1 of Bradyrhizobium elkanii USDA 76. NCBI lineage: Bacteria > Pseudomonadati > Pseudomonadota > Alphaproteobacteria > Hyphomicrobiales > Nitrobacteraceae > Bradyrhizobium > Bradyrhizobium elkanii. The sequence continues at coordinate 6,805,949 of NZ_CP066356.1, read as the reverse complement.
CGCCGGTCAACGGCCTCGGCACCATCGGCGGCTTCAAGCTGCAGATCGAGGACCGCGCCGGCCTCGGCTATGAGGCGTTGAACGACGCGACCAAGGCGTTCATGGCGGCGATGCAGAAGGCGCCGGAGATCGCCGGCGTGTTCTCGAGCTTCCAGGTCAACGTGCCGCAGCTGTTCGCCGACATCGACCGCACCAAGGCGTTGCAGCTCGGCGTGCCGGTCACGGAGGTGTTCAACACGCTGCAGATCTATCTCGGTTCCTACTACGTCAACGACTTCAACAAATTCGGCCGCACCTATTCGGTCTATGTGCAGGCGGACGCGCCGTTCCGCGCGCGTGCCGACGACATCAGGCAGCTCAAGGTGCGCTCGTCGTCGGGTGACATGGTGCCGCTGTCGGCCTTGCTGAAGGTCCGCCAGAGTGCGGGTCCGGAGCGTGCGATCCGCTATAACGGCTTCCTGTCGTCGGACATCAACGCCGCCGCGGCGCCCGGCTTTTCCTCCGGCCAGGCGCAGGAGGCGGCGACGCGGATCGCGGCCGAAACGCTGCCGCCGGGCTTTGCCTTCGAATGGACCGACCTGACCTATCAGGAGTTCATCGCCGGCAATTCCGGAATCTGGGTGTTTCCGCTGGCGATCCTCTTGGTGTTCCTGGTGCTTGCCGCGCTCTATGAGAGCCTGGCGCTGCCGCTCTCGATCATCATGATCGTGCCGATGGGCCTCTTGGCGGCGATGTTCGGCGTCTGGTTGTCGAAGGGCGACAACAACGTCTTCACCCAGATCGGCCTGATCGTGCTGGTCGGATTGTCGGCCAAGAACGCCATCCTGATCGTCGAATTCGCGCGCGAGCTCGAATTCGCCGGGCGCTCGCCGATCCGTGCCGCGATCGAGGCGAGCCGGCTGCGGCTGCGGCCGATCCTGATGACCTCGATGGCGTTCATCATGGGCGTGCTGCCGCTGGTGCTGTCGACCGGTGCGGGCTCGGAGATGCGGCGCGCGATGGGCGTCGCGGTGTTCTCCGGCATGATCGGCGTCACGGTGTTCGGCCTGTTCCTGACGCCGGTGTTCTATGTGCTGCTGCGCAGCCTCACCGGCATGAAGCCGCTGACGCAGCACGGCGAGACGACCATCCCTGGAAAAGCACACGCGGCATGATGCCGCGTGTGCAAGCTTCGTGTCAGTTTCAGGCTGCGATATCGAGCAGCAGCAGTGATGAACCGCGGACCAGCACCTTGCGGCCCGCGGGTGTCAGCTCAAACGAGTCTCCTCGCACCGCAACATAGCCGAGCGTGACCAGGCTTTCGACGGCAAAGCGGTTCAGCCGTGAAGGGTTTGCTGCGGGAGCCCGCAACGCTTTCAGCGCATCCCACTGATCGGGTCTGAGTTCGAATTCTTCGCTCATTGGTCCAGGCACTCCAGAATTTCTTGGCGTGCGAGATACAGAGCGCAGATGAATTTCGTGCGACCACAACGAGTCAGGATTTCGATTTATGTGGACGCGTCGTCACATCGCCGTGTCATTGGAATACTTCAATTTTTTCGAATCATTGCGGCGCATTGACGCGTGATGTCGTCACAGTGATTAACCGCACATCGTCACATAGGTTAATCGTCTCGATTAACCGGGTTAATCACCTGGATTAATCGGGTTAGTCGTCGCAGTTAACCGCGACGCACGCTTGCGCCGCCATCGACCGGCAACGTCACGCCTGTGATGAAATTGGCCTCATCGGAGGCGAGAAACAGCGCGGCGTTGGCGACGTCCCAGCCGGTGCCCATCTTGTGACGCAGCGGCACCTTGCTGTCGCGCTCGGCCTCGACTTCGGCGCGGCTCTTCTTGAATTCGCGGGCGCGCGTGTCCACCGCCATCGGTGTGTTCATCAATCCCGGCAGGATCACGTTTGCGCGAATGCCGTATTGCGCATTCTGGTAGGCGAGCTGTTCGGTGAAGGCGATCATCGCCGACTTGGTCGCCTTGTAGGCGACGTAAGGATAGGTCGTGATCGCGGCCATCGACGAGATGTTGATGATCGAGCCGCACTGCTGCGCGCGCATGATCGGGATTACATGCTTGGCGGCGAGGATGCAGCTCTTCAGATTGATCGCCACGCAGCGATCGAAGGCCTCCTCCGATATCTCGAGCAATTCGGCATCGCCGCCGGAAAGGCTGACGCCGACATTGTTGTGCAGGATATCGACGCTGCCCCAGCGGCCATGTGCGTCTGCCACCATCGCCTTGATGTCGGCATTTTTGGTGACGTCGGCCTTGAAGGCGACTGAAGTCCCGCCCTTGGCCGCGATCAGGTCGACCGTCTCCTGCGCCGAAGCCAGATTGTAATCGACGCACAGCACCCTGGCGCCTTCGCGCGCGAAGGTCAGCGCGGTGGCGCGGCCGTTGCCGATGCCCTCGCCGGGGCTCTGGCCGGCGCCAACGACGATGGCGACGCGATCTTGCAGGCGCATCTCACTTCACTCCCTGTAGCGGGTACTGCTGCAGTACCTCCTTGTAGTAAGGCTCATTGTCGATCTGCATGGTGGCGAGCACCCGCACCACGGCGCAGTAGAACGCGATCGTCAGCACGAGGTCAGTCATGTGCTCGTCGGAGAGATGTTGCCTGATCTCGGCGAAGGTCGCATCCGACATCGCGAGCTCGCGCACCATCTCACGGGCGCCCTTCAGGATCGCCTTCGCCAGCGGCTCGAGCTCCGAGGGTCTACCATCGGTCTCCGCGATCAAGCCCCGGATGTCCTCGTCGGTGACGCCGAACTCCTTGCCGATCTTCACATGGTGGGTGAACTCGTATTCCGACTGCTCGAGCCAGCCGACCTGCAGGATCGCGAGTTCGCGTAAGCGCGGATCGAGCTTGCTCTTGAAGCGGATGTAGCCGCCGACGCCGTTGAAGGCGCGCGCCATGTCCGGCGAGTTCACCAGCAGCTTGTGCAGATTGGTGTTGCGCTTGAGCATGTCGCGATATTCGGGAGCGACCTGATCTGCTTCGAGATAGGGCAGGCGGGCCATTGTTGTCGTCCTTTTTTTCGGCGGCTTGCGGATGAGGCGGCAGTTGTTTCAGCCGTAGAGGGCTTTGTGCTCGCTGGCGTAGTTGGCGTAGGAGTCCTTCATGCTGGCGCCGTTGAGCAGCATGGTCGCAACCACGGCGTTGTCGGCATCGAACACGGTCGAGCGCACCCACATGCTCTCGGTGCGCTTGCTGCCCGAGAGCGCCACGACCTCGCGCTCGACCCAATAGGTCTCCCCGGGGAATAGCGGCCCGCGCAAAAGACGGATCTCCTGGTCGGCGAACAGCCCGACCGCGGGGCCGCGGACCGGCAGGCGATCTTCGCGCGCGCGGTACTGGAACAGCACGCTCAGCATCTCCATCGGGATGATGGCGCGGCCCCAGGGATTGTGCTCCAGCGAATAATAGTCCGACGGCTCGGTGATCACCTTGAGCTTGTCGGCCAGCGAGAACGGATAGAGGTCGCCCATGTTCTGGTCGAAATCCATCTTGATCGCCTGCCGCGGCGTCTTCATGCTGACCTTGATGTCGGCGAGGATCACGGGATCGGTCAGCGGCTTCAATTCGCCGAGCCGGTGGCTGAGCGCCGTCTCGCTGCCGTCGCCGTCGATCGAGGCGGTGCCGCGCAGGATCTCGGTGCCGTCGCGCTTGACCATCCCGATCGTGCAAACGGTCTGGCCCGGCTTCGGCTTCTCGATCTGGGCCTGCACCTCCTCGCCCTCGAACACCGGGTTGCGGTAATGCGCCGAGAGGCACCCGGTCATGAACCAGGCGCGGCCCCAGATCCGCTCGCACAGCGGCGCGAACTGGCTGAAATGGGTTGGTCCCTCGATCGTGCCGCCGCGGAAGCCGAGCTTCTGTGCGGTTGCATCGTCGTGAATCGAGGCGTGGGAATCGTAGGTCTGGGCCTGCAGCATCTGCTTCGGGCTGCGCCAGGGACCCACCAGCAGATCGCCGTTCTCCACGATTTCCGTCGTGAACGCGGATTCGACTGTAATCATCCTTGGTCTCCCTTTGCGCGCCACCGTTTCAAAGATGCCGGGGTTCGGCAAGCCTTGCAGCAGCAACAAGGCCTCGCATGCGCAACATGAGATATGTGCTGCGGCCATGGAACGGGGCTGTTCATGCATAACAAAATCAGTGCATGCTGATGCATGATCATTTCGGAAGATAATCAGACCGGTCCGGACCGGCGCGGCTGACTGACGGGGAAACTGATGGCGTTGATGGAAGTTGGACTGGACGACAAGTACCGGTTGGATACGAAACGAATCTTCCTCTCCGGTACCCAGGCGCTGGTCCGATTGCCCATGTTGCAGCGCGAACGCGACCGCGCGCACGGGCTGAACACCGCCGGTTTCATCTCCGGTTACCGCGGCTCGCCGCTCGGCATGTACGACCACGCGCTGTGGCGGGCGAAATCCTTCCTGAAGGAGCATGACATCGCCTTCGTTCCCGGCCTCAACGAGGATCTGGCGGCGACCGCGGTCTGGGGCAGCCAGCAAGTCGGCATGTTTCCCGGCGCCAAGGTCGATGGCGTGTTCGGCATCTGGTACGGCAAGGGCCCCGGCGTCGACCGCTCGCTCGACGCGCTCAAGCACGCCAATTCCGCCGGCACCTCGCCGAACGGCGGCGTGATCGCGCTGGCCGGTGACGACCATGGCTGCCAATCCTCCACCCTGGCGCATCAGAGCGAGCAGGTATTTGCCTCGGCGCTGATGCCGGTGGTCAATCCGGCGACGCTGCAGGACTATCTCGACCTCGGCATCCTCGGCTTCGCGCTGTCGCGCTATTCCGGCTGCTGGGTCGGCTTCAAGGCGATCTCGGAGACGGTGGAAAGCTCGGCCTCGATCGTCAGCGATCCCGATCGCATCAAGATCATCATGCCCGACGATTTCGAGATGCCACTGGGCGGGCTCTCGATCCGCTGGCCGGATCCGCCGCTGGAGGCGGAGCGCCGGCTGCACGGGCCCAAGATGGAGGCCGTCGCGGCCTTCGCCCGCGTCAACCGCTTCGACCGCATCGTGCTGGATTCCAAGCCGGCGCGGCTCGGCATCATGGCGACCGGCAAGGCCTATCTCGATTTGCGCCAGGCGCTCGCTGATCTCGGCATCACCGATGCCGATGCGCAGGCGCTCGGCCTGCGCATCTACAAGGTGGCGCTGACCTGGCCGCTCGAAGCGCGCGGCGCGCGCGCCTTCGCCGAGGGCCTGCAGGATGTGCTTGTCGTCGAGGAGAAGCGCGGCTTCATCGAGGACCAGCTGGTCCGCATCCTCTACAACATGGACGCCGCGAAGCGTCCGTCGGTGGTCGGCAAGCGCGACGAGAGCGGCGCGCCGCTGCTGCCGAGCGAGGGCGAGCTGACGCCGACCATGGTCGCCGCCGCCGTGGTGGCGCGGCTGCGCCGGCTCGGTCACCGCAGCCCGCTGCTGGAGCAGCGTTTGGCAAAACTCGAGGCGTTCGATCGCCCGGCCGAGGGCGTGGGCACCGCGAAGCTGCAACGCACGCCGTATTTCTGCTCGGGCTGCCCGCACAACTCGTCGACCAAAATCCCCGAGGGCAGCCGCGCCATGGCCGGCATCGGCTGCCACGGCATGGCGCTGTCGGTACCGAACCGCAACACCCAGACCATCTCGCATATGGGTGCGGAGGGCGTGAGCTGGATCGGGCAGGCGCCGTTCACCAGCGAACAGCACGTGTTCCAGAATCTCGGGGACGGCACCTACACCCATTCCGGCTTGCTGGCGCTGCGCGCGGCGGCCGCGGCCGGCGTCAACATCACCTACAAGATCCTCTACAACGATGCCGTGGCGATGACCGGCGGGCAGCCGGCCGAGGGCGGCTTTACGGTGTCGCAGATCGCGCATCAGGTCGCCGCCGAAGGCACCAGGAAGCTTGCGATCGTCTCCGACGATCCCGACAAATATCCCGCCAATTATTTCCCGCCCGGCGCGACCATTCATCATCGCCGCGAGCTCGACGCCGTGCAGCGCACCCTGCGCGAGATCGAGGGCCTCACCGTCCTGATCTACGACCAGACCTGCGCCGCCGAGAAGCGCCGCCGCCGCAAGCGCGGGCTGTTCCCCGATCCGGCCAAGCGCGTCTTCATCAACGAGCGCGTCTGCGAGGGTTGCGGCGACTGCTCGGTGGCGTCGAACTGCGTCTCGGTGCAGCCGCTCGAGACCGAGCTCGGCCGCAAGCGCCGCATCGACCAGTCGAATTGCAACAAGGATTTCTCCTGCATCGAGGGCTTCTGCCCGAGCTTCGTGATGGTGCAGGATCCCAAGCTGCGCAAGGCCGACCGCACCGCCGCCGATCCCAAGGCGTTGTTCGCCGATTTGCCGACGCCGCCTGTGAGCGCGCTGACGAACCCCTACAACATCCTGATCACCGGCATCGGCGGCACCGGCGTCATCACCATCGGCGCCCTGCTCGGCATGGCCGCGCATGTCGAGGGTCTCGCCTGCTCGACGCTCGACTTCACCGGCCTGTCGCAGAAGAACGGCGCGGTCATGAGCCATGTCCGGCTCGCGCCTGCCTCCGACATGCTGACCACGGTGCGCATCGCGCCGGGCAATGCCAATCTGATCCTCGGCTGCGACCTCGTCGTCGCCACCAGCGTGCCGGCGTTGAGCCGCGCCGAGCGCGGCGTCACCCGCGCCGTCGTCAACGCCGATCTCTTGCCGACCGCGAGCTTCGTGATCGATCCCGATATCGACTTTGAAGCCAGCTCGATGCGCGATGCGCTGAACGGCGCGGTAAGACCTGATGATCTCGACATCCTCGATGCGACGGGGCTTGCCACCGCGCTGATGGGCGACAGCATCGCCACCAACGCCTTCATGCTCGGCTTTGCCTTCCAGCGCGGCGCGATCCCGCTGTCGCTGGAAGCGATCCTGAAGGCGATCGAGCTCAACGGCGCCGCCATCGAGATGAACAAGACCGCGTTCTCGTGGGGCCGGCTCGCCGCGCACGATCTGCAGCGCGTGATCAGCGCCGCGCGCTTCAAGAGCGCCGGTGCTGCGCCGGCCAAGAAGACACTCGATGAGGCGATCGCCTTCCGCGCCAAATTCCTCACCGACTATCAGGACGCGGCCTACGCCAAGCGTTATCTCGACGACGTCGCGCGCGTCCGCACCGCCGAGACAGCGGCGGCGCCCGGCTCGCAGGACCTGACCGAAGCCTTCGCCAAGGGCCTGTTCAAGCTGATGGCCTACAAGGACGAATACGAGGTCGCGCGACTCTATTCCGACGGCGAGTTCGGCAAGGCCTTGAGGGAGCAGTTCGAGGGCAACTCCGGTCTGAAGGTCTTGCTGGCGCCGCCGCTGCTGGCGCAGCGCGATCCCGTCACCGGGCGGCTGCAGAAGCGTGAATTCGGTCCGTGGATTTTCACCGCGTTCGGCGTGCTCGCGAAGCTGAAGGGCCTGCGCGGCACCGCCTTCGACGTCTTCGGCTACACCGCGGAGCGCAAGATGGAGCGCGCATTGCCGGTCGAGTATTCGGCGATGATCCTGCGTCACCTCGACGGCAGGAAGCCGCTCGACTTGCCGCGCCTCGTGGCGCTGGCCAAGGCCGCGGACCTCGTGCGCGGCTATGGCCACATCAAGGAGGGCAACGTCGCCCGCTACCGCACCGAATGTGCGCGGCTGGAGCGCGCGATCGGCCAGCCGCTGGCGCAGGCGGCCGAGTAGGCAACCGGGGGAACTTTCCACAGCTGCCTTGGTTGACCGGTAACCCTGCCCGCAACCAGCGGCTGGATTCGCGCGGCCGGGGCTCCTAGATGATGGGTGTTCTGTTCGAGTGATTTCAGGAGGCCGTTTGATGGTCCTGAAAAACGCTTTTGTTGCAATCGTTTGCGCCGCGTGCCTGACTTGGGGTGGCGTGGCGTTTGCCGACGAATACGGCCCCAGCGAGTTCTTCAGCCTCGATCTCTCCAAGGCGGTGCTGTCACCGAAGCGGCTTGGCCCGCCGGCGCAGTTCGAGCCGGTTCCGGTCGAGGCGAAGGCCGACCACGGTCCCGATCAGCATGCGAATGTCGAGCCGCAGGTCGAGGAGACGAAAGTCGCGCCAAAGAAAGCCGTGCGGACCACCAGGGTAACCGCGCCGCACGAGCGGAAGCGCGCGGCCGCGCAAATTCCCGCCCGCGCCAAGCTCGCGCGCCGCCACTCGAACCCGCTCGATGCGGAGGCCCGCGACACACGGATCCAGACCTGGCCGTGCCGCACCGGCGGCATCTGCAACTGGCATCGGTGAGAGCGTCCGCCGCGCGTCTGCTTTCTCACTCGCGCGTCAATCCTTAACCCGTCATCCTGAGGTGCGAGCGGAGCGAGCCTCGAAGGATGAATCGGCCGCAGGCGGGGCCGTGCATCCTGCGAGACGGCCGCTTCGCGGCCTCCTCGGGATGACGGGCTTGGCGTTGAGCGCTCCACGCCTAACGATACCCTTCCGATCTCCATCTCCCCCGAGTCATCCCGCCGTCGCAAAACCGTCGGCAGAGAGTCAAGAAACCGTAAGGCTGGAGTCAAGGAGCGCAGGCAAAACCTTCGTTGCGATTCGACGAAGGTTATTCGATGCCGACAGCGAACTCCGCGAGGCGGCGAGGCCTCACCCGGCGTCAGCTTCTGGTGCGCTCGGCGTCGACCGCCGCGCTGGCGGGATTCGGCGCGCTGGCAAGACCATATCTGAGCCGCGCCGCGGATCGGCCCGCGATCGCGGGCATCCAGTCCGGCGACGTCGCAAGCGATTCCGCTGTCATCTGGGCCCGCACCGATCGCGCGGCGCGGATGCGCATCGAATGCGCGGCGGTCGAAAGCTTCGCCACCATCCTGCGCGCCGCGTCCGCAGACGCGCTGCCTGAACGCGACTTTACCGCCAAGCTGCTGCTCGACGGCCTGCCGCCGGGCCAGGACCTGTTCTATCGCGTCAGCTTCGAGGACCGTGACGGCACAACGGGCGAAAGCCAGGTCGGCCATTTCAGCACCGCGCCGGCCGACCGGCGTCCGGTCTCGTTCATCTGGTCGGGCGACGTCGTCGGGCAGGGCTGGGGCATCGACCCCGCGCGCGGCGGCTTGCGCAGCTATCGCACCATGCTGGACGAGCGCCCGGACTTCTTCATCCATTCCGGCGATCACATCTATGCCGATTGCACGGTGCCGTCGGAGCAGAAACTCCCCAACGGTGAGGTCTGGCGCAACATCGTCACCGAGGAGAAATCCGCCGTCGCGCAGAGCCTCGACCAGTTTCGCGGCAACTACAGATACAACTGGCTCGACGAGAATTTCCGCGCCTTCCACGCCGAGGTGCCGATGTTCGCGCAATGGGACGACCACGAGGTGGCCGACGACTGGTCGCCGCTCGGCACCGCCGATGCGACCGGTTACGACGCGGACGGCAGCTCGCGCCTGGTGGCGCGGGCGCGGCGTGCCTTCCACGAATTCATGCCGATGCGGCTGATGCCGGAGCGCGATGGCCGCGTCTACCGCAAGATTCCCTACGGGCTGCTGCTCGACGTCTTCATCATCGACATGCGTTCCTATCGCGATTCCAGCTGGAACAAGCAGGGCGATCCGGAGCAGGCCTGCATCCTCGGCAAGAGCCAGCTTGCCTGGCTGAAGCGGGAGCTGTTGGCGTCGGATGCTGTGTGGAAGGTGATCGCGGCGGACCTACCGATCGGCCTCGTCAGCCTGGATGCGGTCGCGCTCGGCGACGGCCCGCCCGCGCGGCGCGAGCACGAGATCGCCGATCTGTTGTCCTTCATGAAGCGCGCCGGGGTCCGCAATACGGTGTGGCTCACCGCCGACATGCACTACACCGCCGCGCATCATTATGATCCGAACCGCGCGGTGTTCCAGGAGTTCGAGCCGTTCTGGGAGTTCGTCTCCGGTCCGCTGCATGCCGGCACCTGGTCGCCGGGCGAGCTCGACAACACCTTCGGCCCGAAGGCGATGTACCAGAAGGGCTGCTCGGTCGAGCAGGGCGACAATCTCGCGCCGTGCTTCGGGCTGCAATTCTTCGGCCGCGTCGACATCGACGGCAAGACCGGCGTGATGACCGTGACGCTGAAGGACGTCGACAACCACGATCTCTGGTCGGTCGATATCGAGCCGCGGCCGGACGCGCGGCCCGGCCAGATCATGGCGCAGCACATCTAGCGCCGTCTCTGATCCCGTCGCGACATCTTGATTGCCGGCGTCTTGCCCGAAGGGCGGGTTTGCGGGCAGACTGCATGTCGCAGTCCTGCCAATTTCATTCCCACGAAACGATTTGCTGGCGTGACGTCGTCGATGGCATCGGCGTCCCACGCGTCAGGAGCTATCCATGGAAAATCTGCAGACACAGGGCATCAGCCTGCCGCAGCTCGGGCTCGGCACCTTCCGCATGCAGGGCGATACCTGCCGCGCGGCGGTCGAGAGCGCGCTTGGGCTCGGCTATCGGCATATCGACACCGCCGAGATGTACGGCAATGAAGAGGCGATCGGGGCGGCGATCGCTGCCTCGAATGTCGCGCGCAAGGACCTGCACGTGACCACCAAGGTCTGGCACGAGAACCTGGCGCCGGATGCGATCCGAACAGCGTTCGACGCCAGCCTGAAGAAGCTGCGGCTCGATCACGTCGATCTCTATCTGGTGCACTGGCCGTCGCGGAGTATGAAGCTGCCCGCCGTCTTCGAGACGCTGATGAAGCTGAAGGAGGAAGGCCGCACCCGCGCGATCGGCGTCGCCAATTTCACCACCGCGTTGCTCAAGGCCGTGGTCGAGGACATCAAGGCACCGATCGCCTGCAACCAGATCGAATATCACGCGATGCTGGACCAGACGCCGGTGCGCAAATATCTCGCCGGGAAGTCGATCCCGCTGGTGGCCTATTGTCCGCTCGCCCAGGGCCGCTTCGCCACCGACGAGACGCTGGCGAAAATCGGCAGCAAGCATGATGCGACCGCAGCACAGGTGGCGCTGAAATGGCTGCTCGATCAGGATGGCGTGGCGGCTATTCCGAAAGCCTCGCGCGCCGAAAGCCAAAAGGCCAATCTCGACGCACTGAAGGTCAGGCTCGACGACGAAGACCGCAAGGCGATTGCGGCTCTGCGCAAGGACATGCGCTGCGTCAATCCGGGGTTTGCGCCGGCGTGGGATTGAGGCTGCTGGCCCTGAGGAAGCAGAAAAGAAAATGGCTCCGTGAGGAGCCATTTTCCGTTGTGTCGGTCTTTAGTAGTGATGACGTTTGATGATCACCGTCCGGTCATGGCCGTGATGCCAGCCATGATGCCAACCGCGATGCCAGCCACGGTCATGGCGCATTTCAGCGCGTGCGCCCCAGCCGCGGTCCCAGTGATGATGACCGCCATGTCCGATCACGACCGTCTCGGCGCTCGCGATCGACGGAACGGCCACCGCAAGCGCACCAACCGCCGCAAGAACAAAGCCAATCTTTTTCATCTCATCCTCCTCAAATAAGTGAAGAGAAAACCGTGCGAACATTGAAACGTTCCGCAGGAACCAGAGGAGTTTTCTGAACGCTTGTTCAGCAATAACAGCCGTCTCGGCACTCGCCGAGAGTCGGCTGCACAACCGACAGCGAGCGCCGCCGCCCCCTCTCGGCGGCCTTGCCTAACCTCGGCGTCCGACGCATCATCGCGTCATAAAAATCAATGTTCGGGGGGACGTTGCCGTGAGCGAATTTTCACGCCGGGATTTTTTCAAAGTGACGGGATCGGCCGCTGCCGCAGCCATCGCCGGGCCGGCCACTGCGGCGATGGGGCCGGACGACAAGTTCGACCTCGTGATCAAGAACGGCGACGTCATCGATCCCAGCCAGTCGCTGCGCGGCAAGCGCGACGTCGGCATCCGCTGGGGCATCATCGAGGCGATCGAAGACGAGATCCCGGCTGCTCGCGCCACCAGGTCCATCGACGCCTCGGGCAAGCTCGTGATGCCGGGCCTGGTCGATCTGCACTGCCACGTCTACCCGTACGGATCGGCGATCGGCATTCCCGCCGACGAACTGGTGCAATTCCAGGGCACCACGACGGTGGTCTCGGCGGGCGACGCCGGCGTCAACAATCTTGCGGCGCTGCGGCGCTTCATCGTCGCGCAATCGCGGGCGCGGATCTACGCCTTCGTCCACATCGCCAACAACGGCCTGTCCGCATTCCCGGTGGCCGAGCTCTACAACATCGACAACGCCCAGGTCGAAGCCTGCGCGATGGCGCTGGCCGAGAACGCCGACTTCCTGATCGGGGTCAAGGTGCGGATGTCGGAAAACGTCATCTTCAAGCATGGTCTCGAGCCGCTGAAGCGCGGCATCCAGGCCTGCGAGATGTGCGGCTGGCCGGCGCGGATGATGGTGCATATCGGCGGCGTCGAGACCAAGGAGCTGATGTCCGACATCCTCAATCTGCTGCGGCCGGGCGATATCCTGACCCATGCCTATTCCGGCGCGCCGAACATGTCGGGCGCTTTCACCAATATCGTGCAGGAGGGCAGGCTGTTGCCGGCGGCGCTCGCGGCCAAGCAGCGCGGCGTGCTGTTCGACGTCGGCCATGGCGGCGGCAGCTTCGATTTCACGGTGGCCGAGATCGCGATCCCCGCCGGCTGCACCCCCGATACGATCTCCTCCGACATCCACGTCTTCTCGGGCAACTCGCCCGGCATCCCGTTCCTGCCGAACGTGATGAGCAAGTTCCTGGCGATGGGCTCGTCGCTGGATCAGGTGGTGGCGATGGCGACCTCAGTGCCGGCGCGGATCATCAACCGGACCCCGAAGATCGGCACGCTGCAGCGTGGCGCGCCCGGCGACGTCGCGATCATGGACCTCGTCGAAGGCCCGGTCTCCTTCGTCGACACCCGCAACAACAAGCGCGACGGCAATCTGCTGCTGAAGCCGGTGCAGACCGTGGTCAACGGCGTACCGTTCGGCCGGCCCTATCAGGCGCCATTCTCGGTGAGGTGAGGGCAGGTGGAAACATGGATTGCTTCGTCGCTTCAGCGCAAAATTGCTTTGCAATTTTGTCGCGAGCTCCTCGCAATGACGTCGAGACGGGTTACCCCGTCATTGCGAGCAAAGCGAAGCAATCCATCTTCCGGCGAGCGAAACAGCTAGCCGCGCTTCTCCACATTGCTGCTGCGCGCCGGAACGCCGAACTCCTTGCGGCACACCTCGGCCAGCACGGCAACGCCCTCGCGGATCTGCTCGTGCGAGGGGCTGGCGAAGCAGAGGCGGAGCCGGCTGCCGGAATGGGCCTTGCTGGTCGACCATTCCGGTCCCGGATTGATCGAGACGCCGGCGGCAAGCGCCGCCTGATAAAGCTTCAACGTGTCGACATTGTCGGGCAGCTTGACCCAGAGGAAGATGCCGCCCTTCGGCGCCTCGAACTCGGCCGAGGTGCCGAACTGCTCGTTCAGCGCCTCCATCAGCGTATCGAGCTTGGCGCGCAGGCCCTTGGTCAGGCGCGGCACGTGGGTCGAGAAATGCGGTGCGCAATATTCCGCGAGCACCATCTGCTCCAGTGCGCCGGAGCCGGCGTCGGTCTTCAGCGGCAGCATTCGCGACATGATCGCCCAGGGCGCGACGATGAAGCCGACCCGCAGCGCCGGCGCGATCGACTTCGAGAACGAGCCGATATGGATCACGCCGCCGTGCTTGCTCATGGCGTAGATCGCGGGCGGCCGTTCGCCGCTCCAGATCAAATCGGCATAGCAATCGTCCTCGAAGATCGGCACGCCGTATTCCCTTGACAGCTTCAGCATCTCGGCGCGGCGGCTCTCGGGAAGGATCGAGCCGGTCGGGTTCTGCACCGTCGGGATGGTGTAGATGTATTTCGGCGTGATGCCGCGCCGCTTGTGATCGGCGAGCGCCGCGGCCAGCGCATCGATCCTGATGCCCTCGCCATCGAGGGGAATGCCGACCGCGTTGACGCCGAGCCGTGTCAGCCGGTTCAGCGAACCCTGATAGGTTTCCTGCTCGATCAGCACGGTATCGCCCTTGGCGAGCAATGTGTGATTGACGAGATCGAGCGCCTGCAGCGAGCCGGAGACGATCATGATCTCGTCCGGCGTGCAGGCAATCCCGGCGTCGCGCTTCAGCTTCTCGGTCAGGAAGTGGCGCAGCGGCAGATAGCCCTGCGGCCCGTGTGCGAGGTTGTAGGTCGCTAGATTCCTGCCCTCGCGCCTCAACACGGCGTTGACCGCCTCCAGCAGCCCGTCGACCGGGACCTGGTCGGGATCGTTGTTGCCGCCGACGAAGCTGTATTTGGCGAGCCCGGTCCAGCGCGCGGCCGGGGCAGGCAGGCCGGCCGGGAGCAGCGGTGCAAAGTCGAACTGGGCTGAGGTGGTCATGGACGTTTCGCTCCGTGTTGTTATCGTTGAGAAGGCTGCGGCAAGCGGCCTTCCATGAGGTTAGTTCTTGCCGACCAGCCGGATCGGCCGGCCCTGGCTGATGAAGGCGTAGTGCCCTGCGCCGACACTGCCGACCATCAGGGCCTCGACCGCCGGTTCCGCGATGTCGCCGGCGGCCGCCCAATCGACCACGAAATTTGCGCCGGTGCCGCCGCGGGTATCGGTCGTGGCGATCGCGACCTCGACGGTCGCAAACGGTTTTAGCGCGACCGGCGATTTGAGGTAGCTCTCCACCATCTTGCCTGATGTGTCGAAATAGGCGATCCGCTTCAGCACCAGCGGCTTCGTCTCGGAGGCGTTGTGCACGCTGAGCGTCACCGAAAAATCGGCCCTGAGCTTGCCCTGGCTCATCGACACGCTGGAATACACCGGCACGTAGAATGCACCGGAGGCGGTGAGGCCCTCCGATGGCACCACCGTCAACGAGTTCGCGAAATTTTGTTCAATACTTGCCGAGGATTGTGCTAGCGCCTCTGACATGCGCACGGTGAGCAGGCAGAGCAAAACTGCGAGAAAAATGCCGCCTGCGCGGATGTGACACATTGCTCGGTTGATCCTCACGCCCGGCCCTCTAGGTTGCGGCAACAGGAAGTCTTTGACGCATGCATGAACTGATTCCCGATATCACGCTCTGT
The DNA here is from genome assembly GCF_023278185.1 of Bradyrhizobium elkanii USDA 76. NCBI lineage: Bacteria > Pseudomonadati > Pseudomonadota > Alphaproteobacteria > Hyphomicrobiales > Nitrobacteraceae > Bradyrhizobium > Bradyrhizobium elkanii. The sequence continues at coordinate 6,790,904 of NZ_CP066356.1, read as the reverse complement.
ATCCTGTTTGCCTGGGGGCTTGGGCTGCTGGCCCATTTCTCCCGGCAACCGCTGATACTGGCCTACCTTATCGCCGGCTTTTTCATTGGTCCATTCGGCATGGGCTGGGTCAAGTCCCAGGAATCGATCAGCGTCATCTCCGAGCTCGGCCTGATCTTCATGCTGTTCATGATCGGGCTGGAAATCGACCTCAAGAAGATCATCCGCGCCGGCAAGGTCATCCTGTTCGCGGGAGCCGGCGAGCTAATCGGCGGCTGCCTGATCGGCGTGGCGTTCTTTGCCGCTATCGGGCTTGCGGTCGGCGGCGGCAAGTTCGACGCGATCTATCTCTGCGTCGCCTGCGCGCTGTCCTCGACCGTGATCATCGTCAAGGTGCTCTACGAGAAGCGCGAGCTGGATACGCTGCCGGGGCGCATCACACTCGGCGTGCTGGTGCTGCAGGACATCTTCGCGATCCTGTTCCTGGCGGTGCAGCCGAGCCTGGACAATCTGCAGATCAGCGTCGTGCTGCTGTCGATTGCCCGCGTCGCGGTGCTGGTCGCGACCGCGCTGGTGCTGAGCCGCTACGTGCTGCCGCGGCTGTTCCACCAGATCGCGCGGCGGCCCGAGCTCGTGCTGCTCGGCGCGCTCGCCTGGTGCTTCCTGATCGGCGAAATCGCCGAGCGGCTGCATCTGTCGCGCGAGATGGGTTCGCTGGTCGCCGGCGTTTCGATCTCGACCTTTCCCTATGCGCTCGACGTCACCGCCAAGGTCACGACGCTGCGGGATTTCTTCATCACGCTGTTCTTTGTCGCGCTCGGCATGACGATCCCGATTCCGGGCCTCTCGGTGATCTGGCTTGCGCTCGTCATCGCGGCCTTCACGGTGGCGAGCCGCCTGATCACGACATTCACGCCGCTCTATCTGATGAAGCAGGGGCTGCGCGCCAGCCTGCTGCCGGCGATCAACCTGGCGCAGATCTCCGAATTCTCGCTGGTGGTGATCCAGACCGGTGTCGCCGCCAACCACATCGGAACCGAAACCGCGAGTGCGGCCTCGTTCGCTTTCGTCGTGCTGGCGGTGCTCTCGACCTTCGCGATGGCGCGCAGCGACCAGATCGTGCGCGGCCTCATCGGTCCGTTGAAGCGGATCGGGCTGCGCGACCTCGACCAGGAAGGCCAGGGCCGCGGCGAGGCCGGGCACGAGGGCGGACATGGCGAGATCCGGCGCATCGTGATCCTCGGCTTTTTCCGCGCGGCGAGTGCGCTGATCAGCCAGATCGAGCGGCAGAACCAGTCGCTGCTCGAGCAGATCAGCGTCATCGATTTCAACCCGCTGGTGTTCCGCACGCTGTCCGACCGCGGCATGCATGTGATCTATGGCGACATCAGCAATGTCGACACCCTGGTTCATGCCGGCATCGGCAAGGCCGAAATCATCATTCTGAGCGTGCCGGATTTCCTATTGGTCGGCGCCGACAATGAGAAGCTGGTGCGCCACGTCCGCGCCCTCAATCCGACCGCGCGGATCGTTGCCACCGCGGACCTCCTGACCGGCGTCGACGACCTCTACAGCGCCGGCGCCGACTACGTGACGGTGACCCGGCTCAGCGACGCCGGCGAGCTCTATTCCGTGATCGAGGCGGCCGACGCCGGCCTGCTCGACGACAAGCGCGCCGAGCTGGACGTCCAGCTCAGCGACCGGCGCGAGGTGTTGCCGTAAGAAGCCGGTCTTGTAGCCCGGATGGAGCCAACGGGTCGCGCGAACGCGCGCCCCGTTGGCTCCATCCGGGCTACGGAAACCGTCACCGCCCTGGTATGCCTGCCGGATGCATGGCGGGTTGCATAATGATACTGGCGCTGACATCGGAACCCGGCTAATCCACTGCCTGCACATAGCGAGATGTCAGGACAATGGCCGATACGATCCAGGAAGTGCTGCAAGCCTTTGCGAAGGGTGAACTCGTTGTCGTCACCGACGATGACGATCGGGAAGGCGAGGGCGATCTGATCGTCGCGGCGTCGTTCTGCACGGCGGAGAAGATGGCCTTCATCATCCGCCACACCTCCGGCATCGTCTGCGCGCCGATCACCACCGAGGACGCCCGCCGTTTGCGGCTCGACCCGATGGTGGCGCACAACGAGTCCAATCACACCACCGCCTTCACGGTCTCGATCGACTACAAGCCCGATGGCGGCACCGGCATCTCGGCCGAGGAACGCGCCTCCTGCTGCCGCGCGCTCGCCAATCCCAACGCCGGCGCCACTGATTTTGCGCGCCCCGGCCACATCTTCCCGCTGATCGCGCGCGACGGCGGCGTGCTGCTGCGCTCCGGGCACACCGAGGCGGCGGTCGATCTGTGCCGGCTGTCCGGCCTGCCGCCGGTCGGCGTCATCAGCGAGCTGATGAACGACGATGGAACCGTGATGAAGGGCGAGCAGGTCGCGAAATTCGCTGCCGCCCACAAGCTCAAGCATGTCACGATCGCGGACATGATCGCCTATCGCCAGGCGCGCGAGAAGCTGATCGAGCGGGTCGCGACCTTCACCACCGAAAGCCCGATCGGTCCGCTGCAGGGCTACGCCTATCGCTCGCCGTTCGACGAGATCATGCATGCCGCCTTCGTCTATAACGGCATCGGCGACGGCCGGGACGTGCTGACGCGGCTGCACAAGCCCAATATCGTGAAAGACCTGTTCACCGGGCCGGCGCGAATGGAAGCCGTGCTGCGGCACTTCAAGGACGCCGGCCGCGGCGTGCTGGTATATCTGCGCGACGGTGCCGCCGGCGTTCCGGTCGAACCGGTGGGAGAGCAGAAGACGGCGGAGGCCGATCGCCACCGGCAGTGGCGCGAGGTCGGCGTCGGGGCACAGATCCTGCGCGATCTCGGCGTCACCTCGATCCGGCATCTGACCTCGTCGGTGCACGACTACAAGGGATTGTCCGGATTCGGCATCGAGATCGTGTCGAACGAGAAGCTGGAAACCTAGTGTCAGTCATTCCGGGGCGATGCACAGCATCGAACCCTCAGGTTCGCGATTGCGCACCGAGAATCTCGAGATTCCGGGTTCGCGCTAGCGCGCGCCCCGGAATGACAGTGATCCCAATTCAATTGCGCTTCGCAGCATAGCGCTTTAATTTATCCGCCAATTTCCGATAGACGACGCGAAAGGATGTTTCATGAGCGTGCGCCCCCAGGCCAAGGACAAGCCGGCTGACGCCAGCTTCCAGTGGGATGATCCGTTCCTGCTCGACGACCAGCTCACCGAAGACGAGCGCCTGATCCGCGACACTGCGCGGGCCTATGCGCAGGACAAGCTGCTGCCGCGGGTCACCAAGGCCTATCTGGAAGAGAAAACCGACCGCGAGATCTTCAACGAAATGGGCGAGCTCGGCCTGATCGGCGTGACGCTGCCCGAGGAGTATGGCTGCGCCAATGCGAGCTACGTGGCCTATGGCCTTGTGGCGCGCGAGATCGAGCGCGTCGATAGCGGCTATCGCTCGATGAACTCGGTGCAGTCGTCGCTGGTGATGTATCCGATCTATGCCTATGGCGACGAAAACCAGCGCAAGAAATATCTGCCCAAGCTCGCGACCGGGGAATGGGTCGGCTGCTTCGGCCTGACCGAGCCGGACGCCGGTTCCGATCCCGGCGGCATGAAGACCCGCGCCGAGAAGGTGGCCGATGGCTACAGGCTCAACGGCGCCAAGATGTGGATCTCGAACGCGCCGATCGCCGACGTGTTCGTGGTGTGGGCCAAGTCGGCTGCGCACGACAACCAGATCCGCGGCTTCATCCTCGAGAAGGGCATGAAGGGCCTGTCGGCGCCGAAGGTCGGCGGCAAGCTCTCGCTGCGCGCCTCGATCACTGGCGAGATCGTGCTCGACAATGTGGTGGTGCCGGAAAGCGCGCTGCTGCCCAACGTCTCCGGCCTCAAGGGCCCGTTCGGCTGTCTCAACCGCGCCCGCTACGGCATCTCCTGGGGCGCGCTGGGCGCCGCCGAGGACTGCATGCACCGCGCGCGGCAATACACGCTCGACCGCAAGCAGTTCAATCGGCCGCTCGCCGCCACCCAGCTGGTGCAGAAGAAGCTCGCCGACATGGAGACCGAGATCGCACTCGGCCTGCAGGCCTCGTTGCGCGTCGGCCGCCTGATGGACGAGGGCAAGATGGCCCCCGAGATGATCTCGATCGTCAAGCGCAACAATTGCGGCAAGTCGCTCGACATTGCCCGCATGGCGCGCGACATGCACGGCGGCAACGGCATCCAGATCGAGTATCACGTGATGCGTCACGCCGCGAACCTCGAGACGGTGAACACCTATGAGGGCACGCACGACGTCCATGCGCTGATCCTCGGCCGTGCGATCACCGGCATCCAGGCGTTCTCGTAAGGAGCGTTCACCCAAACGCCGTCATGGCCGGGCTTGTCCCGGCCATCCACGTCTTGCGGCTCGCAAAGGAAGGCGTGGATGCCCGGGACAAGCCCGGGCATGACGAGGTCAAAGAGAATCCGGACATCACGGACAGAAGCCATGGCCGACAACGACGACATCCCGTTCAACCGCGATTTTCCGCTGAAACCCGGCGTGGTCGAACAGGTCCGCCCCGGCGTTCGCCGTGTCCTCTGCAACAATCCGAGCCCGTTCACCTTCACGGGCACGGTCAGCTACATCGTCGGCGAGGGGAAGGTTGCGATCATCGATCCCGGTCCCGACGACGAGGCGCATGCCAAGGCGCTGCTCGATGCGGTCAAGGGCGAGACCGTGACGCATATCCTGGTCACCCATACCCATCGCGACCATTCGCCGAACACGCCGCGGATCAAGGCCGCGACCGGCGCGCCTGTTTATGCCGAGGGACCGCACCGCGCCTCGCGCCCGCGCTTCGAGAGCGAGAAGCACAATCCGGAATCCGGCGCCGACCGCGATTTCCGGCCCGACGTGCAGCTCAAGCACGGCGACGTCATCGAGGGCGCGGGTTTTGCGCTGGAAGCGCTCGCCACCCCCGGCCACACCGCCAATCACCTGGCGTTCGCCTGGGCCGAGCGCAGCATCAATTTCGTCGGCGACCATGTGATGGGCTGGTCGACCTCGATCGTGGCGCCGCCCGACGGTTCGATGATCGATTACATGGCCTCGCTGGAGCGGCTGGAGCAGCGGCCCGAGCAGCTCTATTTCTCCGGCCACGGCCCGGAGATTCCGGAAGGCCCGCGCTACGTCCGTTTCCTGGCGCGGCATCGCCGGGCGCGCGAGGCATCGATCCTGCATCGTCTCGGCAAGGGCGAGGCCGACATCCCGACCATGGTGCGGGCGATCTATATCGGGCTCGATCCGCGCCTTGCCAATGCCGCCGGCTATTCGGTGCTGGCGCATCTGGAGGACCTCGTCGCGCGCGGTGTCGTGGCGACCGACGGCGATCCCGTGATCGGCGGGACGTACCGGATAGCGTAGGGCGCTACTTCTTCACGGTCTTCGCCGGCGGCGCCTTTGGCGCGACAGGAGCGGCCTTCTTCGCCGGCTTGGCATTGTCGTTCTCGGCGGCGCTGTTGAGATCCTCGATCAGCTTCTTGACGCGGGCGGCGTTGCTGCCGAGATCGGCGTCGAAATAGCGCGATGCCGAGCGGATATCGACGCGGGAGTCCTCGTCGTCAGGCGTGACCCGGATCGAGACGTCCTCGCGGAAACCCATGATCGGCGTGCGCGCCACCGCCTCGATGCGGCCGATGCGGCGCGGCGGCTGCGGCGCGCGCGCGTCGATGACGAGCCATTTGCGGCGGTTCACCAGCCGCAGCGTCAGCTCATAGGCGCGGTCGACCGGGGTTTCGAGCTCGACGGTTTCGATATCGGGATAGGCCGCGCGCTGCCGCTCGGCCGAATAGAGGCCGGCATAGGCGGCAGGATTGGTGCCTTCCCCGGTGCGCAGCCGCGCCAGCGCCTCGAACCTCGGCGGGTCGATCGCGTCGGTGGTGACGTCGTAGATCCGCGGCAGCTTGCGGTACTGATAGATCAGGTAGGCCGGGTAGGCGAGGATCGCCGCGTCGATCAGCAGCGCGAGCAGGATCCGGCCCATGCCGCGGGTGCCGTTCTGCCAGATCGCGGCAAAGGCGGCCAGCCCAAGCAGGATCGACAGGCCGGCCAGGCCCAGCGCGCCGAAGAAGGTCGCCAGCGCCGGTTTGACCTCCAGGAACCCGAAGCGGACGATCAGGATCGAGACCACCACCGCGACGACGGAGAAGATGGCGAGGTTGCGCGACCAGGTGGCGAGACCGGACACGGGCTCCTGCTGGTAGGGAGCGGAAAACCTGCGCGCCATCGTCGAAAAATCTGCCGGTTGAGATGTCCTCAGGCGACCTCGGCCGCCGCGATCAGTCGTGTGAGACCACGGACCTGCGGCGAATTCAAGGGATTTGGGCTGATTACCCTCCCCTGGAGGGGGTGGGTCGACGCGCATGAAATGAGCGGCGGGGTGGGGTGATCCCTCAGCACGGGCACCTGTCTCAAGAGGGACTGTCACCCCACCTCGGTTCGCATTTCGCTGCGCTTCATGCGAACCGATCCTCCCCCTCCAGGGGAGGATGACAGCTCGCTCACGCCGCGGCGGTCGGGAACGTGTAGTCCTTGAACTGGTCGCGCAGCGCCGTCTTCAGGATCTTGCCGGTCGCGGTGTGGGGGATGCCGTCGACGAAGGCGACGTCGTCGGGCATCCACCATTTGGCGATCTTGCCGTCCATGAACTTCAGGATGTCCTCGCGCGTGGCGCTCTGGCCCTGCTTGAGCTGCACGATCAGCAGCGGCCGCTCATCCCATTTGGGGTGATGGACGCCGATCACGGCGGCTTCCGCGACCGCCGGATGGCCAACCGCGAGGTTCTCGAGATCGATCGAGGAGATCCACTCGCCGCCGGACTTGATCACGTCCTTGGAGCGGTCGGTGATCCGCATGTAGCCGTGCTCGTCCATCGTCGAGACGTCGCCGGTGTCGAAATAGCCGGCATCGTCGAGGATGTTGCTGTCGACCCGGAAATAGGCCCTGGCGATCGCCGGGCCCGAGACCTTGAGACGGCCGAAGGTCTTGCCGTCCCACGGCAGGTCCTTGCCGGCATCGTCGGTGATCTTCATCTCGACGCCGAACGGCGGATAGCCTTGGGTCTGCAGGATGTCGAGCCGCTCCTCGCCGGTGCGCTCGGTGAACGGCGGCTTCAGCGTCGCCAGCGTGCCGAGCGGGCTCATCTCGGTCATGCCCCAGGCGTGGCGCACCTGGCTGCCCATGTCGAGGAACGCCTTGATCATCGAGCGCGGCATCGCCGACCCGCCGCAGATCACCATCTGCAGATCCGGCAGCTTGACGTTGTTGGCGGCCATGTATTGCAGCAACATCAGCCACACCGTCGGCACGCCGGCGGTGTGCGTGACCTTCTCGGTCGATAGCAACTCGTACACCGAGGCGCCGTCGAGCTTCGGGCCCGGCATCACGAGCTTGGTGCCCATCGACGGCGCGGAGAAGGCGATGCCCCAGCTATTGGCATGGAACAAGGGGACCACCGGAAGCATTGTGTCCGACGCGGAGGTGCCGAGCGCGTCCTTCGAGTTGGCCATCAGCGCGTGCAACACGTTGGAGCGGTGCGAATAAAGTACACCCTTGGGATCGCCCGTCGTGCCGGAGGTGTAGCACATCGCCGCCGCGGTGTTCTCGTCGAAGGTCTTCCACTCGAACTTGCCGTCGGATGCCGCGATCCAGTCCTCATAGGCGACCGCGTTCTTCAGCGTGGTCTGCGGCATGTGCGCCTTGTCGGTCAGCACCACGTAGCGCTCGACGCTCGGCAGCTGGCCTGCGATCTTCTCCAGCACCGGAACGAAGGTGAGGTCGGTGATGACGATGCGGTCCTGGGCGTGGTTGACGATCCAGGCGATCTGCTCCGGAAACAGGCGCGGATTGACCGTATGGCAGATCGCGCCGATCCCCATGATGCCGTACCAGACCTCGAGGTGGCGCCAGGTGTTCCAGGCGATGGTGGCGACGCGGTCGCCGAGGTTGATGCCGTCGCGTTCCAGGCTCTGCGAGACCTTCAATGCGCGGGCATGGATCTGGGCGTAGGTGGTGCGATGAATGGGGCCTTCGACCGACCGCGTCACGACTTCCTGCGTGCCGTGATATTTGGCGGCGTGCTCAATAATCTTGTGACACAGCAAAGGCCAATCTTGCATCAAACCAAGCATACGCAAATCCCTCCTCGATCCTCACGCATGATCTGCCGGCATCTTGGACGGCCGGCAGTAAAATCATGGAACTGACATGAACTTTAGCGCGGAGAAAGCAAGCCGAAAATGGCCTGTTGGCGCGTTTCGTCGCGGGGGCGCGGCAATGGTTACCGCCGCCGTGCTGCTTTGCCTTGGTATGCAAGGCGGCCCCGCCGAGGCCGCCCGCCGCGCGCCCAGCTTTCCGTGGGACGATCTGTTCGGCACCCGGCCACAAAGGCCGCACAAGGCCGTCCGCCGCTCAGCGGTGCCGCTGCCGAAGCCGCGCCCGGCGCAGGCGCCGGCGGCAACTCACGCACCGGCGGCAGCTCACGCGCCGGCGGCAACCGAGCCCGAGCCGCCCGCGGCCGAGACGCAGTCTCCGGCCGCACCTGCCGATGCGGCCAAGCCCGCCGAGCCGCAGCTGTCGGCCTGCCGGCAGGCCCTCACCGATGAGATCGCGATCGCGCCGAGCATTCCGGATATCCACGGCGCCGGGGGCTGCGGCGGCGAGGATCTGGTGCGGCTCGAGGCGATCGTGCTGGCGGACAAACGCAAGGTCGCGGTCAAGCCCGCGGCTATCCTCCGCTGCAAGATGGCCGCTGCGGTCGCCGACTGGGTCCGCACCGATATCGCGCCGCTCGCGCAGAGCCTCGGGGGCGGGATCAGCAATCTCGACAATTTCGACTCGTTCGAATGCCGCGGCCGCAATCGGGTCGCCGGAGCGCAGCTCTCTGAGCACGGCCGCGCCAATGCGCTCGACGTGCGCGCCCTCGGCCTCGCCAACGGCAAGTCGATCTCGCTGACCGACCGCAGCGTGCCGCGGGCCTTGCGCGAGACCGTGCTGCACTCGGTCTGCGCCCGCTTCTCCACTGTGCTCGGGCCGGGCTCGGACTGGTACCACGAGGACCACATCCATCTCGACCTGATCGACCGTCGCAACAACTACCGGATCTGCCAGTGGAACGTGTACGACCCGCTGCCAGAGGTCGCGCCGCTGTTGCCGGCCGAGCGCCCCGAACAGGCGCCGCCGCGCGAGGTCGCCGCCAAATCCGACGCGTCGAAGACGGATGCATCCAGAGCTGACCAAGGCAACGCTGATCACGGCAGGGCCAGCGACGGCAAGCCGGATGCCGCAAGATCACATGATGCGGCCGCGCCCGACCGCAGCGCCGAGACCAAGCCGCAGCCAACAAAAAAGCGCCGGCAAAGCCGGCGCTTTTGATCGCGATTGCGATGGGATCAGTAGGTCGTGCCGCCGCCGCCCTGCAGCGCCATCTGCGGCTTGTAGGGCGAGTCGCCGTGCTTCGGCTCCAGCACCACGACGATGGTGCCGAGCTTGACGCGGTTGTAGAGGTCGATGACGTCCTCGTTGGTCATGCGGATGCAGCCTGACGAGATCGACGCGCCGATATATTCCGGCTGGTTGGTGCCGTGGATGCGGAACAGCGTGTCCTTGCCGCCCGAATAGAGATACATCGCGCGCGAGCCCATCGGATTGTCCGGGCCCGGGGCCACGAAAGTCGGGACGCCGAGGCGCGAGATTTCGCCGGGGGTCGGGTGCCAGGCCGGCCATTCGGTCATGCTGCCGACCTTGGCGATGCCGGACCAGGCCATGGCTTCCTCGCCGACCGTGATGCCGTAGCGGATCGCCTTGCCGTCGTTCAGCACGTAATAGAGGTAATGGTTGTCGGAATCGACCACGATCGAGCCGGGGGCTTCCTTGCGGTGATACTCGACGATGGCGCGGCGGAACGGTTCCGCCACCGGCGTCTTGACGTAGGTGGTCTTGGCCAGGAGTTCCTTGTCACGCGGCTTGAAGTTCGCAGTGTTGGTTGCCTCATAGGTTGTGGCCTGCATGCAGCCCGACAACATCAGGCCCGCGGCCAGAATCCCGAAGGTAACTTTGAGCGACGACATGATTACATTCCAATCGAAAATCCGCGCCCGAAAGCGCCACTATTACGCCCCAAACGCCACGATTCCACGAGGGCAGTATTGCTGAAACGCGCCATTATTCCCAGACTTTAGATGTCTTTCCCGCATCGCGGGACGTCGTCTGTGGCTTTTTTGCCGCAACTGTTCTGGCGCCGGGTTGGTTTTTGTGCAAACAGGCAACGGTCGACGAGTCGGCGCCACGTCACTGCCGCCTGGCCGCCACAAGTATGGATGCCCGGTTAATGCCCCGGTCATGAAGCGCCCCCCAGAATCGCGCTAAGTCGGCGGGTCCTGCCAGCCCTGTTTCGTGGAGTTCGTGATGCTGTCGGTGTTCGTTCCGTCCGAGTTTTCGCTCAAGAAGGCCACCGCGACCGACCTCGGCGCGCTGCCCGAGGGAGCGGTCTGGGTCGATCTGGTGAATCCGACGGTGGAGGAGGACCGGGCGGTCGAGAAGCTCGCGGGGATCGCGGTGCCGACCCGGGAAGACATGCAGGAGATCGAGATCTCCAGCCGCCTCTATATCGAGAACAGCGCGCGCTACATGACCGCGACGCTGATGTGCCAATCCGACACCGACATGCCGCGCACCACGGCGGTCACCTTCATCCTGACCAGCCATCGCCTGGTCACGGTACGCTACGACCTGCCGAAACCGTTCGCGCTGGTCGAGAACAAGCTGGCGCGCGCCTGTGCTCCCGGCATCACCGGCGAGCAGGTGCTGATGGAACTGCTGGACGCTGTGATCGACCGTTGCGCCGATCTCCTGGAGCGCTGCGGGGCCGATATCGACCAGGTGTCCCACGACATCTTCGAGCCGGAGAGCGAGCGCCACGGCCACGCCAAGCAATATTCGCAGATCCTGATCGCGATCGGCCGCAAGGGCGACCTGACCTCCAAGGTTCGCGAAAGCCTGGTCTCGATCGGCCGCCTCGTCACCTTCCTCTCCGCGGTGGTCGAGGGCGTGAAATGGTCCAAGGACATGCGCGAGCAGCTCAAGACCATGCAGCGTGACGTGGCCTCACTGACCGATCACGCCTCCTATCTCTCCAACAAGATCACCTTCGTGCTCGACGCCATGCTCGGCGTGGTCAATCTGGAACAGAACAACATCATCAAGCTGTTCTCGGTGATGGCGGTGGTCTTGATGCCGCCGACGCTGATCGCCTCGATCTACGGCATGAATTTCAAGATCATGCCGGAACTCGAATGGGTGCACGGCTATCCGATGGCGCTGGTGATGATGCTGATTGCGGCCGTTGTGCCGTACTGGATCTTCAAGTGGAAGAAGTGGCTGTAGACCGGTTCCACACGTCGCGTTTTGGGACGCGTTTTCTGCCTTATTTCCTCTCCTAAAATTTGAGCGTTGCGCTGAACGTTTGGGCGAAACTTGTCTGCGATAACGCCCGCCTCGAAGCCGGAGGACAGCAATGGTTGAGAAGATCATAACGCCACGGCGTAACGTCATCGACTTTGCGCGCTATCAACAGGACCGCGCAGCAGGCAAGGTGCAGGCGATCTCGCCGAGACTTTGCCGTTACTGTGGCGCTGCGTTGCTGGATGGCGAGGACGAAGACGAATGCTCCAGCGCGCTGAACGACGTCGCGCTGCGGCAGCCCGAGAAGAAGTCGCGTCGGTTCTACGCAGACTAGAGGCCGAAGCCTCGGAGGCAGAAGCCTCGTTTGCGTTTGTTACGCCTGCAAGTGAAGCAATCCCAATGACGGCCGCGGCGGCGGCCGGGATCGCCTCAAAACTTCCTTCCCCGAGATACGGCTCTTCCCAAGCTCAGACGTGCTGACCACCGTTGATGTGGATCTCCGCACCGTTCACGTAAGAGCTGGTCTCCGTGCAGAGAACGTAGATGATCTTGGCGACCTCGTCCGGCGTGCCGAGGCGATGCATCGGGATCTGCTGGTCGACGATCTTCTCGGTGCCCGGCGACAGGATCGAGGTATCGATCTCGCCTGGCGCGATCGCGTTGACGCGGACGCCGACGCGGCCGAAGTCCGATGCCATCTCGCGCGTCAGCGCCGCGAGCGCGGCCTTCGACGTCGCATAGGCCGCGCCGGCAAACGGATGCACGCGCGAGCCCGCGATCGAGGTGACGTTCACCACCGCGCCCTTGGCGTGTTTCAACTCCTCGATCAGCCCGCGCGCGATCATGATCGGCGCGAAGAAGTTGACGTGGAAAACGTGGGTCCAGGTCTCGATGTCGGTGTCCATGGTGCCGAGCCGGCCGCCGCCGGCAGCCTTCGGCGAGATCGCGGCGTTGTTGACCAGCGCGTGCAGTTCATCGTTCTCAAGCCGCCTGCGGATCTCGGAGATCGCGCGCACGGTGTCGTCATGGCTGCCGAGATCAACCTCGATGTGGTCTTCCGGCCCGGCGCCCCACGGGCAGACCTCGGGAAACGCATGCCGCGACAGGGTGATGACGCGCCAGCCGGCGGACGAGAAGCGGATCGCGGTGGCATGGCCGATGCCGCGGCTTGCGCCGGTCAGGAGCAGCGTGCGCCGCGGCGCATTGGATGGGTGGGGCATCGACGGTTTCTTTCGTTTTCGTCATGCGCGGCGGCGTGCCGGGCATCCACGCCTTCGAACGACTTGGGATGATTTGGGATCAAGACGTCGATGGCCGGGGTCATCTTACACGAAGATGCGCTTCGCGCTTTCGCCCGGCCATGACGGTCGCAGCTTTCAGGGATAGAGCCGCACCTTCGACCAGGCGCTGCCGGCGCCGTCGCGGCGGAATTCGATGCGGTCGTGCAGGCGGTAGGGGCGGTCGTGCCAGAACTCGAAGCGTTGCGGCGTGATCCGCCAGCCGCTCCAGCCCGGCGGCCGCGGCACCTCGCCGATGACGTATTTCGCACCGGTCTTGGCGATCGCCTGTTCGAAGGCGAAGCGGCTCTCCAGCGGCTGCGACTGCTTGCTGGCCCAGGCGCCGATCTGCGCCTGCTTCGGCCTCGTGGCGAAATAGGCGTCGGCCTCGGCATCGGTCACCGGAGTGACCGGTCCGCGGATGCGCACCTGGCGGCGCAGCGATTTCCAGTGAAAGAGTAAAGCGGCTTTAGGATTTGCGGCCAATTCGCGGCCCTTGGCGCTCGCAATGTGGCTGTAGAACACGAAGCCGTCGGCATCGAAGCCCTTCATCAGCACCATCCGCACGTCGGGCAGGCCGTCGGGATCGACGGTCGCAAGCGCCATCGCGTTCGGATCGTTCGGCTCGGACTTGACCGCCTCCGCAAACCATTCGGCGAACAGGGCGAACGGCTCCTCCGCCGCGGTGAAATCACCCGATGTTAACGGTGTCGGGTGTTTGATGGAGGTCGTGTCGGTCATGTCAGGAGTCCCGATTTGCATCCGCCCGCGTCTGAAAGCGCGTTACTAGCCCTATATAGGGCATGGGGGCGCGTTGGCCTATCGGCGATCCACCCCGCAGGCGCGGTGGTGACATTGATCCTGATCGGCGTCGGCGCAAGCGGCTGCAGCCTGTCGCGCAGCGACGCCTTCGCCAAGCTGGACGACAAGGATGTGACGGGCTCGATCAGCCCGACCCAGGTCAATGCGGTGATGCCGACCGACAGCGATCTCGCCTTCGCCCGCAATGCGGCCTCCGACGTGCTGACCAAGGGCGACAAGGATTCCAGCCAGCCCTGGGAAAATCCTGAAACCGGCGCGCGCGGCTCGGTGACGCCGCTGGCCCAGGCCTATTCGGGCGAGGACGGCAAGACGTGCCGGGATTTCCTTGCCAGCTACGTCAATGGAGCCACCGAGAGCTGGCTGCAGGGCGCCGCCTGCAAGGCTGGACAAGGGCGGTGGGAAATCCATAGCCTGAAGCCTTGGAGAAAATCCTGAGAATTCCGGCGAAGCCGGACTAGTTGCAAAAATGCCACTGAGCCCCCACATGAAGGCAAAGTGGGCCCGGACGGGTTCCCGGCCAGGACTGATTTTTCCCGTGAAGGAGACGTGACGGATGCGCGACCCCTATGAGGTCTTGGGGGTGCAGCGGAGCGCCAGCGCTGCGACGATCAAGAGCGCCTATCGCAAGCTCGCCAAGAAGCATCACCCCGATAACAACAAGAACGACCCGAAGGCGGCGGCCCGCTTTGCGGAGATCAACACGGCCAACGAGATCGTCGGCGACGAGGACAAGCGCAAGCAGTTCGACCGCGGCGAGATCGATGCCGAAGGCAAGCCGCGCTTCCAGGGCTTCCCTGGTGGAGGCGGTGCCGGCGGCCGTGCCGGTCCGGGCGGCTTCGAGTACAGTTTCCGCTCTGGGCCCGGCGGCGGCATGGGCGGCGGCAGCTTCGAGGACATCCTCAACAGCATGTTCGGCAATGCCGCTCGCGGCGGCAGCGGCCGTGCCGGCCGGGCCAGTCCGTTCGAGTTTGACGGCGGCGGGGTCGGCGTCGACCTCGATCTTTCGGTCGCCATGACGGTGTCGCTGGAGGAATCGGTCAGGGGCGGCGACAAGCGCGTCCGCCTGCCGACCGGCCGCGAGCTCAACGTCAAGATTCCGCCCGGGGTCGCTGCGGGCCAGCAGATCCGGCTGAAGGGGCAGGGGGAGACCGCGCAAGGCCATCCGCCCGGCGATCTCCTGATCACGATCTCGATCGCGCCGCACCCGTTCTTCAAGGTCGACGGCAACGATCTTCGGATCGACCTGCCCATCACCCTCTACGAGGCGGTGCTGGGCGGCAAGGTCCGCGTGCCGACGCTCGGCAGCGCGGTCGAACTGTCGATCCCGAAGAACACTTCCAGCGGCCGTACTTTCCGCCTCAAGGGCAAGGGGCTGTCGAAGACGGGCGCGACCGGCGACCTCTATGTCACGACCCGCATCATCCTTCCCGATGGGAACGATGCCGAGCTTGAGGCATTGATGCAGACGTGGCGGGAGCGAAATCCCTACAATCCGCGCAGCGATCTCGGCTGACCGCCGAGAGCGCGCCCCAAAGACGCGAAGACGCGAAACTGCAACTACCCCGGAGTCTATCGGGGTAGACGCGGGCATTGCGAGCGCGTCACAAAGGATAACGGGCCGTCCGAGGTCTGCGGCGTGCAGATCGGATGACGGAAAAGGAGTGCGGCCTCGAGAGGGGGACCAGCGCGGTACACAAAACCCCAATCGAGGCCGCGTGCGCCGATCGGCGGATCGAGCGCAGATCATCTTCGCGTGAGCATCCGGTACGACAATGAGACGCGTCCATGACGCGAATCGAAATTTTCAATGTCGGAATTGGGACACTGAGTGAGGCTGGATTCACTTACTCGAAACGGCACAATTTCGCCGAGGTAATCTCCCGTAAAATTACGGAATGTCAGCCGCCGCTCTTCTCCATCTGATCGTAGACGGCCTGCGCGACCTGGGTCAGCCGCGTGCGATCGGTGCCGCCGCTGACGACATAGGCCACGCCACGATCGGCCCAGAACAGCGCGCCGTCGCTGCCCTGCACGGCGTAACGCATCTGGGTCGCCTCGGTCTTCACCTTGGCGGTGTAGACCGTGAAGCGCTCACCCGACGTGCTCTCATACATCAGGAACGATGCCGGGCCGCTCGGTCCGGGCAGCAGGCGGCCGCCGACCAGCTTCAGCCCGGTGAGCTCCGGTGCGCGGACGTCCCAGCCGCAGCGCTTGGTCAGCCATTGCTGCAGGTGGTCGCGCTCGCTGCCGGGCACCTCGACCGGATGGCGGACCTCGACCACGTAGAGCCGATGCGCATCGAGTGCATCGACCGTGAAGCTCTGGAAGGTCGACGGCGTCGCCGAGACGCCGCGCGCGATCCAGCCGGCGCCGCCGCCGGCGACGAAGGCCACGAGCGTCGCCGCCACCGCGCCATAGACCCAGCGGCGCGGCTGACGCACCAGCCGCTCGAGCTCGAGCCGTTTCGGCACCGCCTCGTCCAGCACGGTGTCGTAGCGTGCATGCAGCGTCTCGGCCATCGCACGCCATGACTGCACCCGTGCCGCGTCGTCAGGATGCGTGGCGAGCCACGCCTCGACATCGCCGCGGCGTTCGGCCGGCAGCTCGTTGTCGACGTAGGCGTGCAGCTCGTCTTCGGTGACGGGAATGTTCGGGTCGGTCATATCAGTCGTCTCTGCCAAATCTTGTTCGAAAATGGTTGATGCATCACGCCGGCCATCGCGCACATTATCATTTCACCCGCCGGAGCGCCGGACGCTGGCCCTCGATCGAGGCCCGGACATGGGCGCGGGCGCGGGCGAGGCGGGACATCACCGTGCCGATCGGCACGCCCTGGATGTCGGCGACCTCGCGGTAGCTCATGCCCTCCAGCATGACGAGCAGCAGCACCGAGCGTTGCTCCTCGACCAGCGTCGACAGCGCGCGCTCGATGTCGCGTCCTTCGGCCTCGGTCCCGCTGGCGTCGGCATTGTTGTCGAGCAGCGGCACGAAAGCCGGCCGCCGCGCCAGCGAACGCCGGCGGTTCTTGTTCAGATTGGTCAGGATCGTGTAGAGCCAGCTCCTGACGTCGCCGCCGAGAAACAGCCGCTCCGAGCGCAGCGCCCGCACCAGCGTGTCCTGCACCAGATCGTCGGCGATATCCGTGTCACGCGCCAGCGCGCGCGCATAGCGACGCAGCGCCGGTATCATGGCTTCGACACTTTGACGAAACGCGGTCATGCATCCCAGTCTTCGATGGTCTCGGCGATAGCCGCCTTGTCCAACATAACACCCTGGCGGCGTGGCTATTCCGCCTGCGCCGATCTGCGCGCATACCGCCCAAGCTGCGGCCGATTTGGGCTTGTCGCCAGCCGAAGTGCTGGTGTACCTCCGGGCCGAAAAAATTCGAAGCGTGGAAGCCTTGAGACGGCCGACATCTCGCTCAGCAGGGACCAGCCGTTACGGGAATGCCGGTGCCGACGATCTATTACATCCGCCACGGCGAGACCGCGTGGAACGCCGAAGGGCGACTCCAGGGCGTGCAGGACATCGCCCTCAATGAGCGCGGCCGCGCCCAGGCCGCGCATGCCGGGCGCATCCTCGCCGATCTCCTGACGCGCGACGGCCGTGACAAGACGACGCTGCCGTTCGTCGCGAGCCCCCTGATCCGGGCGCGCGCCACCATGGAGCTGGTGCGCGCCGAGCTCGGCCTGCCGTCCGGCAACTACGCCCTCGACGCGCGGCTGCGCGAGATTGGCTACGGGACGTGGGAGGGCTCGACCTTGGCGCAGGCTCAGGCTGCGGACCCCGTGCTGTATGCCCGCCGCTTGGCCGAGAAGTGGACGGTGGCGCCGGCCGGTGGCGAGAGCTATGTCGACGTCCAGGTGCGGATGACCGACTGGTATCGCTCGGTGACGGCGGACATGGTCGCGGTTGCCCATGGTGGCACGGCGCGGGCGCTGATGGTGGCGCTCGGCTTCGAGACGCCGGCCTCGGCCGCCGAGCTCTATATCGAGCAGGGGGCGGTCTATGTGTTCGGCGCGGCGGGGTTGCAGAAGTATAGTTAAGGGAGCCCGGCCACCCGCGTCTTTGGAGCCATGAAACTCGTTTGACGCTGCCGACCCTGCGCGTTACGACACGCCATGTCCTTCAATACTTTCGGCCATATGTTCCGCGTCACGACCTTCGGCGAGAGCCATGGGGTCGCGATCGGCTGCGTCGTCGACGGCTGCCCGCCGCTGATCCCCCTGACCGTGGAGGAGATCCAGCACGACCTCGACCGCCGCCGTCCCGGTCAGTCCCGCTTCACCACCCAGCGCCAGGAGCCGGATGCGGTGAAGATCCTGTCCGGCGTCATGGCGCATCCGGAGAGCGGGGGGCAGGTGACGACCGGCACGCCGATCGCGCTTTTGATCGAGAACACCGATCAGCGTTCGAAGGATTATTCCGAGATCAAGGACAAGTTCCGCCCCGGCCACGCCGACTTCACCTATGAAGCGAAATACGGCCTGCGCGACTATCGCGGCGGCGGACGCTCCTCCGCGCGCGAGACCGCGACCCGCGTGGCGGCCGGTGCGATCGCGCGCAAGGTCCTGCCCGAGGTGAAGGTGCGCGGCGCGCTGGTGCAGATGGGGCCGCACAAGATCGACCGCGAGAAGTGGGACTGGGACGAGATCGCCAACAACCCGTTCTTCTGTCCCGACAAGGACAAGGCGGCGTTCTTCGAAAGTTATCTCGACGGCATCAGGAAAAGCGGCTCCTCGATCGGCGCCGTCATCGAGGTCACAGCCGAAGGTGTGCCGGCCGGGCTCGGCGCGCCGATCTACGCCAAGCTCGACAGCGATCTGGCGGCGGCGATGATGAGCATCAACGCGGTCAAGGGCGTCGAGATCGGCGCCGGGTTCGGCGCCGCCGAATTGTCGGGCGAGGAGAACGCCGACGAGATGCGGACCGGCAACAACGGAACGCGTTTTCTGTCCAACCATGCCGGCGGTGTGCTCGGCGGCATCTCGACCGGCCAGCCGGTGGTGGTGCGCTTTGCGGTCAAGCCGACGTCCTCGATCCTGACCACGCGCCGGACCGTGGACCGCAAGGGTGCCGATACCGACATCCTGACCAAGGGCCGCCACGACCCCTGCGTCGGCATCCGGGCGGTGCCGGTCGGCGAGGCCATGATGGCCTGCGTGCTGGCCGATCATTTTCTGCGCGACCGCGGGCAGACCGGGCGCTGATCCCTTATATAGTGGCGGTCGCCAGACCGCCCTGGGGGAATGCCATGAACGCGTCGGAGCTTCGGGACATCATCGAGTGGATGATCGGCGGCGCGCGGTCGGCGCCGACCCCGCCGCAGATGATGGCGGAATGCTGCGAACGGCTGGTGCGGGCCGGATTGCCGCTGTGGCGCATCGGCGTCTTCGTGCGCACGCTGCATCCGGAGATCTATGGCCGCCATTTCTTCTGGAAGCCCGGCGCAGAGGTCGAAACCGGCACCGTCGATCACAACATCCTGGACTCCCCGGAATTTGCCGTCAGCCCGCTGTCGACCGTCTTCAGGCAGGGCGTTGAAGTCCGCGCGCGGCTCGACGATCCCGCAAGCGCCCGGTTTCCGATCGTCGTGGACCTGCAGGCCGAAGGCGTCACCGACTACATTGCCGTGCCGCTGGTCTATACCGACGGCTTCGTCAATGCCTCGAGCTGGACCACCAGGCAGCCGGGCGGCTTCACCGACGAGCAGCTCGATGCGATCCGGTCGATCGCCGTGCCATTGGCGCGCTATATCGAGATCATCACCCTGCGCCGTACCGCCTCGCTCTTGCTCGACACCTATGTCGGCAACCGGGCCGGCGAGCGCATCATGGGCGGGCAGATCCGGCGCGGCCATGCCGATACGATGGATGCCGCGATCTGGCTGTCGGACCTGCGCGGCTTCACCGCGCTGTCGGACCGCCTGCCGGCCGAGACGGTGGTGGAGATCCTCAACCTCTATTTCGATTGCCAGGTCAGCGCGATCCGCGACCATGGCGGCGAGGTGCTCAAATTCATGGGCGACGGCCTGCTCGCGGTGTTCCCGATCGACGAATATCTCGGGGACGAGGTGCAGGTCTGCTCACGCGTACTGGAAGCCGCGCGCGCGTCCCGCGCCGGCGTCGAGGCGCTGCAATTCGCCAATGGCGATGCGGTCGAACGCTTCCGTTTCGGCCTCGCGCTGCATCTCGGGCGCGTGCTCTACGGCAATATCGGCGGCGGCAACCGGCTCGACTTCACCTGCATCGGTCCGGCGGTCAATCTCGCCGCGCGGCTGGAGAAGATCGCCGGCCGTCTCGGCCGCACCGTGGTGGCCTCGGAGCGCTTCGCCGGCATCAGTGACGGCGGCTGGAGCGATCTCGGCGAGTTTCCGATCGCGGGATTTGCCAAGGCCGAGCGGGTCTACGGCCTGTACGACGAGGCGCCGGTCGCTGCTGCGAGCTAGCCGCCGCGGGCGTAAGACTGCTTCAGGCCGAAGGTCAGGATCGACAGCGTGATCCACAGCCGCAGCATGGCGAAGCTGAAGATGAAGACGACGTAGATCAGGTTCTTGAGCGGCTGGCCCACCATCGAGATTTGCCAGAAGTGCCAGATCGCGGTGCGAACCAGGCCCTGCCCGTAGCCGAGCGCAACGTTGATCACACCTAGCAGGAGTACAGCGGCGCCAAGCCAGAGCGCGTGCCGCCCAAGGTCCTTGACCGCGGCAAACAGCGCGACCCGGCCGCCATTGCTTTCCGCGTTGACGATGATCAGCAGCACCAGTGCCGCGATCGCGGCACTCCAAAATCGCCCGAGATCGGCGCCCTGATCGAACGCCATGCCATCGAGACCCCACAGCAGGTGCGGTGCAAACGACGAGAAACCGATCGCGGCAGTGGCGAGCGTCGCGATGATTATCACGAGCACGATCCGCCACAGGATCGACAGTGACAGCTTGATTTGCTCGCCCAGCGTCAATTCGCCGAGCGATGATTGGCCTCCGGCAGCCTGGATCGAGTCCCGCGCCGTGGCGAAGAAGGCGAGCAGCACGCAGACGTCGGCCAGCACCAGGGCAGGCACGATCAGGCCAGGCTTGCCGAAGCCGACGATCCGTATCGCCGTTGCCATGACGAGCCAAGGCAAAGCGGGCAGAGGGCGAAACGGTCCGAAGGAGGTTTCCGGGCGGGTCTTCCGGAGTGAAAGCTGTTGGCGCAGTGCGACGGTCATGCCGCGTTCGTGCCACGCGAACCTTAAAGCGGGGGTCGCCGCGATCGCTAAAATTCGCGGCATGGCCTGCGGCAATCTGGCGCTGGCGCGCTATTCCTCGGGTTCGGTGGTGAACAGCAGCGGATAGCCCTTGGCGCGGCCGGCGTCGGTGGCGCGCGTCGCCTTGGTCTCGGCGACGTCCCTGGTGAACACAGCGACGACGCAGACGCCGCGCTGGTGCGCGGTCAGCATCACCTTGTAGGCCTGGTCGTCGGTCATGCGGAATTCACCCTTCAGCACGGTGACGACGAATTCGCGCGGCGTGTAGTCGTCGTTGACCAGGATCACCTTGTGCAGGCGTGGCCGCTCGACCTTGGTCTTCGTCCTGGTTTTCGGCTTGACGATGGTATCTGGCATCGCACTCCCTCGCGATTGCCCCGTAAGAATACCGTCTTCCGGCGCGCCTTGGAACCGTTCCATTTGCACGGCGTCGTTGCGGCAACGGCACGGCGCGTGTCGCCGCATTCGAGACAAGCGAAGTCTGACTTGAGTGTGGACGTCTAACCTGAATGTGAAGGACAGCTGATATCTGCGCTTTTCGCCGCCTGAATTGCGTGTCACCATGACACTCATACGACGGGAGGGCCGCAATGCGCTGGTATGTCTCGATCGGAGCGGTGCTTGTCGCGGGCATGTTGGCCAGCGGCGATGTGGCCGGTGTTGCCGCGCCCGGCCCGGGAACCCAGCCCGGCCATCGCCTGGCGGAAAAGGAATCCACGCCGAGCGTCGACATCGAGTTGATCATCGCGGTCGACGTCTCCTATTCGATGGACATGGACGAGCTCGCGATCCAGCGCGAGGGCTATGCGCAGGCCATCGTTTCCAAGGATTTCCTGCAGGCGCTGAAGGCAGGTCCGAACGGCAAGATCTCGATCACCTATTTCGAATGGGCCGCCTCCAACGATCAGAAGATCATCATCCCCTGGCGGGTGATCGACGGCCCTGAATCCGCCGATGCGGTCGCCGCCGAGATCATGAAGACGCCGGTGCGCCGCGCCTCGCGCACCTCGATCTCCGGCGCGATCTATTTCGCGATCCCGATGTTCGACGAGAATCCGCATCGCGGCCTGCGCCGCGTGATCGATATTTCCGGCGACGGGCCCAACAACAACGGCACGCCGATCACGCCCGCGCGCGATGCGGCGCTGGACAAGGGCATCGTCATCAACGGCCTGCCGATCATGGTGAAGGAGCCGTCCTACTCGACGATGGATATCGAAAATCTCGACTGGTACTACGAAGACTGCGTGATCGGCGGACCGGGCTCCTTCGTGGTGACGATCAAGGATCGTGAGAAGTTCAAGGAGGCGATCCGCACCAAGCTGCTGCTCGAAGTCGCCGGCCGCACCCCGGAGCGCCCGATCATGCGGACCGCCGATAAGGAGCCGCGGGTCAATTGCCTGATCGGCGAGAAGATCTGGCAGGATCGCTGGGGGCGGTAGCGATCATGTCGATCTCGTAGACGGTTCTAACTCACCCTACAGATCTTCTGGAGGTCACTCTCCAGCACGCGCAGCATCTGCAACGTGGCGGCGTGCTCGGCCGCGCCGATCTGCCGCCAGACCTCAGTGGCACGGCCAGCGAGGTCGCGAACCGTCACCGGAAAATTCGCGGCCTGCGCCAGCGCGCCCTTTTCGTTGATCAGATACGCCCCGTTCAGCGCAAACAGCACCTGCGCGATGCAGGCCAACGCGCGATAGGCGCAGCCGGCGATATGCGTGCTGTCGCCGCGCGGCACGGCGAGCTCGGCATTCTCGATGCTGAACAGCACTTCCCATTGAAAGCGCCGCACCAACGCGGCGCCATCCCGATAGTAGAGGCCGATATCGGTGTCGGAGGCATCATGCGCCGTGCCGCGCGCCCGCGAGCCGCCGAGCACGATGGCGGCGACGCCCGGTACGGCGGCGAGAACGGGAATGATGCGCGCGAGCAGCGGATCGTCGGACATGGAGCGCGGACTATAGCGGGACTGCCCGCGCTCAGCGATAGTCGCAGCGTCCCGTCAGCGCGCGAACCGCGCCACCAGCTCGACATGCGCCGTGTGGCGGAACTGGTCGACCGGCGTGACGGCTGCGATCTTGTAGCCGCCGTCGATCAGGATCTTCGCGTCGCGCGCAAACGTTGCGGCGTTGCAGGACACCGCGACGATCACCGGCACCTTGCTCGCCGCCAGCTGGGTGACCTGCGCCTGCGCGCCCTGCCGCGGCGGATCGAACACGACGGCGTCATAGTCGCGCAACTCCTGCGGCATCAGGGGGCGGCGGAACAGGTCGCGCGCCTCGGCCTTGAGTGGCTTCAGCCCCGGCGTCGTTTGCGCGGCCTTCTGCAGCGCCGTGATGGCGCCGGCATCGCTGTCGAAGGCCGCGATCCGCGCCTTCTCCGCGAGGCGCAGCGCGAAGGGACCGACGCCGCAAAACAGGTCGGCGATATGCTTGGCGCGTCCGCAATGCTCGCGAACCAGCGCTGCCAGCGTGTCCTCGCCCTTGACGGTCGCCTGCAGGAACGAGCCGGGCGGCAGCACGACCATCGCCTTTCCGATCGCAATCTCCGGGGAGCCGCGCTGCAGCACCAGTTCGCCATGGCGTGTCAGCCGCGCCAGCCGGTGCTTTTCCGCGACGCGCGACAAAGTGGTGATCAGGCTGGTGGGCAGCGCGCCGGAGCCCCGCACGTCGATGTCGAGGCCATTGACGGTTGCGGTCACCTGGATGTCGAGCGGCTTGCCGATCACGATCAGTGGCTCGGCTGTGGCCCAGGCTGCCTCGAGCGCACCGTCGAGCGCAGGATCGAGGATCGGGCAGCGATCGACCGGGATGATGTCGTGAGAACCTGCCGCGGCGTAGCCGACCTTGAGGACCTCATGGGTGCCCATGCGCCCGTGCAGCGTGATGCGGCGACGGCCCGCGCCATGGGCATCGATCAGCGGTGTGACGTCCGCCGCAATCTTCGCCTGCGCCAGCGTCTCGACCACGATGTTGCGCTTCCAGGCATGGTAGCCTTCGTCGTTCCAGTGCTGGATCGCGCAGCCGCCGCAGACGCCGAAGTGCGGACAGAACGGCGCGATGCGCTCGGGGCTTTGGCGCGTGACCCGCAGCAGTCGCCGCCGGTCGGGATGGTTGCCCGGGACGTCGTCGACCTCGACCGTTTCGCCGGCCAGCGCATAAGGCACGAAGATCGGTTGCGATCCCTCGATCGCGACGCCGTCGCCACGGTGGCCGACATGGTCGATGGTCAGAAGTTCAGCCACGGCGCGCGCCGAGGAAGAATTCGATATTGCCGTCGCCGCCCGGGATCGAGGACGGGAACACCTGAATGTCGGTGCAGCCCTGCGAGGCGGCAAAGGCGGCGATATCGTCGCAGATTTCCTGGTGCACCATCGCGTTGCGGATGACGCCGCGCTTGGAGTGTTTGCGCGCCGCCTCGAATTGCGGCTTGATCAGCGCCAAAAGATGCATCGGGGCGGCCGCCAGCGACAGCGCCACCGGCAGCACGAGCTTCAGCGAGATGAAGCTGACGTCGATCACCACGATGTCGGGCCGCGCCGGCAGGCGCTTGCCCTCGAAGCTCCTGATGTCGGTTGCCTCCATGGAGACGATCTTCGGATGTCCTTGCAGCGAGGGATGCAGCTGGCCGTGGCCGACATCGATGGCGAACACGAGGCTTGCGCCGTTGGCGAGCAGCACTTCGGTAAAGCCGCCGGTCGAGGCGCCGACATCGAGGCAGACATGGCCCTCGACGTCGATCGGATAGTGCTCGAGCGCGCCGGCGAGCTTGACGCCGCCGCGCGAGACATAGGGATGCGCCGGCTCGGCCGAGAGGGCCGCGCCCGGTGCGACGATCTCGGACGCCTTCACGATCTGCTTGCCGTCGGCGGTGACGAGGCCGGCGTCGATGGCGGCGCGCGCCCGCGCCCGGCTTTCGAACAGGCCGCGTTCCACCAGCAGCACGTCGATGCGCTTGCCGGCGGATGCGTTGTTGTCGTTGTCGCCCGCTCTGGTCACTTCGCCGCCTGCCGGCGCTGCGCGGCAGCGAGCCGCACGCAGGCCTCGAAGGAGGTGAGGTCGTGCCAGAGGTCGGCCGACGACTCGCGCGGGGTCACCAGCGGGCTGCCGTGCAGGTCGAGCGCGTGCATCATCATCAGATTGTCCGGTAATCCAAACTCTTCCACCGTCAGCCCCTCCGCATCGATCAGGCGTCCGTCGGATGCCGGCACGACCTGACTGAGCCGCGCCACGCGATTGGCGTAGGACGTGGGATCGTTGGAATAGGCGAGGCACAGTTTGCCGCGTCCCGCCATGTAGCCGAGTTCGTAAACCGTGCCTGCGTCGGCACTGGGGCCGCGAAACGGCGTCAAGTTGGCGATGATGGCGTCGGCGGACTCCATCATCGCCTCGTTGCTCTTGAAGATGGCGAGCGAGGCGCCGGCGGCGGTGGGATCGATGCTGCTGTCGAGCGGATACAGCCCGGTCAGCCCGTGATAGGCGCAAACCTCCGCCTTACGGCGGCCGATCTCCACGGCATCCGGCAGGAACACGTCAGGACCTGCCAGATAGATCTTCATGGACGTGCCGGGGCTAGTGCGTTTTCGAGCGAGAACCCGGAGCTTCGGTTCTGATCCAATCAGAACCGAAAATGCGCCAGTGAGCGCCGCCCGTAGCGATTAGGCGAG
Organism: Bradyrhizobium elkanii USDA 76; assembly: GCF_023278185.1. Classification (NCBI taxonomy): domain Bacteria; kingdom Pseudomonadati; phylum Pseudomonadota; class Alphaproteobacteria; order Hyphomicrobiales; family Nitrobacteraceae; genus Bradyrhizobium; species Bradyrhizobium elkanii. Next base: position 6,765,422 of record NZ_CP066356.1, on the reverse strand, counting down.
CTTGACGGTCTCGGTCTTGTAGTCCTTGCCGAGGGTCTCGAACACCTTGGCAACGATGCTCTTGGCGTCGAGACCGGCGCGGGCATACATCGCCGCCGGCGTGTCGTGGTCGAGGAACACGTCGGGCAGGATCATCGAGCGGAACTTGAGCATGCCGCTGTCGAGCATGGCGTTGTCCGACAGGAACTGCATGACATGCGAGCCGAAGCCGCCGATCGAGCCTTCCTCGATCGTGATCAGGATCTCGTGGTCGCGGGCGAGCTTCATGATCATCTCTTCGTCGAGCGGCTTCATGAAGCGCGCGTCGGCGATCGTGGCGGAGAGGCCGTGGGCGGCGAGCTCGTCGGCCGCCTTCTCGCACTCGGCGAGACGGGTGCCGAACGAAAGCAGCGCGACCTTCTTGCCCTCGCGGATGATGCGGCCCTTGCCGACTTCCAGGGCAACGCCGACTTCAGGCATCTCGATGCCGCGGCCTTCGCCGCGCGGATAGCGCAGCGCGCTCGGACGATCGTTGATCGCAACCTGCGTCGCCACCATGTGGACCAGTTCCGCCTCGTCGGCGGCGGCCATGATCACCATGTTCGGCAGACAGCCGAGATAAGCATTGTCGAACGAACCCGCGTGCGTCGCGCCGTCGGCGCCGACCAGGCCGGCGCGGTCGATCGCGAAGCGGACCGGAAGGCTCTGGATCGCGACGTCATGGACCACCTGGTCATAGCCGCGCTGCAGGAAGGTCGAGTAGATCGCGCAGAACGGCTTGTAGCCTTCGGTGGCGAGGCCGGCGGCGAAGGTGACCGCGTGCTGTTCGGCAATGCCGACGTCGAAGGTGCGGTCCGGGAACGCCTTGTTGAAGATGTCGACGCCGGTGCCCGACGGCATTGCCGCGGTGATGGCGACGATCCTATCGTCCTTCTCGGCTTCCTTGACGAGGCTCTGGCCGAACACATTCTGGTAGGCCGGCGCATTCGGCTTGGCCTTGGCCTGGGTGCCGGTCGCGACGTCGAACTTGACCACGGCGTGGTACTTGTCGGCGGAGGCTTCGGCGGGACCGTAGCCCTTGCCCTTCTGGGTCACGACGTGAACCAGGATCGGGCCGGTCTCCATGTCGCGGACGTTCTTCAGCACCGGCAGCAGATGGTCGAGATTGTGACCGTCGATCGGGCCGACATAGTAGAAGCCGAGCTCTTCGAACAGCGTGCCGCCGTCCATCATGAAGCCGCGCGAATATTCCTCGACGCGGTTGGCGCGGTTGGCGAGGATCTTGGGCAGGCGCTTGTTGATCTGCTTGGCGGCCTCGCGCAGCGAGCGGTAGGTCTTGCCGGAGTAGAGGCGCGACAGATAGGCGCTCATCGCGCCGACCGGCGGGGCGATCGACATGTCGTTGTCGTTGAGGATCACGATCAGGCGCGAGTTCATCGCGCCGGCGTTGTTCATCGCCTCATAGGCCATGCCCGCCGACATCGCGCCGTCACCGATCACGGCGATAACGTTGTTCTTGCCGCCGGAGAGGTCGCGCGCCACGGCCATGCCGAGGCCGGCCGAAATCGAGGTCGAGGAGTGCGCGGCGCCGAACGGATCGTAGTCGCTCTCGGTGCGCTTGGTGAAGCCGGAGAGGCCGCCGCCGGTGCGCAGCGTGCGGATGCGGTCGCGGCGTCCGGTCAGGATCTTGTGCGGATAGGCCTGGTGGCCGACGTCCCAGATCAGGCGGTCGCGCGGGGTGTCGAAGATGTAGTGGATGGCGGTCGTCAGTTCGACCACGCCGAGGCCGGCGCCGAAATGGCCGCCGGTCACCGACACCGCGTCGATGGTTTCCTGGCGGAGCTCGTCGGCAACCTGCCGCACCTGCTCGACCTTCAGCTTGCGCAGGTCATCCGGCGTGTGAATAGTGTCAAGAAGCGGCGTCTTACTAAATGTGGTCACAGCGAATTTCCAATTTTTGCCTGTCGGAACGAACCGCCCGACGCGAGATGGGATGGCGCGCACACCGCGCAGCGAATGCCAGACACTGGGTGCCGCCCCGGCAGGCCGGTGCCTGATTGTAAGCCTAGATTCACTCCGGATTGGACCACGTGATATGCATCACCTTGGTCGCTCTTCACCCGTCCCGGTTCAGTTTTATCGAACCATTTGAGATGCTTGCCGCCCGAAAAGTTCGGGCCGCCCGCCACCTTCAAATGCCCATAGAACTGGAAGCATTACACCAAAGCTGTAGCCAAAGCCAACCCGATAGGGGGTGCAGGGTTCCTATGCGCTGTCTTGAAAAACCTAGACTTTTCAATGCCTGGGCCGGAGCCGGGTTCCAATAACGCCCATTTTAGCGGCAGCCGGCCGGTACGGAGCGGGCTGATTCGCGCGCCGCGCCGATCGCCGCGGTCACTCCGCGGCGTGATGGATTGCTGGAAATAAACAGCAACAATTGCCCGCCGGGGCGGGCATTCAGTCGCATGACTGTGGGGGCTGGCGCCCGGAGCCTACTCCGTTTCGATGGAATCGGAGCGGGGCTCTACTGCACGTCGAGCGGCTCGGTCCCGGTCGGCTGGCCCGAGGCGTCGGTGGTGATCTTGTCGACGCGGGCTTCGGCCTGGCGCAGCAATTCCTCGCAGCGCCGCTTCAGCGCCTCGCCGCGCTCGTAGATCGCGACCGATTCCTCAAGCGGGACCTTGCCGTCCTCGAGCCGCTTGACGATCGTTTCGAGTTCCTCGATCGCGCGTTCAAAGGAGAGCTTCTTCACGTCGGCTTGGGTATTGTCGGCCATTCTTTGCGTTCCCGATTGCGTGGATCAGATCGCAACCTGATCTTGTCGTCCAAACATGACCTGTCGCAGGCCATGCTCGCCCCGGCGCAGAATCAATCGAATTTTTGCGGGCGTATTGTGGCGGGGATTTACCCGCCCATCAATGCGCTGACGTGAGATGCCACCGACTCTTTCAGGCCCTGCAGGTCGTAGCCGCCTTCCAGGACGGAGACGACGCGGCCGCCGGCGCTCCTGTCGGCGAGATCCATCAGCTTGCGCGTGACCCAGCCGAAATCCTCGCCCGTCAGGTTGATCGAGGCCAAGGGATCGCGGTGATGCGCGTCGAACCCCGCCGAGATGACGACGAGTTCGGGAGAGAACTTCTCGAGCTGCGGCAGGATCAGATTCTCGAAAGCCGAGCGGAACTTGGCGCCGCCGTCGCCGGGCGCCAGCGGCGCGTTGACGACGGTGTCATGCTCGCCGCGCTCGCCGGCGGCCCCGGTGCCGGGGAACAGCGGCATCTGGTGCGTCGAGCAATACATCACGGTCGGGTCGGCCCAGAAGATATCCTGCGTGCCGTTGCCGTGATGGACGTCGAAATCGATGATCGCGGCGCGCTTGATGCCGTATTTGCGCTGCGCGTGGCGTGCGGCGATCGCGGCGTTGTCGAAGAAGCAGAAGCCCATCGGCGTCGACTTCTCGGCGTGGTGCCCGGGCGGGCGCACCGCGACGAAGGCGCTTTGATGCTTGCCCTCCATCACCGCATCGGTGGCGGCCACCGCGCCGCCGACGCCGCGCATCACGGCTTCCCAGGTGCCCGGCGACATCGAGGTGTCGCCGTCGATATAGATCATGCCCGAGGTCGGCGCGATGTGGCGGAGTTCGCTGACATAGTGCTCGCCGTGACAGAGCAGCACGGTATCGAGGTCGCCTTCCGGCGCGGAATCGCGCACCAGCGCCTTGAAGCGATCCTCGCCGAGCACCTCGGCGACCGCCCGCAGCCGGTCGGGGCGTTCGGGATGTCCGGGAGGGGTCAGGTGGTCGAGACAGGCGGAATGCGTCAGAAGCAGTGTCATGCAAATTCCCGGCGCAATCGATGCGCGTGCGAGGACGCATGATCCGGAAAAGTGCGCAGCGGTTTTCCGAACAAGATCATGCAAGAGCAGGCCCTAATCTAGGCCGTTAGCGGCGTTCCGGAAAGGGCCGCGTGCCATGACGAAGACGAGTTTGCGGCTCAGTTGATCCGCTCGATCCGCTTGCCTGCCGTCGGGCCCACCGGGCTGTTGGCCTTGAAGTAGGCGTAGAGTGCATCGACGTCGTAGATGCCGAACTGCTGCGCGGTTCCTTGCTTGAACACCGTGAAGCCGTCGCCGCCCTCGGCGAGATAATTGTTCACCGTGACGCGGTAGCTCGCGGCCAGGTCGATCGGTTTGCCGTCCAGCGACATCCGTGCGGCGATGATGCGCGCGCCGTCGCCCTTGCTCGCATCCCACGCATAGGAGAACCCCTTCGAGACCTGGAGGGCGCGCGGCCGCTTCGGATCGGCCCATTGCTGCTCCAGCGCGTCCTTGAGCTGCTTGCCGGTCAGCGTCATCGTCACGAGCTGGTTGCGGAACGGCTGGCTGGCGAAGATATCCGCGTAGGTCACCGCGCCGTCCTCGCGCTTGACGATGTCGGTGCGCACGCCGCCGGGATTGGTGAAGGCGATCACCGCGCCGCCATTCGGCTCAGCGCTGGTTGCAAGCAGCTGTGCATCGGCGACGATGTCGCCAAGCGGGCTCTCGCCTGTCTCGCTCGGTGTGCGCGACAATGTTTCGGTGACCGAGCCTGCGGCGCGGCTTGCGATCGGTGCGGCCAGCCGGTCGTAGGATTCCAGCAGCGCGCTCTGCTCGGGGTCCTTGGCGGTGCCGGCGATCCGCACGATGGTGTTGGCGGCCCTGGCGCTGATCACGTCATGGCTGTTCGGATCGAGCTGAAGATCGATCGCGGTGACCAGGGTGCCGTATTTGTCGCCGGAGGTGACGAGCCGCCCGTCGATCTCGCAGACATAGGCCTGGTGGGTGTGGCCGGAGACCACGACGTCGACCGCGCGATCGAACTTCTTGACGATGTCGACGATCGGCCCGGAGATCCCTGGACATTCATTATAGTCGCCGGTCGGAAAGCCGCCTTCGTGGATCAGCACCACGATCGCCTCGACGCCCTTCGCCTTCAGCTCGGGGACCAGCGCATTGACGGTCTCGGCCTCGTCGCGGAAATCGAGGCTCGCGACGCCGGCCGGCGACACCAGGTTCGGGGTGTTCTTCAGCGTCAGCCCGATGAAGGCCACTGGAATGCCGTCGAACTGCTTGATCTCGTAGGGCGGAAACACCGGCTTGCCGGTCGCCTTGTCGATCGTAGAGGCGGCGAGATAGCGGAATTTGGCCCCGGTGAACGAGTGCGGCCCCTGGCATTTGTCGACCGGATGGCAGCCGCCATTCTGCATCCGCAGCAGCTCGTCCTTGCCCTCGTCGAATTCGTGATTGCCGACCGAGGAGATCGCAAGCCCCATCAGCGAGAGCGACTCGATGGTCGGCTCGTCGTGAAACATCGCCGACAGGAACGGGCTCGCGCCGATCAGGTCGCCGGCCGCAACGAAGATGTTGTTCTTGTGGCTCTCGCGCAGCTGCTTGACGACGGTGGCCATCCGCTCGGCGCCGCCGGCGGGCTCCATGATCTTCCTGGTCGCATCATTGGGATCGGTGATGCGGATGCCGCCCGGCGGCGGCCGCAGATAGCCGTGGAAATCGTTGATCGCGAGAATGCGCAAGTCGACCGGCTCCGCGGCCTGCGCCAGGCAGGGGCTTGCTGCGACCAGTCCGAACGCGCAGGCCGCGGCGAGAGGGGAAAGGCGGGGCTGTCTCATGACCTGTCCATGGAGCACGGGATCATGGCGCCGCGCCACTACAATTTTGCGACGCTTCGTTTCAATCCTTCGGGCGAGCCATGAATGCCTTGAACGCCTCGACTGCTTCCGTGGAGCGCATCCGTTCGCTGAACAGATGGTTCTCCTGCTCGATGCGGCGGGTGACGTCCTCCGGCGGCAGCCGGATCAGGCGCCGCGAGATTGCCACAGCCTCGGCCGGCAGCGCGCAGATCTCGCGCGCCACCTTGTGCGCCTCCACCTCGGCATGCCCCGGCGCCACCACGGTGTTGACGAAGCCGGCGACGCGGGCGTCGTCGGCCGACATGGTGCGGCCGATCACCAGCATCGCGAAAGCGCGCTGGTGGCCCATCATGCGCGGCATCAACAGGCTTGAGGCGCCTTCCGGCACCAGGCCGAAATTGGAGAACGGCGTCGAGAACAGCGCGGTCTTGCTGGCGAGGACATAGTCGCAGTGAAACAACATCGTGGTGCCGATGCCCATCGCGACGCCGTCGACGGCGGCGATGATCGGCTTCACATTGTGGGCCAGCGAATACAGGAACTTGACGAGGTCGGAGGCCGGCGGCGTCTCGCCGGTCGAGGTGCCCTGCGCGAGCAGGTCCTCGATGTCGTTGCCCGCGGTGAACACGCCGGAGCCGCCGGTGATGATCAGGCAGCGGATCTTCGGATTGTTCTGCGCCTTGTCGATCGCGTCGCTGATCGCGCGAAACATCTCCTGGGTGATCGCGTTCTTCTTCTCGGGCCTGCGCAGCCGGATCACGCGCGTGGCGGCTTCGTCGGTTACTATGACATGCGCGGTCATCGAGCGGTCCCAGGGTCGGCCGGCATCGTCGCCGGTGGAGGTCGTACCGCCATCCTACATGATTGGGTGCAAGCCCCAAGAGCTCCAGCGTGTTCCGGGCCGCTTTTCCCTGTGGGCGAGCATGAAAACGGCGCAATGCAGCTAACCGGAATTTCGCGATTCCGGGCAGGGGACGTTGGTCGTAGGCCGGACCTGTACGACGATGCGGCCGCGCAGGCCGGCCGCGCCTGATGGTGCTGCTGCCTCCCAGGAGCGGCTCAGGAGCGGCCGCGGCGCTCGCGACGAGTTTAACTTCCCCGCGAGAAACATTCCGCCGTTCGCGGCATTCTCCCTTTGCTGACAGGCCGAGCAGACCTCGACACGTCGTTGTCGTTGGTTCCGCGTCCGGCTGACTTGAGGAGAGCGGCGGCATGCAGATCTCCGGACGTTTGGAACTATCGCGGCGCCATCTGTTGATTGTTGGAGCTGCCTCGCTTGCGGCGTCGTCGATCGCGACGCCTCCGCCTGCGGCCGCCCAAGCTGCCCCGACCGGAGCGCCCGTGATGACGAGAGTATCCTTCGACGTGAACGGCGAAACCCACCAGCTCGAGCTCGACACCAGGACCACGCTGCTCGATGCCCTGCGCGAGCACCTGCATCTGACCGGCACGAAGAAGGGCTGCGATCATGGCCAATGCGGCGCCTGCACCGTGCTCGTCGACGGGCGGCGGATCAATTCCTGCCTGACGCTCGCCGTGATGCATCAGGGCGACGAGATCACGACGATCGAGGGGCTCGGTACGCCGGACGGCCTGCATCCGCTGCAGGCGGCGTTCGTCGAGCATGACGGCTATCAATGCGGTTATTGCACGCCGGGCCAGATCTGCTCGGCGGTCGCCGTGCTTGCCGAGGTCAAGGCCGGGATCCCGAGCCATGTCACGGCGGATCTGAATGCGCCGCTGCGACTGACCAATGCCGAGCTCCGCGAGCGCATGAGCGGCAATATCTGCCGCTGCGGCGCCTATTCCAACATCGCCGAGGCGATCAGCGAGGTCGCCGGGAGGAGCGCATGAGATCATTCAGCTATGAGCGCGCCGCCTCGCCGGGCGCGGCGGCCGCAGCGGCCGCCGGCACCGCGAACGCCAAGTTCATCGCCGGCGGCACCAATCTGCTCGACCTGATGAAGCTCGAGATCGAGACGCCGGCGCATCTGATCGACGTCAACGACCTGGCGCTCGACCGCATCGAGGAGACCGCGGACGGCGGCCTGCGGATCGGCGCGCTGGTGCGCAACACCGATCTCGCCGCCGATATACGCGTGCGGCGCGACTATGGCGTGCTGTCGCGCGCGCTGCTCGCCGGTGCTTCCGGCCAGTTGCGCAACAAGGCGACGACCGCGGGCAATCTGCTGCAGCGGACGCGCTGTCCTTATTTCTACGACACCAATCTGCCCTGCAACAAGCGCAAGCCCGGCAGCGGCTGCGCCGCGATCGGTGGCTTCAGCCGCCAGCATGCGGTGGTCGGGGTGAGCGATGCCTGCATCGCGACCCATCCGAGCGACATGGCGGTGGCGATGCGCGCGCTCGACGCGACCGTGGAGACGGTGCGGCCCGACGGCACCACGCGCAGCATCCCGATCGCCGAGTTGCATCGTCTGCCCGGCGACAGCCCCGAGATTGAAACCAGCCTGGAGCCGGGCGAACTGATCACCGCGGTGGTGCTGCCGAAACCGGTCGGCGGCGCGCAGGCCTATCGCAAGGTGCGCGACCGTGCCTCTTATGCCTTTGCGCTGGTCTCGGTTGCCGCGATCGTGCAGCGCGACGGCACCGGCCGCGTCGCGCTCGGCGGCGTGGCGCACAAACCGTGGCGCGTCGAGGCGGCGGAGGCGGAATTGCCTGCTGGCGCCAAGGCCGTCACCGCGCGCCTCTTCGCCGATGCGAAGCCGACCAAGGACAATGCGTACAAGCTGCCGCTCGCCGAGCGAACGCTGGCGGCGGTGCTGCGCGAGGCCAGAGCTTGAGATGAGGGCCTGACATCATGCGTTTTGAACATCCCGCCACCTTCAATCCGATCGACCAGCTCAAGGTGATCGGCCACCCGACCAGCCGGATCGAGGGGCCGCTCAAGACCACCGGCACCGCGCCTTACGCCTATGAGCGCCACGACGTTGCGGCCAACCAGGCTTATGGCTACGTGGTCGGATCGGCGATCGGCAAAGGGCGGATCGGTTCGATCGATCTCGAGGCGGCGAAGGCTGCGCCCGGCGTGCTCGCCGTCGTCACAGCGGACAATGCCGGCAAGCTCGGCAAGGGCGAGCGCAATGCGGCGCCGCTGCTCGGCGGGCCCGAGATCGCGCATTATCACCAGGCTGTCGCGATCGTCGTCGCCGGGACCTTCGAGCAGGCGCGGGCCGCGGCGCAACTGGTCCGGATCGACTACGTCAAGGGCGACGGCAAGTTCGATCTCGCCGCGGAGCGGGACAAGGGCATCACGCCGCACCCGTCATTCGGCGGCCCGGCCGACACCGCCGTCGGAGATTTCGCCTCCGCCTTCGCTGCTGCGCCGGTGCAGGTCGACTCCACCTACACGACGCCCGATCAGGGTCACGCGATGATGGAGCCGCATGCTTCGATCGCGGCCTGGGACGGCGACAAGCTCACGGTCTGGACTTCCAACCAGATGATCGCCTGGGGCGCCGAGGACATGGCGAAGACGCTCGGCATCCCCAAGGAGAACGTCCGTCTGGTGTCGCCCTATATCGGCGGCGGCTTCGGCGGCAAGCTGTTCCTGCGCGCCGAGGTGCTGCTCGCCGCGCTCGGCGCCCGTGCGGCCGGCCGTCCGGTCAAGGTCGCGCTGCAACGTCCGCTGATGTTCAACAACACGACGCACCGTCCGGCGACGATCCAGCGCATCCGCATCGGCGCCGAGCGCGACGGCAAGATCACCGCGATCGGCCACGAAAGCTGGTCCGGCAACGTCAGGGACGGCGAGCCCGAGATGGCGGTGAGCCAGACGCGGCTGCTCTATGCCGGCGCCAGCCGGATGACGGCGACGCGGCTTGCGGCGCTCGATCTGCCGGAGGGCAATGCGATGCGCGCGCCCGGAGAAGCCTCCGGCATGATGGCGCTCGAGATCGCGATCGACGAGCTCGCCGACAAGCTCGGCATCGACCCGGTGGCGCTGCGCATCAGCAATGACACCCAGGTCGACCCCGAGCATCCGGAGCGGCACTTCTCGCAGCGGCAATTGGTGCAGTGCTTGAGCGATGGCGCGGCGCGGTTCGGCTGGGACAAGCGCAACCCGAAACCCGGCGAGGTCCGCGACGGACGCTGGCTGGTCGGGATGGGCGTCGCCGCGGCGTTCCGCAACAATCTCGTGACCAAATCGGCGGCCCGCGTTCGTCTCGACCAGAACGGCATCGTGACCGTCGAGACCGACATGACCGACATCGGCACCGGCTCCTACACCATCATCGCGCAGACCGCCGCCGAGATGATGGGCGTGCCGCTCGAGAAGGTCACGGTGCGGCTCGGCGATTCCGACTTTCCGGTGTCCTGCGGCTCGGGCGGCCAGTGGGGCGGCAACAATTCCACTGCCGGTGTCTATGCAGCCTGCACCAAGCTGCGCGAGACCATTGCGCAGAAGCTCGGCTTCAATTCCGAGGAGGCGGTGTTTGCCGACGGCGTGGTCCGCTCCGGCAATCGCAGCGTGCCGCTGGCGCAGGCCGCCGGCGGCGGCGACCTCGTGGCGGAGGATGCCATCGAATATGGCGATCTCGCGAAAACCTACCAGCAGTCGACCTTCGGCGCGCATTTCGTCGAGGTCGGCGTCGATGCCGACACGGCGGAGATCCGGGTGCGGCGGATGCTTGCGGTCTGCGCGGCGGGCCGCATCCTCAATCCGAAGGCGGCGCGCAGCCAGGTGATCGGCGCGATGACCATGGGCGTCGGCGCTGCGCTGATGGAGGACCTCGTGGTCGACAAGCGTCACGGCCTGTTCATCAATCACGACCTTGCGGCCTATGAGGTGCCGGTCCATGCCGACATCCCGCATCAGGAGATGATCTTCCTCGACGAGACCGACCCGATGTCGTCGCCGATGAAGGCCAAGGGCGTCGCTGAGCTCGGCATCTGCGGCGTCGCCGCCGCGGTCGCCAATGCGGTCCACAACGCGACCGGCATTCGCGTGCGCGACTATCCGATCACACTCGACAAGCTGCTCGCGGAGATGCCGGTCTAAAGCGCGACGAGATTAGGTCGAATCGTCATCGCGCTCAGAAAACCGCTTCGCACTTTCCGGATCGTGCTCTAGCCGCGCCCGACGAACGAGCCGATGCCCCGGCCGATCGCAGCGCCGTGCTGAAACAGCGCGCCGAGGTGATCGCCGGGCACCGACATCGCATCGAGGCCGTTCTCTGCGGCGAAGCGCTGCATCGGCGCATGCGGTCCGTCGTCCTGCCCGTTCCACAGCAGCACAGGCACGCGCGAGGACAGCACCGCGTCCTTGGCGCCGTCGACCTGGCCGAGCGCATTGAAGCAGGCGCGCACGCCGCCTTCGAGATCCGGCGTCACCCATTCGGCAAGCTCCGGCACGGTGCGACGGGCAAAGGTGATGAAGGCGCCGTAGGTCAGCGGGCCGGCATTGCCGCGGGGCAGTCCAGTGAGAAAGTCCCAGCCGCCGATCGCCAACGACGCCAGCCGCGCCGGGAAAAACCGGGCGACGCCGACCGCGACCCACCCGCCCATCGAGTGTCCCACCACATGGGCGCGCTCGCCGCCGAGATCGTCGATCACGGCGACGATGTCGCCGGCGCGCTGCGCCTGATTATAGAGTGCCGGATCGGCGGGCTTGTCGCTCAGGCCATGTCCGAGCGAATCGACGCAGGCGACACGAAAGCGATCGGCAAGCGCGTCGACCACGCCGCATTGCTTCCAGCTCGCGGCGTCAAGCAAGAGGCCGTGCTGCAGCACGATCAGCGGCCCGGATCCCTCGACGGTGTAATGGATGCGCTGGCCCCGGTGATTGGCGAATGGCATTGATAGAGTTCCCCATGTTTCACCGACAGGTGAGCGTGGCAGCGCCCGGATTCAAGCCCTCGTTCCGGAACGGGAACCGTCCCGCACCGCCCGATCGCGGGCGGAACCTCGCCTTCAGCCGCCCCACACGGTGGCTTCGCTCCAGCCGAGATCCCTGAACTCGGCCGCCCGGAGCGGCGCTTCGCCGGCGGCGAAGAATTCGTCGAGCTGCGGCGGCTTCACTGTGGTCTCCGAGAGCATCGCGTGGGCCTGGCCGCGATGATGGATCTCGTGCTGAAACAGATGCATCAAGAGGCGGTCGCGTCGCTCGGTCTGCACCGAGGTGTCGCGGTTGACCTTCACGATGTCCTCGAGCCGCTCAGGCGTCAGCGCATCGCAGTGCACGATCAGCCGCTGATCGATCGCGCGCTGGGCGTCTTTCAGCTGCGCCACCGACGGGTAGGGCACCTCGTTCGCCCAGGCCTTCGGGCCGAGCCAGCCGCCTTCGAGCGCGTCGATATAAAACAGGTCGATGACATGAATGTGGTTCAGCGTCGCCTGCAGGCTCGGGAAGAACCCGGTCCGCGCGGCGGCGAACTCCGCCTGGCTGAGACCTGCGCAGGCCGTGAGCAGGCGATGATTGGCCCAGGCATTGTTGTACGCAAAAGCGCGAAAAGTCTGAACGAGGCCTGCTTGCATATCGGTCCTCACTGGATTGACTGTTTCAGCCGGGCTCGGCGGCCAGCCGGCCGATCCACGACAGCGATCGTGGTGCTTGCGTTGCTGACTTGATCCTCGCATAGCTAATCCATCGTGGTGCACTTCATCCGAGGACGGCAGCAGATGCAACTGGCAAAGAACGTGATCGACGTCGGCCTTTCCTCCAACGATCTCGAGCCGATGCTGCGGTTCTGGCAGCAGGATGCCGGACTTCGCTTCGATCACGTGCAGCCGATCCGCCGCGGGCAGAAGCAGTACCGGCACGACGCGCAAGGTTCGGTCATCAAGCTCAACCATCATGTCGAACCGCTGCCGGATGCGGCGCCGAGCGGCTATCGCGAACTGATCATTGCGCGCGCGGGCGTCGAAACGCCGCAACACATGCACGATCCCGACGGCAACCGGGTTTGCCTGGTTGCGCCCGGACATGACGGCATCACCCAGATCGCCGTCGCGATGGCGGTGCGCAACCTCGCCGCGCATCGCAGGTTCTACGGCGATATCCTCGGCTTCACCGAGCAATCATGGTCGGGCGGTCCGGCGTTCCGCCTCGGCGACAGCCTGATCCTGCTCGAGGAAGATGCTGCCGCGACGGTCGATCCGATCCGGCAGGCGCGCGGCTGGCGCTACATCACGCTGCAGGTCGCCGATATCGACGCCGTGCATGATGGGCTGCGCGCCAAGGGCGTGCGGGAAGGCCTTGCGCCGGTGACGCTCGGCGAGGTCGCACGGATCTCCATGATCCTCGATCCCGATGGCAACTGGATCGAACTGTCTCGTCGCGCATCGATCGTTGGGAGCCTGTCCAACCGCTAGGCAGCAAATTTTCTGCCCGCCCGCGCGGCGCCGATGATATGATCCCGCGAATGCATCCAATTTGATGATCGCTTTATGCAGTCGATTTTCGGGCCGCGGCGGGTTCATCGATCGATCTTGCCAGCGGCTGTCGGCTCGGCTTGCCTGCTGCTGTTTGTCCCCGTTGCAAGCGCTCAACCTCTCAGCAATCCAGCGGTGACGCCCGTCGCGCAGCGCGCAGAGCCGGCGCAGACAGAAACATCGCAAACGGAAACGTCTCGTCCGGATAGCAACGCCGGAGTGCGCAACGCTGAGGCCGATCGGTCGGCGTCCGATCAGCAATCGTCATCCGTTCCGTCGCCGGCGCCGACACCTTTGCGTCCAAAGCTCGACGGGCCGCAGCAATACTGCAAGGCGTTAGAGGAGGCTGCGTTAGAGAACGGCTTGCCGCCGGATTTCTTCGTCCGGCTGATCTGGCAGGAAAGCAATTTCGATCCCAATTCCGTCAGTTCGGCCGGTGCCCAGGGGATCGCCCAGTTCATGCCCGGTACGGCGCGGTGGCGCGGTCTGGTCGACCCGTTCGAGCCATTGCCTGCCTTGCAGGAATCGGCGCGCTGGCTCCGCGAACTGCGCGCGCAATTCGGCAATCTCGGCCTTGCGGCGGCCGCCTATAATGGTGGTCCGCGGCGTGTTCAGGATTGGTTGGCGGGACGCGGAAACCTGCCGGGCGAAACACGCGCCTATGTCAGGATCATCACGGGCAAGTCTGCCGAAGAATGGGCGCAGGGTTCGCTCGAGGACCGGGTCCACACCGACGCGGCCATGGCCTGCGGCGACATCGTGCGCGGCATGCTCGTTCGGGCGCTTCCCGCGGGCCCAAGAGAGTTCGGGACAATCGCACAGCAAGCTGCGTGGGGACCCTGGGGACTTCAATTGGCCGGCGGCCCGTCGCAATCGAGGGTCCTCGCCGACTACCAGCAACTTCAGAAACGATTTGCATCCGTGCTCGGCGATCGCGCACCGCTCGTTCTGAGATCGCGCATGGCCGGACCAGGCTCGGCCACCTGGTATCTGCTCCGGGTCGCCGAGACGACCCGTGAGCGGGCTAACCAGCTGTGCGCCCGATTGGAGGCAGTCGGCGGGCGCTGCCTGGTGTTTCGGAATTAGGTGGCGCGACGTTGCAGGTCGCCTGCGATCGACGGCGTGATCAGGCTAATTGGCGACAGAGCCCTCGACCGCAAATGTGTGGTACCTGGCGTATTTCTCGCCGACGGCCCGAACTTGCACGTAGGCTGGATCGTGTCGCCAGGCCCAAAGCGCGTCCATGCTCGGATACATATAGATGACGACGCGCTTGGGTGGATTTCCATCGACGGCAACGACCTGCGAACCGGTTGCCGCAGCGCCTGCAGCCGCAATCAGCTTTCCGCCATGTGCCTTGATGATCTCCTTCGCCTGCGGGAGATAGTCCCTCGCATAACCATCGGGATCGGTGACCTCGATTTGGCCGATCAGATAGGCGGGCGGCCTGGCTTCGCCGTGCAGTGCTTCGCTGCCAAGCGCGCCGATCGCGGTACAACCCAACATGACCAGAGCCATCCTGCCTCCAGAATTCATGGGAGCCTCCTCCGCTGCCGTGCCGGTGCCGCAAGCCGCAGCCTGACAGGACTTTCCACGAGGCTTCGAAATACGTCCAATACATATATTTTCTCAAATCTTATGCTCGAATGGTATAAGCGGGCATGAACCTCCAACAGGCCCTCACGTTCCTGACGGTGGCCGAGCTCGGCACCGTTTCAAAGGCTGCATTGCAGTTGCGTGTCGCCCAACCGGCCTTGTCCAGGCAAATCATCGGTCTCGAACGGGAGCTCGGCTTGCAGCTCTTCGATCGCGTCGGGCGCCGGCTTCTATTGACTGGCGAAGGCGAGCAGTTGATTGCGGGCTGCCGTCTGCTGCTCAACAGCGTCAATTCGCTGAAGCAGCAGGCTCAGTTGCTCCGTCAAGGAGATACCGGGGTCCTGAGGATCGCTGGCTCGCCGCAACACATCGAGAGCGTGCTGTCAGAATTTCTCCACCGGTACGCGGAGCGATATCCCGGGGTCGAGATCAGGATCAGGGAGGGGACAGGTAGCGAGATATTGGCGATGCTCGAACGCGGGGAAGTTCATCTCGGCCAAAATCTACTGCATGCCGTCAGACTGAATGAGCAGCACTTCGGCAGCCTTCCGCTTGGATCCGTGCAGTTACTGGCTGCTTGCCATCCGTCGATGCCGCTTGGTCCTCGTCGCACGATCGAGATCGCTGACCTCGCCGAACTTCCGTTGCTGCTGCTGGACAGCGGGTTCGGATTTCGGCGTGCTTTCGATGCGGCAAGCCGTATGGCGGGGCTGAAACCCAAGATCATGTTCGAGAGTCGCAGTCCGCACACCTTGCTGGCGCTCGCCGAGGCGGGACACGGCGTCGCGATCGTTCCCTCCCAGCTTCAGTGCTGGCGCTACGAACTAAGAATTGTCGGTCTCACGCACAGGCGCCGTGTGTTGCAGGAGCCCCTGACCATCTCATGGGACAAGCGGCGTCCGTTGCCTCGTTTCGCGACCGACTACTGTGCAATGCTGGCAGCGCATATGCGGAAGACGTTTCCGATCACGCGCCCCACGGAGCCGGCTGTAGCAAAAGCAAGCGTTCGGTCCCGCGCAAGGCGAGTTCCACGCAAGGCGAAAAGTCCGAGTGGTTGAATATTGCGATTTGTGCCCGCGTCATCAATCACTGAGTTCCCCGCCGGCGTACGCCCTTACGCGAAGCATGGTTCGGTTTATCGGAACGACAGCTCGGTGTAATTCCGCTCATCCGATCGACGACGCTTCTGAGCTTGTCCTAGCGGATTAAGTGTGTATGCTTGCAGCGTTCGATTTGCCGTTGTGCCTTGTTGAATGGTCAAAGCGGCCCTTTTCCAAAGAACATCGTCGGTTGAAGGATGATGCGGAACCAAGCGCGAATTCACGTGCGTCCGCTTTGGAGAAGACAAATGCCTACAGGTACTGTGAAGTGGTTCAACGGCCAGAAGGGCTTCGGTTTCATTCAGCCCGATGATGGCACGAATGACGTGTTCGTTCACATCAGCGCTGTCGAGCGGGCCGGACTTGGCGGTCTCGCCGAGGGCCAGAAGCTGTCGTTCGAACTCAAGATAGACAAGATGCGTGGCAAGACCAGCGCCGAAGATCTTCGGCTGGCTTGAATCGATCTGTCATTCCACGGATGTACTGGGATGACAGCCGCGGCCCGCTCGATCCTCTGATGGGTTGAGCGGGTCTCGCTGCTTTTCAAAGGGCTCATTCGCTCATGGCCAAGAAGCCGGAAGAACTTTCTGCCGAGCGCCTGGCCAAGGCCCAGCGCCAGCGGCTTGCCGCCGAGGCCGGCGCGCAGGCAATCGCTGAGGTCGAGCGCGACGCGATCGCCGTGCGCAAGAACATGGTGCGTCTGCGGGCTCTCCGTGAAGCGCGTGACGCCGAGGCGGCCGCGCAGGCTGGCCCTGCACCATCAGCGCCTGCAGCCAAGAGGACCAAACGGATCAAGCGCATCGTGCGCTGAGCTGCGCACTCCCCGCATCCTCGATCACGTCGCTGAAGCTGCCCTGTTTTTTGACCGCCACGCTGGGATCGCTATGGGAAGCAGCGTGGACTGGTCATGACTCTCCGGGGCGACTCTCGCCGTCTGCATCGAACTTCGTCGCCACATTTCGCAAGGTCGGCAGGAACGATCGAGAGCCGGGCCATATTATCATGGCGATGAAGTACTATTTCGATCTCCGTGACGGTTGCGGCTTGGCCCTCGACGAGGAAGGTCTGGTGCTGTCCGATCTCGCGGCGGTTCAAGAAGAAGCCGCGCGTGCTTTGGCTGACATGGTTCGCGATTCCGTTCGCGGTCACAATTTCGATCAGATTGCGATCGAAGTCCGGGACGACGACGGGCCCGTGCTTGAAGTGCGGATTGCATGGCGCATTCGCCGGTCAAATTCCTGAGTTTGGTTGCGCGCCGACGCCCTAGCACCTTGTGATGCCCAGACTGAGACTGACCTGAAACAGCGGCCCTTCGTCCGTGCGGACCTCGAACGCCAGCAGCCTTTGCTTGTCCAAAGACGGGTTGTCTTTGGCTATGCTAAGCAGTGACTGCATCGCTTCGTGCGCGGCAGTTTCCTCGTCGCGTAGCTCGATGCCCTGTTTGTCGGCATAGAGTTGCTCGCCGTTGCGGATATCGAAATAGAAGCGGGTTGCCATCTTCGGCTCCCTTTTGTGGCGGGAGCTGCCCAGGCTCTCAGGTGCCGGCGCTCAATAGTCATCCGGCAGCGCCGTACTCTGCGCCTGTTGGAGCGAATTTGCTACGCGGCAACGATGGAGATTTTTGGGGAACCGCTTTTCGCGTTCGCGGTCAAGCCGCCGTCGCCGTTCAGCCATGATCTCGCCGTGGCTGAACCGTCGGATATAATTCTCACGATCTGCGATCGCGTCTTGCATAGCTGAGATAAGTGCATAGGTGTGGTGGATCGACTGGCCTTGAGCCTTGTAGATCGGTCCCGCAGGACCTTTTTCCAAAGACATCGTCGGATGAAAGCGAGGACGCGTGCTGGTAGCACCGCGGCTGAAGCTTCCGCGACGTTGTCGGTCGGCTGCCGTTCCACGGATGTACTGGAATGGCAGTGCGGCCCGCTCTGTCACTGATAGAGCGGGCTCTTGTTCATTCAATGTGCGTTGTACCGCGAGAGAGGTAATCCGTTGCAAGTTCTTGTCAGGGACAACAACATCGACCAAGCGCTTCGAGTTCTAAAGAAGAGGTTGCAGCGCGAAGGCGTATTTAGAGAGATGAAGCGCCGCAGATCGTTCGAAAAGCCATCGGAAAAAAGGGCTCGAGAGAAATCCGAGGCCGTGCGGCGAGCCCGCAAGCTTGCCCGCAAGCAAGCGATACGGGATGGATTGATCGCGGCGCCTCCGCGGAAACCCAAATTCCCGGCGTCCAAACCTTCGGCGCCAAGGCAATCACCACAATCGCCACAGCAAGCAGGCGGCACACGGGAGACCTAGCCCGTACCGATCCTGCTGGAAGGATCGTGCAAGATGACGCGGCGAACTTATCGAGGCAACGGATGCCTCCAGGAACGCATCTCCGATGAGATCTGTCGTCGGCGAGCCGTGGATCGGGATGTTCGATCGCGGCACGACGACCGACGGCGACGTGCGCAAAACCTGGCCGGAACGACCATTAACGCAATGGCGGATCATGCCGCCAGCCAGTTCGATCAGGCCGCTCGCAAGCGTGACTTGCTCGACGGCCCCGAGGAGTTTCGCGCGTTTCGCGCGTTTCGCGCGGACCGCTGACAGACGTATGATTCGGCGGTAGACGCAAAATTCGATGTCGTCCCGGGCAAGCGAAGCGCGACCCGGGACCCATAACCACAAATGCCGATTGGTTTGCAAAGCTGGAGCCACAGCTCGTTTTAAAACGGAACGCTGTGGTTGTGGGTCCCTGCTTTCGCAGGGACGACAGTTGTGATGAGGCACGTCGTGTGCATCAAACGTGCGAGAAGGACCCTTGGCGAGCACAGCGCTTTGGGCCCTCTCACTTCGCAATGACGGTGGAAAGTATCTTACCCCGCCAGCACCGCATCCGCGCCGGTCACCGCCTCGGCGCTTTCGGTCACGGTCTTTTCCAGCGACGGCGCCTGCACGGCGATGTTCTCGGCGAAGAAACGCGCCAGTGCGACGTAGCGCTGCGGCTCGGCTTCGCCGTTCGCCTTGGCGGCCAGCGCCTCGCCGGCGAGCATGCAGCCGCCGAGCGTTGCGGCGAACAGCCGCAGATAGGGCGTTGCGCCGGCGAGTGCCTCGTTCGGCGCTGAGGCGAGGCGCTCGAGCAGCCATCTGCTGGTGCGCTCCAGCGCAGCGTGCGCGTCGCGCAGCTTGGTGCCCGTGGTGCCGAACGCCGGATCGTTGGAGGTCTCGACCTGCTTGATGACGGCAGCGAGCTCGTCGAGCAGCGCCCACACCGAGGCGCCGCCATTGGCGCCGAGCTTGCGGGTGACGAGGTCGATCGACTGGATGCCGTTGGTGCCTTCATAGATCGAGGTGATGCGGGCATCGCGGTAATGCTGCGCGGCGCCGGTCTCCTCGATGAAGCCCATGCCGCCATGGACCTGCACGCCGAGATAGGCGACCTCGTTGCCGATGTCGGTGGAGAACGCTTTCGCGATCGGGGTCAGCAGCGCGCCGCGCGCCGCAGCGTCAGCGCGCACCTTGGCGTCCTTGGCGCGCACCGAAACGTCGAGCGCGACCGCGGTGGCGTAGCAGATCGTGCGCGCCGCCGCCGTCATGCTGCGCATCTGCATCAGCATGCGCTTGACGTCGGGATGCACGATGATCGGATCCATCCCGTCGCTCTTGTGGCCGATAGCTTTCCCTTGCCGACGCTCCTGCGCATAGGCCAGCGCCTGCTGATAGGCGCGGTCGGCAATGCCGACGCCTTCGAGGCCGACGCCGAGGCGGGCCTGGTTCATCATCGTGAACATGCAGCGCATGCCCTGGTTTTCCTCGCCGATCAGATAACCGATCGCGCCACCCTTATCACCCATCGTCATGGTGCAGGTCGGCGAGGCGTGCATGCCGAGCTTGTGCTCGACGCCAGAGGCATGGATGTCGTTGCGCGCGCCGAGCGAGCCGTCGACGTTGACCAGGAATTTCGGAACCAGGAACAGCGAGATTCCCTTGGTGCCCGAGGGCGCATCGGGCAATCGCGCAAGCACGAAATGCACGATGTTGTCGGTCATGTCGTGCTCGCCATAGGTGATGAAGATCTTGGTGCCCTTGAGGCGGTAGGTGCCGTCATCCGCGCGTTCGGCGCGGGTGCGCAGCGCGCCGACGTCGGAGCCGGCATTGGGCTCGGTGAGCTGCATCGTGCCGGTCCACTCGCCGGTGACGAGCTTCTCGAGATAGGTCTTCTTCAGCTCGGCGCTGCCATGGGCATCGAGCGCCTCGATCGCCGACAGCGTCAGCAGCGGGCAGAGGCCGAAGGCGACATTCGACGCGCTCCAGATCTCGGTGCAGGCGGCGTTGACCGCGAGCGGCAGGCCCTGGCCGCCGAACGCTTCCGGCCCCGACACCGCGTTCCAGCCCGCGGCGGTCCAGCGCTGATAGGCGTCGGGCCAGCCCGGCGCGGTCGTCACCTTGCCGTTGTCGAGCTTGATGCCGTGCTCGTCGCCGACACGATTCAACGGCGCCAGCACATCGGAGGCGAACTTGCCGGCTTCTTCCAGCACCGCAGCGGTGATGTCGCCGTCGAAATCGCCGTAGTGGCCCGCCTCCACGGCGGCAGCTAGCCCCGCACCGTGATTGAGGGACAGCAGGATATCGTTGATCGGCGCACGGTAGGTCATGGCGTTACTCCCGACGAGGCGTTTGCGAATTGTCATCCCACGAAACAAGCGGCCCCTCAACTGGCCGAGCGGACATCGCGCGGTCTGTTTCGGCCACCGCGGCGTCGCCCTATAATGAGAGTACCGCCATCATCCTGCGGCTTTCGCGCCTTTTCGACCGCCGCCCTGTTGAAATGGCGGGACTCACCCTATAGACCGACGTGGCCTTCGATCGGCGCGTTGGGGCGTAGCCAAGCGGTAAGGCAGCGGATTTTGATTCCGCCATTCGGAGGTTCGATCCCTCCCGCCCCAGCCAATGAACAAGCCATTGATTTCGATAGACGAATCGATTTTTCCAGCCGGCCCCCCGCCGCCATTTCGGGCGGATTGGGCCGGCCAGCTAGAAATCGGTGCCGCTTTCGTTTCCATGGCGGCGGGCGACAAGCCCCGAGTCGCCCGGAGATCCAGGTCAACGGGCGATGACTCACGACACAACGACGGATCTGACGTGGCGAATACCAAGAAGGCCCGCGCTGCTGCTGGCGCGAAGAAGAAAAGCAAGGGATCGGCGCGTTCCCCAATCTCGTCTTCCTCACCGCTCGGCATGCTGGCGCTCCATCTTCTCGAGCAATGGAAGAAGTCCGGGCGGGACGGCGTCGTTTTCCTTGCGGAAAGCGAGAACAGGGCCGAGCGCCTCGGCAGCGTGCTGCATTCGCTCGATCCCTCGCTCGAGGTGCTGGTGTTCCCGCGGCTGAACACCTTGCCCTTTGACGGGCTGGAGCCGTCACGAGAGATCGCCGGCAGGCGCAGTTCGGTGTTGAGGCGCCTCGCCAGGAGCAAGAAGCCGGTCTTCCTGGTGTCGACGGCGGAGGCGATCATGGAGCGGTTGCCGTTGCCCGCGAGCTCAGCGCGCCTCAGCATCAGCTTGAAGGTGGGCGCGGGCTACTCCGAGCAGGAACTCAAGGATCGTCTGGAAGCTCTGGGATACGATCTCGACGAAGAGGCGGATTATCCCGGCAGCGCTCTCTTCCACGGAATGACGTTCGAGGTATTTCCGGCGGGCGCGCTGGGGCCGTTCAGAATTGAGCATTCCGGTGGCGTGATCCGCAGAATCGCAGGTGTCGATCCGGACGAGCACGACGTCGTGTTCGACGCGGAGGAACTGCACATCGACCCGATGTCCGAACGGATCGCGTTGGAAGGCAAGCGGGTCCAGCGGGCGGCGCTGCCGGATTATTGCCAGCGCGCGCACTGGATCGCGGACGCAGGGGTTTCGGGCCACGCCGATAGCTGGCTGAGCACGATCAAGGAGGCGGCCGGCCGCAGGGAGGCGGAGCGCGAGTATCTGGGGCCCGCTGACTGGAAACGGCTGGCCAAACGGATGAGCTCGCTGCCTCGAAAGGCGGCCTTCATCGCCACGCCCGACTTCTCGAAGGTCGCCTCGTCGCGGAAAGCTCTTCGCGCATTTGTCGCCGACACGCAGCGCAGCGGATCGCGGCTGCTCTTTGTCGCGGCGGTCGAGGACGATCTGCGCGCGATGGAGCGAATGAGCGGGATCAAGGCGGAGCGCTTCGCCGACTGGAACGAGGCGGCGAAAGGGCGGGGCGGCGAAGGCGGGCTGTTGGCCGACTTCGACACCGGCTTCATCGGCTCAGGGCGCAAGCCGCTCGTCGTCGTGACGGCGACCGACGTGCTCGGCAGCAGGGCGCATCATCCGCAGCCCATGGCCAGAGCATGGAGTTCGGCTTTCGATCATCCCGACGTGCCGGAGCGCGGCGCGGTCGTCGTGCATCTGCAGCGCGGGCTGGCCGTGCTCGATGGCTTGCAGACCCTCGATATGGGGAAGGGATCGTCGCGCGAGATGATCAGGCTGGCCTTTGCGGGGGATGATGCCGTCCTCGTTCCGCCGGCCGATCTTGCGCTGATCTGGCCGTATGCCGCGGAGCTCGGCAAGCTGGCACTGGACAGGGCCGATGGCAGTACGTGGTGGACGCGCCGTACCAAGGCGGAGCAGGAAATTCAAACGGCCGCCAAGGCGCTTGCCAAACACATCGCGCAACGGCGCCGCCGGCGCGCGCCCAAGCTGGTCGCTCCCGGTCCCGCATATGAGCGGTTCGTCGCGCGCTTTCCCTATTTCACGACAGTCGACCAGGCGAAGGCAATTCGCGACGTCCTGGATGATCTTGCGTCCGGTCATCCGATGGATCGGGTCGTCTGCGGCGACGTCGGATTTGGCAAGACCGAGGTGGCCTTGCGCGCGGCGGCGGCCGTTGCGTTGTCGGGCAAGCAGGTTGCCGTCGTCGTGCCGACGACTGTTCTGGCAAGGCAGCACGTCGCAACCTTCCGCAAACGGTTTGCTCCGCTCGGGATCGAAGTGGGAAGCCTGTCGCGGGCGACGTCGTCTCCGGAGATTAAGGAGACCAAGGAAGGCCTGCGAAGCGGAAAAATGAAGGTCGTGGTCGGCACGCAGGCGATCGCATCGAAGGACGTGAAGTTCGCCAAGCTGAGCCTGATCATTGTCGACGAGGAACAGCACTTCGGCGCAGCCGAGAAGGCGAAGCTTTCAGGGCTGGCGAAGGGCGCCCATACGCTGTGGATGAGTGCCACGCCGATCCCGCGCACGCTTGCGGCGGGCCTTGCAGGATTCAGGGAGCTTAGCGTGATCGCATCCCCGCCCGTTCATCGGCTTCCGGTCGCGACCAAGATCGCTCCGCTCTCGGACGCTGCCATTGCCGCCGCATTGCTGCGCGAGCAGCGACGTCACGGGCAAAGCTTCCTGATCTGTCCGCGCATCCAGGATCTGGATCCGATGCTGGCGCGCGTGCAGTCGATGGCCCCGGAGCTCCGCATCGTCTGCCTGCACGGCAAGCTACCCGCCGACGAACTGGACGATCGAATGATGAGTTTCGTCGAAGGCGAGGCGGACGTTCTGCTGGCGACCAACATCGTCGAAAGCGGTCTCGACATCCCGAGGGCGAACACCATCGTGGTCTGCTGGCCGGAAAAGTTCGGTCTGGCACAGCTCCATCAACTGAGAGGCCGGGTGGGACGCGGCGGGACACGCGCCTTCGCATACATGCTGACCGAATCCAGTTCGGAACAATCCGGAAAGCGTTTGGCCGTTCTGGAGGAGTTCAGCAGACCGGGCGCCGGTTTCGCGATCAGCGAGCGGGATCTCGACCTCAGAGGCGCCGGGGATCTGCTTTCGGAACGACAATCCGGCCACGTGCAGGTGTTCGGGCCGGTGCTGTACAGCCACCTTCTGAAACAAGCCTCGGAGAAGACCAACGACCGGTCCGCCGATCTGTGGGTGCCCGATCTCAACCTGCCGCTCGCGGATTTGCTGCCCAGGAGCTATGTGCAATCGGAATCCGTGCGGCTTGAAATCTACGGCCGTGCCGCGAGATGCTGGAGCGAGGACGATCTGGAAGATCTCGAGGAAGAGACCTCGCGCCGCTTCGGCAGGCTGCCGTCGGCGGGTCGGGATTTCTTCGCCGCGGCGAGGCTCAGGATCGATTGCAAGCGGCGCGGGATCGTGAGGCTCGACGTCGGGCCGGAGGCGGTCGCGGCGACGTTCCTCCCCGGACGGCTGCCCAAATCTAAGGCACGATCGCTCGAGCGCGACGGCGATCGCGTTTTCTATTCGGACAACATACACGAGCCGCCTTTCGAGCGGATCGATGATCTCCTGGATATTCTGGATGAGTGAGTACGGTGTTGCTCCGGCGCCTCGTTGCGCTTAACCGCGTCCTTCGACCGATTGAATGCATTGCGTTCCCTGATGCGGAACGTCACGTTGGGCCACTCGACTCCTGTCAAATGCGTGCCGCGCGCCTGCATCGCGCGCAGTAAAGATATTTCAGCGCGCGGGGGCTCAGGAGAACAAATCGACCGATCGTGCGCGCTGACATCCCAGTGACATGTAGCCTCGTTACTGGACACATTGCGGTGGTTTGGCCGCCGTCTTTTGGCCTGCTCTGCGCAAATCGGAATGCCCCCTTCCAGGCGCGAGTCGGCGGTATCCGGAGCGGGCTATCCTGTTCAGATACCGTTGTTTTTGAGCCGAAATCTCCCGGCTGGAGGCCGGAATCAGCGGCGTCGAAACGGGCATTGGCTTTCGCTTTCTCCGTAGGACTACCCGTTTTGCGCACCGTTCCGCGCGGTGTTGCCCAACCTTGTGCCCGATAACGGTAACTGGAATATTCATATTGTATTTCAATAACTTGCCGAAGTGTCGCAGTTCAAATGCCCGTGATATTTGTGCAACATTTGCCCGAAAACAGCCGCAACTCGCCGCAAACCGAGCGGTCTTTTGTTGCGTGATCGGGGGCCTTCTGTCTCATATGGAACTACGACGGAGGGGGGCATCCCGAGGTCGTCCCGTTCTAGGTGGTTCGCTTAAGTCCCTCGCGTTCATGCGGGTGTGTCCGAAGGCGCGAAGCGACTAAGCGGGGATTTAAGGGACAAGGGAACCAACCTGAGGGTGTTCTACCCGGCGGATCCGGAACCTTCCCTGAGATAGAGCAACTTGGAGGTTTAACATGAAGATGGTTAAGAGCCTTATCCTCGGCTCGGCGGCGGCTCTCGTCGCGGTCGGCGGAGCTCAGGCGGCCGATCTTCCCGTCAAGGCCAAAGCGGTCGAGTACGTGAAGGTTTGCTCCCTGTATGGTCCCGGATTCTACTACATCCCGGGCACCGACACCTGTATAAAGCTGGGCGGCTACCTGCGCGTCGACGTTCTGGCGAACACCAACTCGGACCACACCGGCAACACCTCGGGTGCTGGTGGTGCGAACAACCGCTTCACCAACGGCTACACTTGGCGTTCGCGTGAAGACCTGAACATCGATACGCGCACCGCGACCGAATACGGCGTGGTCCGCACCTTCTTCGATGCGACGTTCTCCTGGACGACGGACAACTACGCTGGTCAGGGCAACGGCGCGACCGTCTATTCGCCGATCGGCACTGTTCAGGCTCCGAACAACGCCAGCTCTGGCGCAGTTGCTGGCGGTACGGTCGGCGTCTACTACGCCTTCATCCAGTTCGCGGGCTTCACCATCGGTAAGGCGGTCTCGCAGTTCTCGGCTCCGTGGGCCAACTACCCGGGCAACAGCTACGACGGTCTCGTCGGCGGCGGCGGCACGATCACTGGTGTGAACCAGTTCACCTACACCGCACAGTTCGGCAACGGCGTGTCGCTGTCTCTGTCGGCTCAGGATCAGACCCAGTATTATCAGGCTGGTGTGGCCAACCTCGGTGCTCCCGCAACCTTCGGCGTTGTCGGTAACACCAACACGTTCGGCCTCAGCGACTACGCTGGCACGATCGCTCCGGATCTCGTCGCGATGCTGCGCGTCGACCAGGCCTGGGGTCTGTTCCAGGCATCGTTCGCCGCGCATAACAACCACGCGGCCTACTACGGCGGCACCGAGTTGACCGGTCATCCGGACGACAAGTGGGGCTGGGCTGGTCAGTTGGCTCTGTCGATCAAGAACATCCCGACCGGACCTGGCGACACCATCAACTTGCAGGGCGTCTACACCAACGGTGCCACGCGCTACAACATCCAGGACCTCGCCGGCTCGGCGGGTGCGAACACCATCTTCGGCGGCACCAACGTTCCGGGTGCCTACCAGAGCATCGGCTTCGGCCTCGCGCCGGACTCGATTTTCGTGACCGGCGGTCAGCAGCAGCTGATCACGACCTACGGCTTCCGCGGTGCCTACGTGCACAACTGGAACCCGAACTGGAACACCAGCATCTACGGTGCCTGGGCCCAGGTTAACTACAACGGTACGGCCAAGAGCTACCTCTGCGGCCCGACCGGCACTGGCGTGGGTGGTTCGCTCAGCAACTTCTTTAGTGCCGCTTCCAACCTGACGTCCTGCAACCCCGACTACAGCATCGCGCAGATCGGTACGCAGACCCAGTGGACCCCGGTGAAGAACCTGACCTTCTCGGCCGACTTCACCTACACCCGTCTGGACCAGAGCTTTGCCGGTACGCTCACTTTCCCCGGCGCTGCAGGGATCGGCAAGCCGGCCGCTGTGTACGAGCTGAAGGACCAGAACACCTACATGTTGCTGCTCCGCGCTCAGCGCAACTGGTAATACCGGTTGATCTGATTGCGATCTAACAGGGCCCCCGGCGCCAAAACGCCGGGGGTTTTGCTTTGTCATGCCGGTTCTGGCGCGTCACGCGGCGAGCATGTCGCGCACCATCGGCACCACCTTGCTGCCGTAGAGCTCGATGCTCTTCATCAGCTTGTCGTGCGGCAGCGGGCCCGCCGAGTATTTCAGCTGGAAGCGCGCCGCGCCGAGCGCCTTGACGGTCGCCGCGATCTTGCGGGCAACGGTTTCCGGCGCGCCGACATAAAGCGAGCCGTGCTCGGCCTCAGACACGAACTCGTCGCGGCCCATCGGCGGCCAGCCGCGCTCCTTGCCTATACGGTCGCGCATGACCTTGTAGTCCGGCCACAGCTCCTCGCGTGCCTGCGCGTCGGTCTCGGCGACATAGCCCGGCGAGTGCACGCCGATCGGCTTCGGTTCGCGGCCGAACTGCTGGTAGGCGCGCTGGTGCAGGTCGACATAGGGTGCGAAGCGTTTGGGATCGCCGCCGATGATGGCAAGCATCAGCGGCAGGTCGTAATGCGCCGCGCGAACCACCGACTCGGGACTGCCGCCGACGCCGATCCAGGTCTTTAGCCGGCCATGCTCGACCGGCGGATAGACCGACTGGCTCTTGAGCGGTGGCCGCAGCTTGCCTTGCCAGGTCACCGGCTCCTGCTTCAGCAGTTCGGTGAACAGGTCGAGCTTCTCCTCGAACAGCTCGTTGTATTGCCTGAGGTCGAAGCCGAACAGCGGGAACGACTCGGTGAAGGAGCCGCGGCCGAGGATCACCTCGGCGCGGCCGTTCGAGACCGCGTCGACGGTGGCAAAGCGCTGGAAGACGCGGATCGGGTCGTCCGAGCTCAGCACAGTTACCGCCGAGCCGAGGCGGATGTTTTCGGTGCGCGCGGCGATTGCCGCCAGCACGGTCTCGGGCGTGGAGATCGCAAAATCGGCGCGGTGGTGCTCGCCGAGCCCGATGAAATCGATCCCGAGCTGATCGGCCAGCACCGCTTCGTCAACGACGTTGCGGATCACCTGGGCATGCGGCAGCGGCACGAGGGCGGCGTCGTTGGTGACGTCGCCAAACGTATCAAGCCCGAATTCGACGGAGGTCGTCATAGTCAGTCCGGTTGTCGGCGTGGCGGAGCATCCGCCACGGGCCACCCATCGCACGCAGGCCGAAAGGTCGGGTTGCTGCGGATCGATCCGCAAGCCTGCGCTGTGGAGCCTTGGGTTGGAGATACCTTCGAGCTATTGCCGGTTCAGGGCGCCGGCAAGGTCACGCCGCGAAACTCAGCGTTTCCAGGCCCGCTTGGGAGCAGCCTGCGGCAATCAGCCCGGGACCACCAGGAAGCCGGCGCGCGGGAAATGCACCACCACCTCGCCGACGCGCTCATCCGACCGGCGGATCGCAATGTGTTGCGCCGACAGCGAGACGATCTCGCCGTGCACCGGGATCTTGCCGTAGTCATCCGGCATCACGGCAACGACGTCGCCGGGCTTGCGACCGTTCGGGTCCGTGGGGTCGCCGAACACAGGCGACTGCGGCCGCGCCTTCGCCGCGATCTCGAGCGCGGCGGCCGACGACATCTCGGTGCGCGTACCGTGGCCGATGGTGCGGACGCGCTCCTCCCATGCCGCAGCGCGCGGAAAGGACTTCATGATCTCATCCATCGTCGCGAGACTCTGCCGCGCGTACCACACGTTCATGTAGGCGCTGACGTCCGCGAGGCTGAACTCGCCGAACAGCCACGGCCGGCCGTCGCCGAGTTGCGCCTCGATCCAGTCGACATTGGCGCGGAACTGGTCACGCATCTGCGGCAGCGCCGCGGTCATGGCGGCGACGTCGAATTTGCCGCCGCGAAACTTCTCGCGATCCTCGATGAAATCCCGCGGGACCTTGTCGCCGATGAAGCCGAACACGAGGCTGACCGTGTTCTGAAAGAACGGCCGGTCGGTCCACATGCCGAGCGCCCAGGGCATGCCGGCATTGCCCGCCGGAAACAGCGTCGGCGTCGGATAGCGCCGTTCCAGCTCGCGGATGATGATCTGGGTGTCACAATAGATGTCCGAGCCGATCTGCATCGTCGGCGTGCGGCGATAGCCGCCGGTCATCGGCACCAGGTCCGGCCGCGGCATGATCCGGGAGATCCGCACCGAGTTCCAGGCGAGCTTCTTGAATCCGAAGATGATGCGGATCTTCTCCGAGAACGGCGATTGATCGAAATGATGCAGGATCGGCGTGGGCTGCGACATGGCCTTCTCCCGGGACAGGGTGCGATCTCTACGGACCTCGTCGCATAAGCTGACAAGATTCCGGCAGATCGCAACCTATATTCATCGGCGAGAAGGGCGGCGCAGCGCGCTCAGAACTGCTCCGCCCACGGCCGCAGGTCGAGCTCCAGCGTCCAGGCGCTGCGATGCTGGTGATG
Source organism: Bradyrhizobium elkanii USDA 76 (assembly GCF_023278185.1). NCBI lineage: Bacteria > Pseudomonadati > Pseudomonadota > Alphaproteobacteria > Hyphomicrobiales > Nitrobacteraceae > Bradyrhizobium > Bradyrhizobium elkanii. The sequence goes on along the minus strand of NZ_CP066356.1, from coordinate 6,736,510 downwards.
CAGCACCCAATAGGCGTCGGCGATGGCCGCGATGTTGAGCATGCCATCCGGTCCGCGCTCATCCTTCAATTGCGGACGCATGCTCAGCAGGCGGTCGCCCTCGATACCGCCATCGACCACGACATGGCCGACATGGATGCCCTGCGGCCCGAATTCCCGTGCCACGCTCTGCGCCAGCGCGCGCAGCGCGGCCTTGGCGGCGGCGAACGGCGAGTAGTTGGCCTTGCCGCGCAGCGAGCCGCTGGCACCGGTGAACACCAGCGTGCCGCCGCCGCGCGCAAGCAAAGCGGGGATCGCGGCCTGTGCGAGCTGGAAACCGCCGAGCGCATGTTCGCGCCAGTGTTCCTCGAAGCGCTGCTCGCTGACCTTCAGAAACGGCGCCGGCCGGTTGGAGCCTGCATTGTGCACGGCCATCGCGAGCGGTGCGAGCCTCTCGGCCGCCTCGACGAAGCGCGCGACATCGGCCGCCCTGGAGGCGTCGCCGACCACGTGCGCGACCGTCGCGCCGCTTGCGGCCAGCTCGGCCGCCGTCGCGGCGAGCTTGTCGGCGTTGCGTCCGGCGATCGCGACGGGATAGCCGCCGGCGGCAAAGCGACGCGCAATCGCGGCGCCGAGGCCGTTCGACGCGCCGACGCCGGCGATGAGCACGCTTCCTTGCACGGCGGTCGGCTCGAGGGCGGATCGGTCGTTCATGGCTCACTCCATCAAGGTGCCCGCGGCGCGGGCGAAATCATTCGTCGGATGCCATCGCGACGATGGCATCGCGCACCGTGCGCAGAACGGCATCGGACCGCTTCTGGTCGGTGAGGACACGCGAGATCGCCAGCGCCCCGACCATCGCACTCACGGCGACGATTGCCCGGCTGTCGTCATCGTCGCCGAACGTCTCGGCGACCTTGGCGATGAAGGATTCGATGTGCGGTTCCATCACCGCGCGGCACTGTGCGTCGGCGCGGCCGACATCCGAGATCAGCGCGCCGATCGCGCAGCCCGACTTGGGCGCGTCGCGATGGGCGCGGCTGAGATAGCTCCGCGCCAGTGTGTTGATGTTGACCGGCTTGTCGGGATCGCGCGCCGCGTGAGCCGATGCTTCGCCCGCATTCAGCGCCTGTTCGAGCGCCGCGGCGATCAGGTCGGAACGTGAGGCGAAGTGCCCATAGAAACCGCCATGGGTCAGCTTCACCTGCTGCATCAGGCCGCCGATGCTGAGCGCGTCGAGGCCCTTGCCGCGGATCTGTGTCGCAGCCTCGTTCAGAATACGCTCACGGCTCCTGGCCTTGTCGGCCTGGGAATGGCCCATCTCGGTTAGCCCCTGTTTGACTCTCTTTCTGGATTATGACCATCATGCATATGAATGACAACCATCATCCAGAAATTATCCAGTCACAAAGCAGGGAGGAACAGATGTCCGGCAGCGCGAGCGAAGGGCGGGTCCGCCACGAGCGGCACGACCGCATCCTCAAGATCGTCATCGACAATCCCGCGAAGAAGAACGCCTTCAGTCCGGAGATGATGACTGAGCTGTCCGACGCGCTGACGCTGCTCGACAATGACGACGGCCTCTGGGTCGGCGTGCTCTGCGCCGCCGGCGGCAGTTTCACCGCGGGTCTCGACATGCCGAAATTCTTCGGTCCGACGGCGACGCGCAAGCCGCTGCCGGAGGGCAACGTCGATCCCTTCGGATTGTCGAAGCGCTGCCGGAAGCCGATCGTCACGGCGGTGCAGGGTATCGTGTTCACCGTCGGCATCGAGATGATGCTGGCAGGCGATATCGTGATCGCCGCGGACGACAGCCGCTTCTGCCAGATGGAAGCCAGGCGCGGCATCGCGCCGCTGGCGGGCGCGCATTTCCGCTATATCAGCCGCGCCGGGTGGGGCGATGCGATGTATCACCTGTTGCTGTGCGACGAGTTCACCGCCGCCGAGGCGCATCGGATCGGCCTCGTGCAGGAAGTCGTGCCGGCGGGCCAGCAGGTCGAGCGCGCGATGGCGCTCGCGGAGATCATCGCGCGCAATGCGCCGCTGGGAATCCAGGTGACCAAGGAGGCGGGCCGCAAGTTCATCGAAGCCGGCGAGCAGGCGGCAATCGCGATCATTCCGCAGATCCGCGAACGCGTGCTCAACACATCAGATGCGGCCGAGGGCATCAAGTCGTTCGTGGAGCGCCGCGCGGCTGTGTTTCAGGGACGCTAGTTGCGTTCACGATACGTGCCCGGATTGCGGTTGTGACAATGTTGTCGCAGCCGCATCAATTTCAATCACGACGATCGTGCGACGACTCTTGTCGAGATTCGTCGAATCAGGGAGATTCGAGCCATTCATTAAATTCTGTTTCGTCCTGCTTTCACTCAAGCGTCCGGTATGGATTCCCATGACAAACGCACGAGTAATAGTTGTCGGAAATAACAAGGGCGGCTCCGGCAAGTCGACAATTGCCATGCACGTCGCCGTCGCGCTGATCAAGGCGGGTCAGCGTGTCGCCACCATCGATCTCGACAACAAACAGAAGTCGCTGACGCACTATGTCGAGAACCGGCGGGACTGGGCGCGGGAAACCTCGCTGGATCTCGGCATTCCCGCGCATATGTGCTTCGAAACGGTGAGCGGCAGGAGCAGCGAGGTCGAGACGCTCGGGCGCAGCGCGCTTGCCGAGATCGTCGAGCGGCTCGGCCGGTCGCACGATTTCGTCGTCATCGACTGTCCCGGCCACGACACCTATCTGACGACGTTCACGCATTCGCTGGCGAACACGCTGATCACGCCGCTGAACGACAGCTTCCTCGATTTCGACGTGCTCGGCACCGTCGATCCGAACGACTTCAAGGTGACCGGCATCAGCCATTATTCGAAGATGGTGGAGGAGGCGCGGCGCGAGCGCAGCGCACACGACCAGCCGGCATTCGAGTGGGTGGTGCTGCGCAACCGTCTCTCCATGCTCGGTTCACGCAACAAGCGCTTGGTCGGCGAAGCCTTGAGCGAATTGGCCAAGACGCTGAATTTCCGCATGGTCGATGGCCTGGCCGAACGCGTGATCTTCCGCGAATTCTATCCGCGCGGACTGACCGCGATCGACGACGTCAGCCAGCTCGCACTCGGTGGTCGGCCGACCATGTCGCATGTCACCGCACGGCTCGAGATGGAGCGGCTGATGACCGCCATCATGCTCGGCCATCTTGTGGCGCGCCCGGCGGAGACCTCCGACGCCAGCCGCGACGCGGCGTAGGGCGCCGCCGGATCGTTACCGGCAGTTGGCGTTGTCCGCATTGGCAACGGTCAGGAACGTGATCGTTGCGGGAGCAAAGACGATCACTCCCGCCGCTGTGGCATCACCGCTCAGAGCGGGAAGCTGGTCGGAAGCGCCAAGCGCGAGCGTGCTGCCATTGAGCTGAACGTTGCCATCGGCGGGCGTTGCACTCGCCAACGTGTAGCGTTGCGAGGCGGCCGACAGCGTGAGCTTGCGCCGCATCCGCCGATCGTTGTTGATCACGAGCAGGGCCACTCCACCCGGCACGTCACGTGCGCAATGCGCGTAGACATGGAAGCCGGGATGTTCGCCGACGCCGGCATCGAGCACGGTGGTTCCCAGCAGCCGCCGCCACAGCAGTGCGGCCCAGTAGTTCGGCCGCGGCAGATGGGTTTTTTCGTCGAGCAGCCCGTAGTCGCTCGCGGCAAGGGTGTTGTGCATGACAACCTGAACGCCGGCCTTGGCGAGCCGCCCGAGTTGATCGAGGTAGCGGAACGTATCGGTGAAGGTCGCGGCCCAGCGGTTGCCGCCGCATGCGGTCTCCGCGGTCTCGGTCAGCCAGATCGGCTTGCCCGGCGCAAGCCGGTCGCGCAGCGCCTGATAGAAGGCGAGGGTCTTGCCGGTTCGCGCCAGCCATTGGTCCGACAATGCCTGGTTCGCCGTGCGATCGCCGCCGCATCGCGCCGAGAGCGCGCCGTAATGATGGTAGGAGACGATATCGACGCCGGCTGCCGAGACCGCGAAACGCGCGTGTGCGTCCGTGCCGGTGCCGATCATGCCCGGGCCAAGGATCGTCACGTCGGGTGCGGTGTCCTTCACGAATGCGCGGAAGGTTGCAAAATCTCGGCCGTAGGCTGCGGCGTCGTAGCGGTCGGGGGCGCCGCCGATCGCCGGCAGATCGGGCTCGTTCATGAACTCGGTTGCGGCGATCTGGCCGCCGGTCGATTTTGTGAAAGCGAGAAGCTGTCGGGCCTGTTCGGAGGTCCACCGCCCCTCGGCGTCACGCGTGCCAGTGCTGATCGCAAAGGATGTGACGATGGGCGCGTCGACGGCGTGCGAGAAGTCGATCACGTCCCGCCACTGCTGTCGCGTCAGTGTGCCCTTGAATCCGGTCTGCGGCGCAGTGGGTGGCGTCTCGGCATTCGCAAAGAACGTGCTGTTGGCCCAGGTCCCGCTCACACGAAGGTATGCGGGTGAGAGCGCGGCGGCGAGCTTGCGCAGTCTGCCATCGTGCAGGTCGATCGGGGCGCGAGCTGCGAACCGCTCCGTTTCTGCACGCCGACGCGCGGCGGCGGTTGCATAAGGCTTCCAGAACCGTCCGCCGGTCACCTCGACCATCTCGATGTTGTAGGACTGGAAGCGCGGGCCGATCAGCCCGACGCGCGGCATGGTCGCGACATCAAGCGTCAGTTCTGCCGCGGTCGCCTTCGTGCTGACGAAGGCCGCAATCGCCAGGACAACGACGCGTGCGAGGCGTCGACGAGCAAGAACACAGTGGACGCGCATGAGGGCTTCGTGGCGTTCTGAATGGCGCTTCCTCTCAGAATGCCGCCGAGGCTGCTCTGAATCAACGCGGCAGCAGATCTTGCGGCTCGTTCGCGATGCGATCCCACAGCGCGCGGATCATGTCCTTCATGACCAGCGCGTCCTGCCAGCGGTCGGACAGTTCCCTGCCGTCAGGTCCGGTGATGGCATAGGGCGGAGGACCGAGCTCGCACAGGAAGGTCAGGGTCGCGTCCGGTCCGGCGCGCTTGCGCCATGAACGGATGGCGTAGTCCCACCAGCCCATGAACAGCGACACCCAGCCCTGGTGCTGCGGAAAGCCGAGCGAGATCTGCACCTGCTCGCGGCTCGCGATGCGGCCATGGAGGCCCCAGGCATTGTCGAGGATGCGATGGATCATCGCGTGGTTGACGTCGTCGACCGGCCAGGCGAATTCGCGGCCGACCAGGTAATGCGAGAGATCGGCGGTGAGCCGCAGATCGGGAAAGCAGTCGAGCAAATCGAGCATGAAGAACAGGTCGGTCGTCATGCGGTCGCGATGGGTCTCGACATGCACGGCGACGCCGGCCTCCGCGGCAAGCTGCCGCCAGCCTTCGAGCAGGGGAATGCAATCTGCGAGCCGGCGCGGTCGAACGTCCGGCTGCAAATTGACATGATCGGCGCCGAGCCGGGCGACCAGCTCGAGCACCGGTTTCAGGTCGTCGACCGTTCTCGGGTAGCATTGCGCCTGCCAGATCATGCCATGCGCGCGAAGGAAGCTCGTCACCTCGCGCGCGAAGGCGGGATCGATGAAGCGCACGCCGGCGCCGTCAAACCCGGCATCGCGGATCATCGCGAGCTGGGTATGCAGCGGCCATTCGCCCTCATCGGCCAGCCGCCGCTCCATCGCCCAGAGCGACTGCAGGACACGCAGCTGCTGCGCCACCGATCAGGCCCGCGCCGGGATCGCCGTGGACAGCTCGGCCTGTTCGCTCGCGTCGGCGGCGATGTTCTCCTGGTAGGTCTCGGGCCCGATCCAGATCGCAATCACGGTGCAGGCCGACAGGAACATCGCGTAGCAGGCGACCGGCCACCAGGTGCCATAGGCTGCCACCAGGGCGGTGGCGACGAACGGCGCCGGACCGCCCGACAGCAGCGAGCCGAGCTCGCGCGCGAAGGCAAAGCCGGCGAAGCGGCGTTGCGGCGGGAACAGCTCGGCGAAATACGCCGCCTGCGGCCCGAACATCGCCGCCGTCACCACGGCGCGCGCCAGAATGAAGGCGAGCGCGATCATGATCCATTCCCTGGTGCCGACCATCCAGAAGAACGGGAAGGCGAGCGCCACGCCGGCGAGCGCGCCGAACATGTAGACCGGCCGCCGTCCGATCCGGTCGGACAAGGCCGCAAAGCCGAGAATCGCGAACAGCTCGACCGTGAATGCCAGCATCAAGGCGCTGAGCGCCTCCGCCTTCGGCACGCCGAGCGTGGTGATCACGTAGCTGAGGCCAAACACCGGAAAGAAATAGCCGAGCCCGTTCTCGGCCATGCGGGCGCCGAGCACGACGAAGAAGTTGCGCGGGTGCCGGCGCAACGCTTCCATCGCCGGATTGCTCTCGACCTTGCCGCGCGCGACCACCGCCTCGGTGTAGACCGGCGTCTCGGTGATGCGCATGCGGACGAAGATGCCGACCACGATCAGGAGGAAGCTCGCCAGGAAGGGCAGCCGCCAGCCCCAGCTCATCAAATCCTCGCGCGGCAGCATGGTCACCAGCGCGAAGGCGCCGGCGGCGAGCAGATTGCCGACGGAGACGCCGAGTGGCGCGAAGCCGCCCCAGAAGCCGCGATGTTTCGGCGGCGCGTTCTCGACCAGGTAGATCACCGCACCGCCATATTCGGCGCCGGCGCCGAGGCCCTGGATCACGCGCATCGCGACCAGGAGGATCGGCGCCCAGATCCCGATCTGCCCATAAGTAGGCAGGAAGCCGATCGCGGTGGTGCCGATGCCGATCATCAGGAGTGTGGAGACCAGCACCGGCTTGCGGCCATAGCGATCGCCGAGGATGCCGAATAACAGGCCGCCGAACGGCCGCACCACGAAGCCGACGCCGAAGGTCAGGAACGACAACAGCGTGCCGACCACCGGATCGCTCTTCGGAAAGAACAGCTCGCCGAACACCAGCGCCGCTGCGGTGCCGTAGAGGAAGAAGTCGTACCATTCGAGCGCGGAGCCGATGCTTGCGGCCAGGATCACACGCAGGCGCGATGTGCGAGCGCCATCTCTTGCCATCTCGGTCATTCGTTTCCCCGTATTTTGATTTTTATGGTCGTTTGATCGGGCATGATCTCCACGTTTGTCGCGAGGGATCACGCTCGTGAAAGCAGCAATGCCCGCGGCCTGGCCGCGGGCATTGTCTCAGTTCTCAGGCGGCGCGCGTGAAGTAGGATTTCTTCGACGCCGATTGTGTCTCGTAGATCGATCCCTGCCGTTTCGCCGGCGGCAGTGGCATGCGCACCGGTACATCGGTGAGCCGCGGTGCGACCACCGGCGGGCCCGCCAGCAGGCGGCTGTTGAACTCGTCGAAATCCTTCACGCCCGTCAGCGGCCAGGCGTCGCTGGCGGCGACTTCATAGAGCAGGAGGTTGCGCGGCCGGTTCGACGTGTTGGTCGCCGAGCCGTGCAGCGCGCGCACGTGATGGAACGACATGCTGCCGGCCTTGCCCATGCATGGCACCGCGCGCTTGATGTCGTCCGCGATCTGGTCCGGATCGATCAGGCCGGCGAAGTGGCCGTCCTCGCCGTGATGGTCCCACATCGTGGCGCCGGTGTGCGACCCGGGCGTCACCAGCATCGGACCGTTCTCGATATCGCAATCGTCGAGCAGCACGCCGATCGCGAGGATGTCGTCATTGGTGTGCGGATAGAACGCCCAGTCCTGATGCCACTCGACCGGCGAGCCGTATTGCGCCGACTTCATGTTGAGCTTGGAGCCGTGCAGGCGAAGCCCGGGGCCGATCAGCTTGGTGAGGATCGAGATCACGGCCGGGCTGCGCACGATTTCGTCGAAGATCGGGTGCACCTTGTGCGGCGCCTTGATGCGGCGGACGCGCGGATTGTCAGGCGAATGGCCCGGCTCGAGGTCGTAGACGTCGGTGTGCTCGCTCACAGCGGCGGCGCCGGCCACCAGCTCCGCGAGGACCGTGCGCACCTTGCCTAAGGTCTCCTGGTTGAGCACCTCGGGGACCACGATCACCCCGTCGCGCTTGTAGGCCTGGGCCTGTTCGTCCGAAATCATCCCATTTCTCCCTTTTTGTTCCATGTTAGCGCTAACATGAGCTAATGCTAGCGCTAACATCGTGGCTTGGCAACCCGGAATCGGGCAGGCTCCAGACCATGAGCTCCGAACTGACCGCCCCCGGGACCGCCCCGGCCGGTGCCGCGCCCACCCTTTCAGAGGTGGCCAAGCGCGCCGGCGTCTCCTCGATCACGGTGAGCCGGGTGGTGCGGATGCCCGACCTGGTTGCCCCGGAGACCCGGGCGCGGGTCGAGCGGGCGATGCGCGACCTCGGCTATGTCCCGAACCTGGTGGCGGGCGCGCTGGCGAGCGCGCGGACCAATTCGGTCGGCGTGCTGGTGCCGACCATCGCCAACGCGATCTTCGCCGACACGGTGCAGGGCCTGTCCGACAAGCTCGAGCCGCTCGGCTTCTCCGTGATCCTGGCGCAGTCGCGCTATGACGCGGCGCGCGAGGACCGCATGCTGGCGGCGCTGCTGTCGCGGCGGCCCGAGGCGATCATCATGGTCGGCTCGCCGGCGACCGAGGAGGGCAGCCGCCTGCTGCGCAATGCGCGCATTCCGATCGTCGAGACCTGGGATCTGCCGGCAAACCCGATCGACGCGGTCGCGGGCTTCGACAATTACAAGGCCGGTGTCGCCGTCGCGAGGCATCTGGTCGCGCAGGGCCGCAAGCAGCTCGCCTTCATCGGCGGCGACGATCCGCGCGGAACGCGCCGCTGGTTCGGCTTCAGGGACGAGGCACTGGCCAGCGGCCTTGCCGAGCCGCGCCGGTTGATCCTGGACCGCAAGGATTCCGGCAGCGTGGCGGCGCATGCACGGCTGCCCGATGTCGACGCGGTGTTCGCCGCCAACGATGCGCATGCGATCGGCTTCATGTCCGGGCTGCGCAAGGCCGGGCTGCTGCGCGACGGGCCTGCATCGGCGCAACCGGTCGCCGTCATCGGGCTTGGCGATCTGGAAATGGGCCAGTTGATCTCGCCGACCCTGAGCACGATCAGCGTGCATGGCGACGCGATCGGCCGCACCGCGGCGACGCTGACGCTGGAGCGCGGCGGCGAGCGCCGCGTCGATCTCGGCTTCGAACTGGTGCTGCGCGACAGCGGCTAGCGCGGCTCCGCCAACGGTGCGCGCGGAGGTGCTCGTTTCTTTCCGTGCCTTCACCTTGCCGCGACCCCGGAGTCGACCGCCTCGAGCAAGCTCACCAGGCCACGCAGGATGGCGATCGGCGAAGGCGGGCAACCCGGAATGTGGAGATCGACCGGAACAACCGCGGAGACTCCGCCAACCACCGCGTAGCTGCCGGCGAAGCATCCGCCATCCCTTGCGCAGTCGCCCGCAGCGACGACCCATTTGGGATCCGGCGTCGCAAGGTATGTGCGCTCCAGCGCCTCGCGCATGTTCTTCGTGACCGGACCCGTGACCAGCAGCACGTCGGCGTGGCGGGGCGAGGCGACGAACCGGATTCCAAACCGTTCGACGTCGTAATACGCATTGCTCAACGCGTGAATTTCCAGCTCGCATCCGTTGCAGGAGCCTGCATCAACCTCGCGGATCGAGAGGCTGCGGCCGAGGCGTCGTCGTGCGCTGCCGCCGACCATGGCCGCGAGCTCCGCGAGCGCAGTGTCGTCCGGGCGCGGCGCCTGTTCCGTCAATGGCTGGCGAAACAGGCTCTGGAACAGAAGTTTGCGCATCGCCTCAAGCCCTCAGAGATCCTGCCCGGAATAGGAGCAGTTGAACGACTTATTGCAGAGCGGGAAGTCCGCCACGATGTTGCCTTCGATGGCCGCCTCGAGCAGCGGCCACTGAAACCACGACGGATCGCGCAGATGGCATCGCTCGATCCGATCGCCGTTCAGGCGCAGCCAGGCCAGGATGTCGCCGCGAAAACCTTCGACGAGGGCCATGCCTTCGCAAGGCTCTGCCGTATTGTGCAGTGGCACTTTCACCGGGCCGGCCTCGAGGCCAATGAGGATCTGGTACGCCAGCGCAAGACTCTGCTCAACCTCGCGGATCCGGATCCAGACCCGGGCGTTGACGTCGCCGTCGCCGAGGACGGGGACTTCGAAGCGAAGGCCATCATAGGGGAGATAGCCGGGCCTGCGTCGGGCGTCATGGTCGCGGCCGCTCGCACGCCCGACATAGCCACCGGCGGCGAATTGCTTTGCGAGCGCGGGGGGCACGATGCCGGTGCTGACGGTGCGGTCCTGCAACGAGGCGGTGTTGTCATAGAGCTCGACCAGCGCAGGGAAATGCCGGCGGATCCGGTCGAGTACGGCCCGGATTGCGTCGGCTCCATCGCCGGCGATATCGCGCGCGACGCCGCCGGGAACGACGAGGTCGCGCATCAGGCGGTGGCCGAATGCTGCGTCGGCCGCGCGCAGCACGGATTCGCGCAGCACGGCGCAATGCGCCTGCATCAGCGCAAATGACGCATCGTTGCAGATCGCGCCGATGTCGCCGAGATGGTTGGCCAGCCGCTCGAGCTCGGCCATCAGTGCGCGCAGCAACAGCGCGCGCGGCGGCACCGCAATCCGCTGCGCGGCCTCGACGGCTTGCGCGAATGCCAGCCCATAGGCGACCGTGCTGTCGCCGGAGACCCGGCCGGCAAGCCGCGCGGCCTGCTCGATCGTGCTGCCTGTCATCAGCCCTTCGACACCTTTGTGGGTGTAGCCGAGCCGCTGCTCGAGGCGGACCACCGTCTCTCCGCTCGCGGTAAAGCGGAAATGCCCGGGCTCGATGATGCCGGCATGCACCGGACCGACTGCGATCTGATGCAGGCTGTCCCCCTCGGCCGGGAGGAATTGATAGGGCGCTGCGTCCGCCGATGCATCGCGACGTTCGCCGAGCGGGAAGCGCGTTTGCCAACGACCATGATCGAGCCAGGGGCGGGGATCCGGTGTGCCTGTGGCCTGCAATCCGAACAGGTCGTGGAGGGTGCGCTCCAATCGAAGCGCCGGCGGATGATAGGCCGCGACCGACGGGAATTGGCGATCGGGACAATCCAGGCTGATCACGCCGATATCGGACGTGCGGTCGTCGAGGATGGCCATGTGCACGCGCGACGGTTCACCCCACAGCCCGAGCAGGCTGAGGCCGCTATCCGCAAGCGCGTGAGCGGCGGCGCGCCAGGTATCGCCGTCGACCACGGCGCGCGGCCATGGATGATGCCGTTCGATCCTGTGGTCCGCTCGGATCAGATCGATCAACCTTGGCATGTCCCGTTCTCCCTCGCGCTAACCGAGCAGGTGGGCGACGTGCTGGAACCAGACGACCAGCGGTCCCGGAAGATAGATGCCCGCAGTCAGCACCAGCGCGAAATGCGCGAACATCGGCAAATAGGACGCATCCGCCGGCGCGGCATTGCCGCGCGGCTCGCCGAACGCAAGGCTGGTCAGGCGCAGGATCAGCGCGCCGAAGGCGAGCAGCAGGCCGAACACCAGCGGGATGGCGAGCAGCGGCTGGCGCGCGAAGGTGGAGCTGACGATGAGAAATTCGCTCATGAAGATACCGAGCGGCGGCAGGCCGGCGATCGCGACCACGCCGATCACGAGACTCCAGCCGAGTGCCGGATGCGACTCGGTCAGGCCGCGAATGTTGGCGATCCGCTGCGTGCCCTTCACCTGCGCAATGTGGCCGACCGCGTAGAAGATTCCCGACTTGGTGAGGCTGTGCATCACCATGTGGAGCAGGCCGGCAAAGTTGGCGAGCGGGCCACCCATGCCGAACGCAAACACGATGATGCCCATATGCTCAATCGACGAGTAGGCGAACAGCCGCTTGATGTCGCGGCGGCGGTAGAGCATGAAAGCCGCGAACAGCAGCGAGGTCAGCCCCATCGTCACCATCAGCGGCCCGGGCGATATCGCATCCGGATTGGCGGCGAGCAGGATCTTGAAGCGGAGCACCGCGTAGAGCGCGACGTTGAGCAGCAGGCCGGAAAGCACGGCGGAGATCGGGGTCGGGCCCTCGGCATGTGCATCCGGAAGCCAGGCGTGCAGCGGCGCCAGGCCGACCTTGGTGCCGTATCCGAGCAGCAGGAAGATGAAGGCGACGTTGAGCAATGCCGGATCGAACGTCGCCGCACGGCTGATCAGCACCGTCCACACCATGGCGTCCTGCCCCTCGCCGACCACCGGCAGCGCGGCCATGTACACCAGGATCGTGCCGAACAGCGCCAGCGCGATGCCGACGCTGCCGAGGATGAAATACTTCCAGGCCGCTTCCAGCGCCGCATGGGTCCGGTAGATGCCGACCATCAGCACGGTGGTGAGCGTAGCGACCTCGACCGCGACCCAGATCAGGCCGATATTGTTCGACACGAATGCGAGGTTCATGCCGAACATCATCACCTGATACATGGCATGGTAGAATCGCAGATAGCCCGGCGTCAGCCGTCCGGTTTCGAGCTCATGGGCGATATAGCTTGCGCTGAACACGCTCGTCGTGAATCCCACGAAGGTGTTGAGCACGATGAAGACGATGTTGAGATCGTCGATCAGCAGGTACTGGCCGGGTTGCGGGCGCTCGACCACGAGCAGCGAAAGCGCCGCCAGCAAGGTGCCGAGACTGGCCACGATATTGAGGCCCGCGGTCAAGCGGTAGCCGGGCAGCGCGGCCAGCACCGCCGCGGCGGTGATCGGTATCAACAGAACCCAGGTGACGGCATCCGACGCGGCAGTCATCGGCGCTCCCCCCTGAATTCATCGAGCGCGCCGACGTCGACGGTGTCGAACCGCTCGCGAATGCGGAACAGGAACACGCCGATCACGATGAATGCGATCAGGATCGAGAAGGCGACGCTGATCTCCACGACGAGCGGCATGCCCTTGGCGCCGGTCGCGGCCAGCACCAGGCCGTTTTCCAGCGACATGAAGCCGACGACCTGGCTGACGGCGTTGCGCCGCGTCACCATGACGAGCAATCCCAGCAGCACCACCGACAGCGCGAAGGCGAGGTCTTCCCGCGCCAGCGGATCGGCCGCGCCGGTGACGCGCAGCATCAGCACCATGGACAGCGCGACGAGCCCCATGCCCGCAAGCATGGTCGGGCCGATGCTCACCGCGGTCTCGATATCGCGATGAATGCCGAGCTGCTTGATGATCCGATGCAACGCCACCGGGATGACGATCGCCTTGAAGACCAGTGCGATGGCTGCGGTGACGTAGAGATGCGGCGCATTCTGGATGAAGGCCTGCCAGGCGACGGAAGCTGCGAGCACCACGGCATGAAGTGCGAAGATGTTCAGCAGCGCATACAGGCGGTCCTGGTACAGCATCATGAAGCTGATCAGCACGAGCCCGCCGGCGAGCAGATGGGCGATGTCGAAGGCGAGGTTGTGCATCAGAAGCCCCGTGACACGAACCGAAGCAGCGTGCCGAGCAGGCCGAGCATCAGCGCCGCGCCGAGGAATTCGGGGACGCGGAACACCCGCATCTTGGCCGTCGCGGTCTCGAACACGGCAAGAAGGAAGCTCGCGATCGCAAGCTTGAGGATGTAGACAGCGACGCTGACGAGATAGGACAGCGGGCCCGCACCTTCCGTGGTGATCTGCCACGGGAAGAACACGCAGATGATCAGCGAGATGTAGAGCAGCAGCTTGAGGAAGGCGCCGAACTCGATCATGGCGAGGTGACGCCCGGAATATTCGAGGATCATCGCCTCGTGCACCATGGTCAGCTCCAGATGCGTCGCCGGGTTGTCGACCGGGATGCGCGCGTTTTCGGCGAGCGCCACCATGATGAGGGCGATCATCGCCATGCCGAGCGAGACGCGCAGTCCGACTTCCGACGACGCCATGAAGGTCGCGACCGTCGACAGCTGGGTCGAGCCGGCAATCAGCGCGACGCAGAACACCATCAACAGCATGGCCGGCTCGGCGAGCGCGGCAATCATCACCTCGCGGCTGGAGCCGATGCCGCCGAAGCTGGTGCCGACGTCCATGCCGGCAAGCGCGAGGAAGAAGCGCGCACTGCCGAGCAGGGCGACGATCGCGATCAGGTCGGCGCTCCAGTTGAATTGCAGGCCGGTCGCAAAGGTCGGGACCAGCGCCGCCGCGACCCAGATGGCCGCGAATGTCACATAGGGCGTGACGCGAAACAGCCAGGACGCGTTTTCGGCGAGCACGACCTCCTTGCGCAGCAGCCGCAGCAGATCGCGGTAGGGCTGGAAGATCGACGGCCCTTTCCGGCGCAACAGCCGCGCCTTGATCTTGCGCACGACGCCGGTCAGGAGCGGCGCGAGCAGCAGCACAAGCGCCATCTGGCCGAGCTGAACGAGAATGTCCGAGATCACGACCATATCGCGAGCGCCAGCAGCAATGTGACGAGGGTTGCGAACACCAGGCTGAGGTAGCGGCGGATGGTCAGGAACTGGAGCTGGTTCAGCCGATCGGCGAAAAACCACACGAGTTCAGTCACGGGTGTGTAGAGCCGCTCCCAGACCAGGTCGTGCATATCGACCCTGAGGCGGGCCGGCCGCAGTTCGCCCGGCGCGGGCATGTCGACATGCTCGCGGGCCTGGAAAACCAGCGTGCCGAACACGCGGCGGATCGGCTGCACAAAGCTCACGCCGGAATACTGCGCCGCCGGTGTCGGGTCGGAGAAGCCGCAACCCCAGGCCGGTCCGCGCCGGATCGCGCGCGACGCAAAGCGATGGATAAAGTACACCGCGAGCGACGCCGCGGCGGTGATGAAAGCAAAGACGAGCAATCCGTTGTAGGAACTGCGGCTCTCCGCAATCGGCACGATCGAGAGCCAGGGATCTTCCGCCTGAAGCGGCATCCGGTGGCCGATCACGGCCTGCGCGACGGGCGAAAGCGCGTCGATCACCAGGCCGGGCAGAATGCCGGCGAGGAAACAGAGCACGGCGAGGCTGAACATCGCGGCGAGCGAATAGCGATCGACCTCGGCGGCGGCTTCCGCGGCCCGGCTCCGCGCGCGGCCGAGAAATGTGATTCCGAAAGCCTTGACAAAGCATGCGGCGGCAAGCGCCGCGGCCAGCGCCAGCAAGGCGCCGACCGCGGGCACCATGATCTTCAGCAGCCATTGCGGCAGGTCGGGGCTCTGCAGGACGGCCTGGAACATCAGCCATTCCGACACGAACCCGTTGAACGGCGGCAGCGCCGAGATCGCGACGCAGCCGACCAGAAAGACGAAGCTCGTGAGCGGCATGCGGTGGATCAGGCCGCCCAGCTTCTCCATGTCGCGTTCGCCGGTCGACGTCAGCACCGCGCCGGCTCCGAAGAACAGCAGGCTCTTGAAGAACGAATGGTTCAGCACGTGGAACAATGCGGCCGTCAAGGCGAGGGCGGCCGCGAGGCCGAGGCCGTTCGCCTGAAATGCCAGCGCAAGGCCGAGGCTTGCGAAGATGACGCCGATGTTCTCGATCGTGCTGTAGGCGAGCAGGCGCTTGAGATCCTTCTCCATCAGCGCATAGAGGATCCCCATGACGGCGGTGGCGCCGCCGAGGATGAGAACCACGACACCCGCCGACCAGCTTGGCGGCCCGAGCAGATCGAACACGACCCGGATGAATCCGTAGATCGCGACCTTGGTCATCACGCCGCTCATCAGCGCCGAAACATGGCTCGGCGCGGCCGGATGAGCCAGCGGCAGCCACACGTGCAGCGGGATCAGGCCGGCTTTCGACCCGGCGCCGAGCAGCATCAGCGCGAGCACCAATGCGGCCTCGGACGGGGTGTGCCGGGCGGCGCGGATGGCCGCAAAGCTGTAGCTGCCGCCGGCTCCCGCCAGCAGGCCGAAGGCAAGCAACAGAGCCAGCGTCCCGAAGCTTGCCATCACGAGATAGACGTAGCCTGCGCGGGCATTGTCTGCGTCACGGTGATGCGCCATGACGAGCGCCCACGAGACGAGCGACATGAATTCCCAGCACAAGAGGTAGGTGAACGCATCGTCGGCGAGCACGACGAGATTCATCCCTGCCAGGAACGCCGGGAAAAACGGAAGGATGCGCTGCGGCGCGGATTCGTGACTGCCGTAACCGAGGCCATAAAGACTTGCGGCCGCACCGCCGAGATTGACCACGACGAGAAAGAATGCGGCGAGCGCGTCAAGGCGGAAATGCGATCCCAGCCAGGGCAACCCGATCGGCAGAGCCAGTTCCGTCGCGCCGGTACCGGAGATGAGCGAAATCACGGCCCCGGCCAGCGCGATCAATGAAATCGCGAAAGTCGCGCCGTAGACGATGGATGTCGATTGGCGCGATCTGCTCGTTGCAATCGCGAGAGCGGTCGTTCCCAGCAGGGCGGCTACACACCAGATCTGCTGAGTGACCGCCGGGATCATGTCCGCACCTTCGGTGAGCCTGATCCGGCCTTCAATCGCACCCCGCGGCCGCCGCCGCTGCTGATGGCGCCCTCATTGATGACCTCGACGCCGGCTGTGCCGAGCGCGTCGATCAGTTTCACGAGCGAGTCGACGTTGCCGCGAATGGTGCCTTCGCTCGTCTCCATCCGCTGGATGGTCGGCACCGAAAGTCCGGACAGCTCGGCGAGCTGCCGTTGGTCGATGCCAAGCAAGGCTCTGGCAGCTCGTAGCTGCGCCGCGGTGATCATCGATTGATGGCCGTCGATGTGAGGAGTCGGGTCTATTTGAATGTCATTTATGCACATCAAGTAATGATGGCACAAGGGCAATAAGTGATGTTTTATACATCATTTATGGGCGTGGTCATTGACGCGAGCCGCATCCGCCGCGTCGACGAAGTTGCGCTGACGCGCGCTCAGCTGGAGATTTTTCGATAGACCGCCGCGGCGTGGCGCAGCAGCCGGCTCTTGCGCTTCCGCTCGTGGACGCGCTGGTGCTTGGCCTTGCGCTCGTGGGCGCGCTGCGCGGGTGCATCGACGCTCTCGAGCAGCCCGCGACGCACCTCGTCATCGTTCAATTCGCCGAGCAGTTGCTGTCCCTTGCGCAGGTGCTTCAGGATGATCCGCCATGACGCGTATTCGTCCGGGGGCAAGCCGCCCTCCGAGAACTCGATCGCGTAGCGCAGCCGTTTGCTGGCGAGACGGACGCGGTGCCGCTTGTTCTTGCCCATCCCTTGCAGCCCGCGGCTCTTCTGGCACAGCTTGCCATGCCACCGCGCCAGCCGGCGCGCGTGAAAGACCGACACCGGCACCGCGCGCCGTTGCGCGGCACGGGGATCCTGCCGCGTGGTCCAGGGGCCGCTGCCGACCCAGTCCCACATGCCATCGAACCACTGCCAGTAGCGGTCGCTTTGCAACGCCTCCCTGAGGGCGTCGAACGCATCGGTTCGCGCCGTCTGGAGCATGCGTTCTTCGGGCAAGCCCTTGCTGTTCTCGATCGCGACGTCGAGGTCGCGCGTTGCGCCGAGATGTGCGCTCAGCCATTTCAGTTCGGATTTCAGTCGCGTCCACTCGCTATCCGCCACCATCGGGCCGTAGAACGCGATCGCGGCTTTCAGCCGTGTCAGTGCAATGCGGGTCTGATGGAGCGCGGCCGGATCGCCGGAACTCAAGGCCTCGTGATTGGTCGCGACTTCTTCGAGGCATTCGGACAGGATCAGGCGAAAGGCGGTCTCGCAACGCATGGCTTCGCTGAGATGGCGTGCCCGCTTCGGGCGGACAACGCGCTCCCTGTCCGGACTTGCCGCTAACGTCATGACACTCTCGTGACCCCGCTAGGGCCGCAACGCGGCTCCCGGATGCAAAGACTTCCCGTTTGATCGACGTCGATCAAGGGTTTTCTGCCGAGCTGCAGCGCAACGATCGGGCGGCGGGATCAAAATGTCGCAGTTGCGCCGATGGGAAGGGCTTGTTCCGGCGCGAGCGCGTGCTGTTTGGGTGAGTGCGGGGTTCTGAGGCCGCCGAACGCAATGACGGCTCCCCGCCAATGGCCGGATATTTCGTGCACGAAATATCTTGATATTTCGCGTACGAAATATATAACGGCGCTATGAAAGCGGAACACCGGCTGATCTTTCTTCTGACCGTGGCCTATCGCCGGTTGCAGCGCGCCATCGATCAGGAGACGGCCGCCCACGATCTGACCTCGGCTCAGGCCGGCGTGCTGTTCTCTCTCGGGCGCAATGACGGCGCGCTGATCGGCGACGTCTCGCAGGCGCTCGACATCGTGCCGTCGGCGATGAGCGGGCTCGCCGACCGGATGGAGCGTGCAGGCCTCGTGAAGCGCCGGCGCGATGGCGAGGATGGGCGCAGCCAGCGGCTCTATCTGACCGCGGCGGGGCAGGAGCTCGGCAAACGTGCCGCAACGCGGACGAGGGTGATCAACAACCGCCTGATGGACGGGTTCTCGGACGCTGAAATCGACGTGGTGGCGCGTTGGCTGACCAGCCTGCAAGACAAGTTTCCGAAAGACAAGGACAGCTAGAGCGTCTTCAAGCGAAGTGGGTACCGGTTCGCGTGAAGAAGGCGCGTCAAACAGAAAGCAAGCAACAGGAGTGCGGCATGAGTGAAGTGGTCGTAGCGCTGGACGGCGGTGTGCTCACCGTGACGATGGCGCGCCCGGACAAGAAGAATGCGATCACCAATGCGATGTATGGCGCGATGGCCGACGCGCTCGAGCGCGCGGAGGGCGATTCCGCGATCCGCGCCGTGCTGCTGCAGGGCGACGGCGACAGCTTTACCGCAGGCAACGATCTCGCCGACTTCGCGGCAGTGTCGCGCGGCGTGCAGGGCGAGCGCCACGTGACGCGCTTCCTCGCCGCCCTGGCCAAGGCGACGCGGCCGCTGGTTGCCGCCGTGCAGGGCAATGCGGTCGGCATCGGCACCACCATGCTGCTGCATTGCGACCTCGTCTACCTCGCGCCGACCGCGCGGCTGATCACGCCGTTCGTCAATCTGGCGCTGGTGCCGGAGGCGGCTTCGACCTATCTGCTGCCGCAGCGCATCGGCTATGCGCGGGCCTATGCGATGTTCGCGCTCGGCGAACCGGTCGAGGCGGAGACTGCGGTCTCGATCGGCCTCGCCAACGCGGTCGTGCCGCTTGCGGAGCTACGCGCCAAGGCACGCGCGGCGGCGGACGCGCTGGCAAAGCGGCCGTTCGGCTCGCTTCAGCACACCAAGGCGCTGATGCGCGACCCCGCCAGGATCAGCGCGCAAATGGCGCGCGAGGGTGAAATCTTCCAGGAACGGCTGATGAGCGCGGAAGCACGCGAGGCCTTTGCCGCCTTTGCCGAGCGCCGCCAGCCCGATTTCTCCAAGATTGCCGGCTAGGCCCGGAGCGTGGGCCGCCACGCAAGGGCGGCCCCCTTGCTTTGGGGTTGACGGCTTCGCCGGCTTCGAACATCTGCTGTCGGGGCATGGCGCAACCCGGCGAGGCGAGGCATGAGCGACAGTCACACGCTGCGCGGCGACGGAATCGCCGCGACCATTTTGGCGCAGGGCGCCGAATTGTCGTCGCTCGGAAATGCCGACGGGACCGAACTGTTGTGGCAGGCCGGCCCGCAATGGCCGCGCCATGCGCCCATCCTGTTCCCGATCGTCGGCCGATTGAAGAACGATGCGCTGCGCCACAACGGCAAGACCTATCCGATGACGCAGCACGGCTTCGGGCGGGATCGCCGCTTTGCCTGGGTGGAGCAGGGGCCGCGATCCTGCAAGCTCGCGCTCACCGACGATGCTGAGACGCGTGCGCGCTATCCCTTCGCGTTCAGGCTCGAGGTCACCTATAGCGTTGATGGCGCCGATCTCGATGTCGCCTTCGACATCGTCAACACCGGCGCCGAGACGCTGCCGGCCTCGCTCGGCGGTCATCCCGCCTTCAACTGGCCGCTGCTTCCGCGGCTGCGGAAGGAGGCCTACGTGCTGACCTTCGAGAAGGATGAGCCGGCGCCGATCCGGCGGCTGACGGGAGGACTGATGCGGCCGCAGGCCGCGCCGAGTCCGATCAAGGGCAGGGTGCTCGCATTGTCGGAGCAGTTGTTCGACGACGACGCCATGATCCTCGATCAGGTTGCGAGCGCATCGGTTCGCTTTGCTGCTGCGCAGGGGCCTGCGATCGAGGTGTCGTGGCGCGGCTTTCGCGAACTTGGCATCTGGTCGAAGCTCGGCGGCGCAGCGTTCCTCTGCATCGAGCCGTGGCACGGCTTTGCCAGCCCGGTCGAATTCGACGGCGAGTTCGCCGGCAAGCCCGGCCTCATGCACATCGCGCCGGGCGCGCGGCGGTCACTGGGCTATCGCATTCGCGTGAGCTGACGAAGCACAGGTCAATGGGCGCGGGGGCTGAGCGCACTGGTGATCGCGCCGACCGATGGCGGGTTCTCGTTCGCCCAGGCCTCATGCGCGGCCAGGTCGCGGTAATGCTCGGCCATGCGCAGCAGCCGCTCGCGGATGCCGGCATCTTCCTCGCCCTTGGCCTGATCGGTCAATTGTGCGGCGCGTTCGAGAAGCGTTTTCGGATCGATCACGGCAGGCTCCAAATCCGGTTTTCGCCAAGCGGACAACTGCTGCAGGCAAGCACAGTTCCTGGCATGGTTTGATGACGGCGCATTCAGAGCTGGAACACGCCGAGTCCCGCCATCACATCGCGCTTGGTGCGCTCGGTGATCTCCCGGGCTTTCAAGGTTCCGCGCCTGATCACGTCAGCGACATGGTCGCGATTGGCCGCCAGCTCGGCGCGCCGGGTCCGGATCGGTGCGATCAGGGCTTGCAGGATGTCCTCCAGCCGCCGCTTGACGGCTGCGTCGCCGAGACCGCCGCGCCGATAGCGCGCCTTCAATTCCTCGACGGCGTGCTGATCGTCATCGAACGCGTCGAGATAGCTGAAGACGACATTGCCCTCGATCTTGCCGGGGTCGGCGACGCGCAGATGATCGGGATCGGTGAACATCGCACGCACCGCTGCCGAGATGTCCCCGGGCGAGGCCGAGAAAGCGATCGCATTGCCGGCGGACTTGCTCATCTTGGCGCGCCCGTCGACGCCCGGCAGCCGTCCCGCGCGCGGTATGACGGCCACCGCCTCCTGCAGGATCGCACGGCCGGCGAGTGCGTTGACGCGCCTGATGATCTCGTTGGTCTGCTCGATCAGGGGAGCCTGGTCCTCGCCGACCGGCACGACGGTGGCCCGAAACGCGGTGATGTCGGCGGCCTGCGCCACCGGGTAGCACAGGAAGCCCGCCGGGATGTCGCGTCCGAATCCGCGGGCACGGATCTCGTCCTTGATGGTGGGATTGCGCTCCAGCCGCGCGACGGTGACGAGGTTGAGATAGAGCATCGACAATTCCGCGAGCGCCGGCAGCTGCGACTGCAGGCAGATCGAGGTTCGTTCGGGATCGATGCCGACGGCGAGATAATCCAACGCGACCTCGATGACGTTGCCGCGGACCTTGCCGATGTCGTGCGCGTTGTCGGTCAGCGCCTGCATGTCGGCGAGCAGCAGGAACTGCTCGTGACTGTCCTGAAACGCGAGGCGGCTTCGAAGCGAGCCGACGTAATGGCCGAGATGCAGCGGCCCGGTGGTGCGGTCGCCGGTGAGGATGATCGGTTTGGTCACGGCTTGTCTCCATTCGGTTGAATGGGGACACCGCATGCGGGCCGGATAAGGTGAAAGAAAAAGGCCGCCCTATGCGGCGGCCCCGAAATGCATGAACGCGTTCGGCCCGCCTGTCAGTCGGCGAGCCACCAGAGATTGGCGATCAGGATCGAGCGGTTCATGGCGTGAGGCCTAAGGCAATCCAGCGATCCGGTCAAGACGGCGTAGCCAAGGTGCGTACTCTTAGAGTCGGTTGCTGCGAGCCGGCCACCTGATGTCTGCTTCTCCCCAACAGCGGTGTGGGAGCGGACATCGCGGCACCTCGCCTTCGGGCCAGGAGCGGAAATAGCCGAGTGCCCGGCGTTCATGGATTCGGAGTAGCCAAGGTCGATACCGAAACGCTCCTTTATTGCGCGCACTGGACCGACGCGCCGATGCGGTGCGCGTCGGTCAGCGGTGTACTGCGCTCGATTCGGCGACCTGACGGCTGTCGTTGCGCAGCCTGCCGGCGAGCTCTGTAAGTGAGCTTTCCGCTGGTTGCGCGTGGGGTGCCGGGTCAAGATTATCGATACCGGTCGCCACTACCGAGACGCGGACGATACCCTCCAGGCTTTCATCAAACGATGCGCCAATGATGATGTTGGCGTCCTGGTCGGCCTCGTCGCGAATGCGGGTAGCAGCTTCGTCGACCTCGAATAACATCAGGTCCTTGCCGCCAGTGATGGAAATGATGAGGCCGCTGGCACGCTTGATCGAGGGGTCCTCGATCAATGGATTTGAAATCGCGGCTACGGCGGCGGTGACCACGCGGTTTGCGCCGGAAGCCTCGCCTCTGCCCATCATGGCCTTGCCCTTCTCCCGCATGACGGCGAGAACGTCGGCAAAATCGAGGTTGATCAGACCTTCCTTGACTATGAGGTCGCTGATGCAGGCCACACCCGAATAAAGCACCTGATCGGCCAACACGAAAGCATTGGAGAACGTGGTCTTTTCGTTAGCCACCCGGAATAGGTTCTGGTTTGGGATGATCAGCAGAGTATCTACCACCTTAAGTAGTTCCGCGATGCCGGCCTCGGCAAGGCGCATGCGGCGCTGGCCCTCGAAGTGGAACGGCTTGGTGACTACACCGATGGTGAGAATGCCAAGCTCTCGCGCGGTCTTGGCGATAATCGGCGCTGCGCCGGTGCCCGTACCGCCGCCCATGCCGGCAGTAACGAACACCATGTGTGCGCCGGTCAAAGAATCGCGGATCGCGTCGATCGTCTCTTCGGCTGCGGCGCGCCCCACTTCAGGATGCGAGCCAGCGCCGAGACCTTCCGTCACCCGCGTGCCCATCTGGATGAGTCGCTCGGCCTTCGACATGGTAAGCGCCTGTGCATCGGTATTGGCGACGATGAAGTCGACGCCTTGCAGCCCGGCGGCGATCATGTTGTTGACTGCATTGCCACCGGCACCGCCGACCCCAAACACGGTAATGCGCGCCTTCATCTCGCAAATATCGGTCATTCTTGCCTCACAATTGCTCTACCGAGCTGGGGAATGAGAGCTATACACCAGGATTTTGCTCCTAAAGTGAGCGCGGCAAGCGCAGTCGCTTAGCAAGCGACGAGCGGCCACTGGCGAGATTTTCAGGCGCGCACCTGGCGCGGCATATGTCAGCGTCTTGGCGGACACTGGCTGTTCCTGGAACGAACCGAGCGGCAATCGGCTGATGATGACCAGGCTATGAGGTTAGGCTAGGCCGCGATGGTTAACGAATTCCTAACGGGCGAGCAGCGGTCATAATTCCGCGCCGCCGCAGTGTCCGATTTGGGCCCGAAACTGGACATCAACAGGACGATGGCAAAGTCATGGTCGCTTGTCGGCGGCCATAGCCCGATGCACTTTTTCGCTTTGCCTTGATCGCGGCTTCAATCTTGATCCATCCCGGCAATGACGCCAAGAAACCAGCCGCTGAAGAAAGAGGCGCTAAGCATCATGAGATTGGCCTTTGCGGACAGACCAAGCTCATCTTGAAGATGATCAAATCCGATCAGAACCAGCAGCGTGCAAATTAGAGCGCAGAATGCGGGCCAAAGCGCCCGCCGCCGCGCTGCGAGCCGCTGGGCCGGGGCAGCCCCCCGAGAGTTTCGTGATAGAATCCAGGCCCGACGGAACGATACCTCGAAACTCAAGACGACCACGATCAGACAGGCGGCCAGGAAGTACATGGAAATAATCCTTCGTGCCTGAAGGGTTTATCGGCTCGTTCCAAAGAAAGACTTGCCGAGCAGATCGAAGTTTATCAATTGCGATATTGGTTCCGTAACTGAGCTCGATGCGCACAAGGTCCGCATTGGGTCAAAAGGCGTCCATGGCGGCCAGAATAGGCCAGGTCCGCTCCGTACCATTGAGCCGACATTGTGCTGGTTAAAGCGATCTTCGGCTGCGGGCCAAGCCCCGGCTCATGCGATGCACACAACAGGAGACGGGGATTCGTTCATGCGGCGGGTGCTTCCGAGGCGGTCTGTTTGATCATGTTGCTGCCAGGACGCGATTGGGCGTCACCAAGTCCGCGTTGAACCGTCATCAATCCAGCGGGGACTAACCATTCAGCGCGGCTGGTCCAACCGCAAGCGGGACAAGACCGCGAAGCCGCCGCAGCCGAATGCCTTATATGGACCCTCTCCATGTCCGACACCCATGTCCGCGATCCCTCGTGGAAAACCGATTTAATCTGGCACTATTTCCACACCGTCACGACGGCGGCCAAGGCACCCGCCGCCTATCGCAAGTTCTACAGCAATCAGGACGCCGGCGACGAATTGGACAGCCGCCATCGTGTCTATGAAATGCTGGTGGATGAACAGCTGCACACCCTTCCCACCCTGGCGGCGACCGCTGACGCGTCGATGCAAAACTACAAGAAGAGCAAGCTGCCGTGGAACCAGAACAATGACGGTTTCCTCAAGGCAGTGAACAATGAATATTGGTGCGGTTCGATCATCAAGATCGTGTTTGTCCGCTATATGGGCTGGAAAATGGCCGAACCGACCGCGCGCGACCAGGTGAGCGCGGGCCGCGATCCCGGCAAAGCGGTGGACTGGACAATCAAGAATCTCGAAAACAAGGTGCCGGTGCGGGCCTCCCTCGGCGGCGCCCATTATGTGGGCATCGTCGGCCACCGTACATCGGGAGCCGACGGCAAGATCATCGAGTTTCTGTGCCTCGACCCATGGGCCTATGGCATCGACGGGGGCAATCGGGACATGAAATACGCCGGTACAAAGACCGCCTTTCTCGGGATCAGCAAACGCGACGGCGCGATATGGACCTACAGCAATAAGGCCGTCGCCTTCGTCGAACGGCCATCCTAGAGCGTTTTCGAGCGAAGTGGACACCGGTTCGCGTGAAGAAAACGCGTCAAAACAAGAATCTAGAGCCCCGTTCCGAGTCCATCGGAACGGGAAAAGCTCTAGGAAATCATATCCGGCCGGCGGCGCCGGAACGTCGGTCAGGACCCGGACGCAGACGTTCCGATAATGTGCGACCAGTCTCTATGCGCTCCGCCTGACCTCAGCAATGATGAGGCTTTCAAGCTCCTTGACGGCTTCTTCTTCAGTAACGCCGCTAACGAGCGCCACTTCTCCGGACAGGCGTTCGACTGCCGCAGCGTACAGCTGTCGTTCGCTGTAGCTCTGCTCGGAATTGACCGCGGGCCGATAGAGATCGCGCATGACCTCCGCGATAGCGACAATATTGCCCGAATTGATCTTGCTTTCGTATTCTTGAGCAAGCCGCGACCAATTACCCCGCGCCTTGTGCGGCGCCTGCCCCAGGATTCGTCGCATGTGCTCGATGGAAACGGGATCGGACAGTCGACGCATTCCGGCGTTTGCCGCCTTCCTCGTCGGAACGCGTAGCGTCATCTTGCTCTTCGCGAAATAGACGACAAAGAACTCGAGGCAAGCCCCCGCCACTGTCTGTTCCTCAATCGCTACAATTTGGCCGACGCCATGCGCAGGGTATACGATCAAGTCCGTTGCCCTGAATCCAAAGCGTGTCTCGCCGTCCTGGCCCTCATTCGCTTTGTCGGCGGAGGTCGCTGATGCTGAATGTGTGCGGTTCGAATAACTCGATCTGGTCTGATTATAGAAATTCATTTCGCGACAAGCTCCATGGCTTCCGGAATTGGCTCATGGCAATTCCAGCTCTGATCAATCACGCGTCTGAAACAAACTGCCGGGCTGGAAATGATTCATGTTGCCCGATCTGATCCCCAACAAATAAGCCGCGAGCGCGTGGGCCGCCACGAGAATGACGCCTCCAATGTCCATTCCCTTCGATCGCTGTGGCTTCTTGGCAACGTGTTCCCACTCGGCGAAATCAATCGTTCCGTGCCGATGAAACGAACATTTGCCAAACCCAGGCGACGGGACACCGGAGCAATCGGTGGAACCGGCAGGGATGCACACGTCTGCGACGCGCGATGACAAGCTCGCCGCGAGCTACCTTGCCCTCGTTCATGGCGCATCGATCAGGCTATGGCTGCGCGCTCCGATGTCCGCTTCCGGAGAATAAGCGGACATCGCGAAGCCACGTTGAAATCGGTCGAGAATGACCAATGGAGACACTGAAGGCTCGCTTCGACAGGCAACTCCGGCTCGCGCGCGACCAAAGCAATTCAGTCTTCCGAGCGCAGGGCCGCTTCGATGCGCTGGATCAGCCGCTCCCGCAGCGAAGGCACCGCGTTGCCGAGAACGGCGAAGGTGCGGACGACCGGCAAATACGGCTCCATTGCCGCCGTTAGCTCCGCGAGAGATATGCCGGCCAGCCGAGCATATTCGGATTGCGCCGCCGCATTGATCGCGCGCGGCCGCTCCGGATTGTCGGCGACTTCCGGCCCGAGCTCCGACAGGATCACGTGCAAGAACCCAAGCTCGAGGACGGCGGGCCCGCGCATCGCGCTGACCCAGTCGACCAGCTTTGGGCCTTCCGCTGTCATGATCACGTTACCGGGGCTCAGGTCGGTATGGCAAAGCCCGTCGCCCGGCGGCAAGCGATCGATCAGCGCGAGGATTTCAGTGGCGATGTGCTTCGGGAGCTTGCCGTCGTCGTGCCCCAACTGAACCTCCATATACTCGCGCATGGAGAGGACCTCCGGCGGCCGGGGCGTCTTGTGAATGGACAAGGCAAGAGCCGCGACGATCGCGCCGGCCTGTTCGAACGTCACCGCGCCGGTTCGGGTTAGCTGCAGCAGGGTCGGTCCGTCGAGGCGCTGCAGCACGATGCCGAAGCGCCCGTCCAGGGTCACCTCGCCGAACACCTCGGGCACCGGAACGCCGACGGCGTGGACGGCACGGATCATGCGCACCTCGAACCAGGGCATCCGCCGCGGCAAGCCGGGCTTGAACAGTTTGACGACTTGCCCCGGTGCCCAGGCGTAGGCTTCGGAGTAGGCGCCTTCACCGATCTTTTCCCCCAGCGATCCCTGCATCTTTAGCCCCCGTGTTGCTGTGACCCTCACCCTATGGTCACTCGTCATAGGCGGTGCGAAGCGACGCCGTTCTTGGAACGGCTATGGCCGGGCATGCCGCCTTCGCTGAAGCTTCGGCGGCCGAGCGAGGATGTTGGCCCGGCGTAGCCTCGTAAACGGGATGACCGAGAGCAATCACCCCGCCGCGCGCAGGGCCGCCTCGACGCGCTGGATCAGCCGCTCCCGCATGTCAGGCATGGCCCCGCCGAGCAAGAGGAAGACGCGGACGATCGGCAAATAGGGCTGCATCGCCGCCGTCAGCGCCGCAGGGGCTATGCCGGCCAGCCGCGCATACTCCGCCTGCAGAACCGAATTGACCGTGGCCCGCTCCGGATCGTCGGCGTATTCCGGATCAAGCTCGGCAATCAGGACATGGCACTGTGCAATCTCGTAGGCGGCGGGCGCACGAGCCGCGCCGAGCCAGTCGATCAGTCTCGGACCCTGCGCCGTCATGATCACGTTGCCGGGGTGAAGATCGGAATGGCACAGCACGTCATCGGGCGCGAGGTGCTCGATCAGCGCGAGGACGCCGGTGGTGATGCGCTCCGGAAGCACGCTGCCGCCGAACCGCAATCTGGCGTCCATCGCCTCGCGCAGCGAGAGTGCGTCCGGCGGCGGTCGCGTCTTGTGAACGGCAAGGCAGAGCGTCGCAAGGATTGCGCCCGCTTGTTCACGCGTGATGGCGCCGGTGCGCGTAGCCTGCGTCAGGGTCGGCCCATCGAACCGCGGCAGCACGATGCCAAAGCGGCCGTCCAGGGCGACTTCGCCGAGCACCTCCGGCGCCGGGCCGCCGGCGGCGAAGACCGCACGGGTCATTTGCGTCTGGTGCTGGACGACCCACTGCGGGATACCCGGCTTGGACAACTTGACGACCTGACCGGGCGCCCAGGCGTGGACGTCAGCGAAGACGCCCTGGCCGATCTTCTCTCCCAGCGATCCCCGCATGCCCGTTCTCCGCCGTGCAGAGGAAACTCCGGCGGCGAGCAAAAAGGAACCCCTCCAGTCGCGGCCGCCGGACACTATGATCGCGTTTCAACCTGCAGAGACCTTCGTCCACTCCGCTAAATGCTGCTTAGTCCGGTTGCGGCCCAAAACCGACATGCCGTAGTCACCCAGCGATGTCCGGTTTTAGGGGTAGAGCCGGCATGGCGGATTCATGAGTCCGCCTAGTTGAACGCCATGCCGCCGCTCATCGCGATGGTCTGTCCGGTCATGTAGGGATTATTGACCAGCAGCATCACGGCCTGCGCGACCTCCTCGGCGGTGCCGAAACGGCCCATCGGAATGCGGCTGACCAGCTCGCTCTGTCCCCTCATCATGTCGGTCTCGATCAGCGAGGGCGCGACGGCGTTGACGGTGATGCCCTCCTTGACGAGGCGCGCAGCGTAGCCGCGGGTCATGCCCTCCATGGCCGCCTTCGATGCATTGTAATGCGGCCCGATCGAGCCGGCGCCGCGCGCGGCGCCGGAGGAGATGTTGACGATGCGGCCCCATTTCCGGGTGCGCATCATCGGCAGCACCGCCTGCGTGCAGAGAAACGCCGATTTGAGATTGACCGTGATGGTGCGGTCGAAGTCCTCTTCGGTGAGGTCGTCGACACCCCTGACGATGGCGATGCCGGCATTGTTGACGAGGATGTCGACCGGGCCGAGCTCGGATTTGGCGCGCTCGACCAGCGTGGCGACGGCGGCCGCTTCCGAGACGTCGGCGGCGATCGCGACGGCGCGGCCACCGGCGGCGGTGATGCCCTTCGCCAGCGTCTCCGCCGCGGCCGAGCGCTCGCGATAATTGATGGCGACGGCGGCGCCGGCATCCGCCAGCATCTTGACGATCGCCGCACCAATGCCGCGCGATCCGCCGGTCACCAGCGCCACATGTCCGTGCAGACTGCTTGTTGTCATCTGGTCACCCTGTTCGACGTATGCTCGCAGGCTCGCAAACGAGAAGGCGCGGCGCAACGCAACTCTGCTCAAATCTGCGTTGCGGGGGGCGCCGAGTGGCGAAAAACCGGCTTCTTGGGCCGGAATCGGCCTTGCGTCCGGCCCGGGCCGGCGGCAATGGTTGGGGCATCACTTCTTGGCCCACCCACGAGAGATCGATGAGCAAACTGATTGTCCGCGCCGGCGAGTTCACCTTTGACGCCCGTTTCGAGGAGCAGCTGGCGCCGAAGACGGTCGCCGCGTTCCGCAAGGCGATGCCGTTCGAGAGCCAGGCGATCCACGTGCGCTGGAGCGGCGAGGGCGTCTGGATGCCGCTCGGCGATCTCGACTTCGGCGTGTCCTACGAGAACCACACCAGCTATCCGGCGCCGGGCCAGATCATCCTCTATCCCGGTGGCATCAGTGAGACCGAGATCCTGCTCGCCTATGGCGGCGTGCATTTCGCCAGCAAGATGGGCCAGCTCGCCGGCAATCATTTCATCACGCTGACCTCGGGGCTGGAGAACCTCACCGCGTTCGGCAAGACCGTGTTGTGGAAGGGCGCGCAGAATATCCGCTTCGAGGAAATCTGATGTGACCGAGGCCCGCTATCCGCGCGACCTCCGCGGCTACGGCCGCAATCCGCCCGATCCGAAATGGCCCGACGCGGCGCGCATCGCCGTGCAATTCGTGGTCAATTTCGAGGAGGGCGGCGAGAACAACGTCCTGCACGGTGATCGCGCCTCGGAAGCGTTTCTGTCCGACGTGCTCGGCGCGCAGCCCTGGGTCGGCCAGCGTCACGCCAATATCGAAACGATGTTCGAATATGGCTCGCGCGCCGGCTTCTGGCGGCTGTGGCGGATCTTCACCGCGCGGAAGCTGCCGGCCACGGTGTTCGGCGTCGCGATGGCGCTGAAGCGCAATCCGGACGTCGTCGCCGCGATGCAGGAGGCGGGCTGGGACATCGCGAGCCACAGCCTGCGCTGGGTCGAGCACAAGGATATGTCGGAGGACGAGGAGCGTGAGGAGATCGCCCGCGCCATCGCCGTCCACACCGAAGCCACCGGCGCGCGGCCGCTCGGCTGGTACACCGGCCGCTCCTCGATCAACACGATGCGGCTTTTGATGGAGGCGGGCGGCTTGCGCTATCTCTGCGATTCCTATGCCGACGATCTGCCGTACTGGATCAAGGCAGCCGGCACCGAGCCGCATCTCGTGATTCCCTATACGCTGGATGCCAACGACATGCGCTTCATCAACGCGCAGGGCTTTGGCGGCGGCGAGGAGTTCTACACCTATTTGAAAGACAGTTTCGACGTGCTCTACGCCGAAGGAGCGACGTCACCGAAGATGATGTCGATCGGCCTGCATTGCCGTGTGGTCGGGCGTCCCGGCCGCGCCGCCGCGCTGATGCGCTTTCTCGACTACATCCAGAAGCACGAGCACGTCTGGGTGCCGACGCGGCTTGCGATCGCCGAGCATTGGCATGCCAATCTGAAGCATCTCGCCGCGGAAGCGTTCGAGATCGCCTAGTTTGGCGTTGATATGACGCGGAGCGCTGATAAACCGGCCTCGTCGTTGCAATGGCGGGATTTTGCCGGGATCGCGCGCCACAAACTCCGGTGTCGTCCCTGCGAAAGCAGGGACCCATACGCCGCGGCGGATGTAGTGGACGGGATTCGTCGTTCCAGCGCTGCACAACAATCAGCATTCGTGGTTATGGGTCCCTGCTTTCGCAGGGACGACATCTTCGTGTGGCCAGAGCTGTTTGTCATTGCGAGCGAAGCAATGACGCGGATGGTCAGTGCCCCGCCATGTGCCGGCCGATCTCGGTGAGGTCGGCCTCGCTGGCGCGGGCCTCGTGGACGAAGGCGCCGTGGAACATCACGACCAGCCGGTCCGACAATTCCAGCAGCTCGTCGAGGTCCTCGCTGACCAACAGCACCGCCGCGCCGCGGTTGCGGGCGGCCATGATCTCGGCGTGGATCTGCGCCACCGCCGCGAAGTCGAGCCCGAAGCACGGATTGGCGGCGATCAGCACCTCGACGTCGCCCGAGAGCTCGCGCGCCAGCACCGCGCGCTGCACATTGCCGCCCGACAGTGCCGCGATCGGCGTCTCCGGCGTGCGGGTCTTGATCTTGTAGCGGTTGATCTTGCGCTCGGCGTCGTTGCGGAAGGCGGCACGGTTCAGCCACCAGCCGCCGCGCGCGAACGGGGCGCGATCGAACTCGCGGAATGCGATGTTGTCGGCGACGCTCATGCCGCCGACGCAGGCGTTCTTCAGCGGCTCTTCCGGCAACAGCGACATCCTGTGGCGCCGCATCTCCGCGCGGCTCGCCGCATAGGTCTCGCCCTGGACGCGGATCACGCCGCTCTCGGCCTCGCGCTGGCCGGCCAGGACCTCGACGAGCTGGCGCTGGCCGTTGCCGGACACGCCGGCGATGCCGACGATCTCGCCGCTCTTCACGGTCAGCGACACGCCGTGCACGGCGATCGCGCCGGCATCGTCGAGCGCGGTGAGCTTGTCGAGCTCGAGCCGCGGCGCGCCGGTCTCGCCGGTGCGCGGCGGTTGCACCGTCAGCTGTTCGGCGCCGATCATGGTGCGGGCCATCTCGTCCGGCGTCAGGTCGGCGACCCGGCCGCTGCCGGCAAGCTTGCCGCGACGCAGGATGGTCACCTCGTCGGCAAAGGCCATCACCTCGCGGAACTTGTGCGTGATCATCAGGATGGTGAGCTCGCCCGCGACCACCATCGCGCGCAGCATGCCGAGCACCTCATCGGCTTCGCCCGGCGTCAGCACCGAGGTCGGCTCGTCCAGGATCAGGAAGCGCCGCTTCAGGTACAGCTGCTTGAGGATCTCGCATTTCTGCCGTTCGCCGGCGGAGATGTCGGCGACCTTTGCGTCGAGCGGCACCTTGAACGGCATCCGCGCCAGGAAGGCATCGAGCTCCTTCTTCTCCTTGCGCCAGTCGACCATCGCAGGCACGTCGTCGCGCGCCAGCACCAGATTCTCGGCGACCGTCATCGCCGGCACCAGCGTGAAATGCTGGTAGACCATGCCGAGCCCGAGCGCATGCGCGTCCTTCGGATTGGCGATGGCCTGCTGGCGGCCACCGACCAGGATGTCGCCTTCGGTGGCGTGGTAATAGCCCATGATGCATTTCACCAGCGTGCTCTTGCCCGCGCCGTTCTCGCCGAGCAGCGCGTGGAACGAGCCTGGACGCACCTTGAGCTCGACATTGTCGAGCGCTGTGAAATCGCCGAACCGCATGGTCATGGCGATGGCGTCGACGCCGAACGCGCCTGACGGTGCGGGCGGCTCGCCGATGATCACGACAGCGCCCCGATCAGGTCGGCGGATCTGGTCACTGCGCCGAACACGCCGCCCTGCATCTTGATCATCTTCACCGCGTGGTCGTGGTTGCTCTTGTCGGTCGCGCCGCAGCAATCCTCGACCAGCACGCATTCGAAGCCGCGGTCGTTGGCCTCGCGCATCGTGGTGTGCACGCAGACATCGGTGGTGATGCCGGTCAGCACGATGTTCTCGATGCCGCGCAGCCGCAGCATCAGCTCGAGGTCGGTGGCACAGAACGAGCCTTTGCCGGGCTTGTCGATAACGGGCTCGCCCGGCAGCGGCGCGAGGTCCGGAATGATCTCCCAGCCGGGCTCGCCGCGCACCAGGATCCGGCCGCAGGGGCCGGGATCGCCGATCCCGGCGCCGATCTGGCGCGAGCGCCAGCGCTTGTTGGCGGGCAGGTCGGCCAGATCGGGCCGATGCCCCTCGCGGGTGTGGATGATGTGAAAGCCCTGCGCGCGCATCACCGCGAGCAGCTTCCTGATCGGCTCGATCGGCGCCCGGGTCAGCGAGAGGTCGTAGCCCATCTTGTCGACATAGCCGCCGACGCCGCAGAAATCCGTCTGCATGTCGATGATGATGAGCGCGGTATTCTCTGGCCGCAGGTCGCCGTTGTAGGGCCAGGCGTAGGGCTCGGATTTGACGAAGCGCTCGGGCATGGAATGATCTCGCGGTCTATCGGGTGATGGACAATTCGGCGGGCGCGCCGGTCAGCGTGCGCTTCGGCGAGCAGGTGATGATCATGATCGCCAGCGTCAGGATGTAGGGCGCGGCGTTGAAGAGGTGATAGCCGGAGGTGATGCCGACCGATTGCAGCGCCGGGCCCAGCGCGGCGGCGCCGCCGAACGCGAGCGACGCCCACAGGCAGAGCATCGGGTCCCAGCGCGCGAAGATGACAAGTGCGACCGCAGTGATGCCCTGTCCGGAGGAGAGGCCTTCATTCCAGCTGCCGGGATAGAACAGCGACAGGAATGAGCCGCCGATGCCGGCGAGGAAACCGCCGACCATGGTGGCGCGCAGCCGGATCAGCAGCACCGAATGACCCATCGCGCGCGCCGCATCGGCGCTCTCGCCGGCGGTGCGGATCAACAGGCCCCAGCGCGTGGTCCTGAACGCCCAGTAGAGCAGCGGCGCGATCGCGACGCCGATCAGGAACAGCACGTTGATGCGCAGCGCCGCGCGCACCTGTGGGATGTCGCTCCACCAGCCGAAATCGATCGCCGGCAGCCTTGCCGCCGTCGGCTCGATCAGCGGCTTGCCGAGGAAGAACGCGAGGCCGGTGCCGAGCAGCATCAAGGCGATGCCGACCGCGATGTCGTTGACCCGCGGCAGCGAGCAGATCCCGGCATGCAGCGCGCCGAACAGGGCGCCGGTGATGCCGGCCGCGAGCACGCCTAACCACGGCGAGCCGGAGAGATAGGAGATGCCGTAGGCGCTCATCGCGCCCATCACCAGCGTGCCCTCGAGGCCGAGATTGATGCGGCCGCTTCGCTCGGTGATGCATTCGCCGAGGCTGACGAACAGGAACGGCGTCGAGACGCGGATGGCGCCGCCGAACACGGCGAGCGGGACGGTCCACAGCCCGAGCGATGCATCCGCCATGTCAGGCCTTTCCCTTCAGGAAGCCGAGGCGCCCGTAGAGCGCATCGCTCGCCAGCACGAACACGAAGATGATGCCTTGCAGCACCAGCACGGACGCATCGGGCAGGCCGAGCCGCCGCTGCAGCAGGCCGCCGGAGGCCGAGATGCCGCCGAGCAGGATCGCCACCGGAATGATCGCCAGCGGATTCTGCCGCGCCAGGAACGCGACCAGGATGCCGGTGAAGCCGTAGCCCGCCGCGAGGTTGGCGTTGGTGCGGCCCTGCACCGCCGCGACCTCGATCATGCCGGCAAGCCCGGCGCAGCTGCCGGCGAGGAAGCAGACGGTCAGGATCAGCTTGCCGACACTGAGGCCGACGATCTTGGCGGCGCGGATGTTGCCGCCGGCGACGCGCGCGGCGAAGCCGAAGGTGGTGTGATAGATCAGGATGTAGGCGGCAACGGCCGCGACGAGGCCGAACACCAGGCCCCAATGCACGTCGGTGCCGGGAATGGTGCCGATCATGTTGGCGGCGCCGATCTCGCGCGTCGACGGCTTGTTGAGGCTCGCCGGATCGCGCATCGGGCCCTCGACCAGATGATTGAGGATTGCAAGCGCGATATAGACCAGCAGCAGGCTCGAGATCGTCTCGTTGACCCCGCGATATTGCCGCAGGCCGCCCGACAGCGTGATCCAGAGGCCGCCGCCGATCATGCCCGCGATCACCATCGCGATCTGCACCACGATCGGCGCCGCGCCCTGCAGCGCCAGCGCCGCCGCGGTCGCCGACAGCGCGCCGATCAACAGCGCGCCTTCGCCGCCGATGATCACCATGCCGAGCTGTGCCGGCAGCGCCGTGCACAGCGCGGTCAGGATCAGTGGCGCGGCGCGGGTCAGCGTGTTCTGCCAGGAGAAGGCGGTGCCGAACGCGCCGTAATACATGTAGAAATACAGATCGAGCGGGTTCTTGCCGTACAGCGCGACAAAACCGCCGAACACCGCGAGCGCGCCGACCAGCGCCGCGCCCGGGATCAGGATATATTCGATGCGCGCGCCGTGGCGCTGGAGGAATCCGGGATCGGCGGCCGGAGCGATGCCGGCCGCCTCCACCGATTCCGCCGCCTCGGTCGTCACGCGGTGGCTCCGATCACGCCCTCGACGAGATAGTCCATCTTCTCGAGTTCGGGATCCTGCTGGCCGCGATCGGTGCCGGAAGCGATCACCGTCTTGCCCTTGTTGTCGACGAGCGGGCCCTTGAAGATGGTGTATTCGCCGGCGATGATCTTGGCCTTGACGTCGTCGGCATGCTTGCGCGCCTCGGCCGAGACCATCTCGCCATAGGGCGACACCTTGACGATCTCTTCCTTGAGGCCGCCGCGATAGAAGTTCGGGATCGCTTCGCCCGCGGTGATCATCTTGACGAATTTCGGGTAAAGCGCCTCCCAATTCCACTCGGCGCCGGTGAGATAGGCCTTCGGCGCCAGCGGCGACTGGTTGACGTGATAGCCGCATACGAAGGCGCCGCGGCGCGCGGCGTTCTCGACCATCGTCTTCGGTCCGTCGACATGGCAGGTCAGCACGTCGACGCCCTGGTCGATCAGGCTGTTGGTCGCCTCGGCTTCCTTGACCGGCATCGACCAGTCGCCGGTGAAGATCACCTGCGTGGTCGCCTTCGGATTGGCGAGCCGGGCGCCGAGCGTGAACGCGTTGATGTTGCGCAGCACCTGCGGGATCGGCTTGGCGGCGACGAAGCCGAGCTTGCCGCTCTTGGTCGAATAGCCGGCGACGATGCCGGAGATGTACTGCGCCTCGTCGATATAGCCGAAATAGCTGCCGGCGTTCTTCGGGTCCTTGTCGGACCACAGGCCGCCGCAATGCTCGAAATGCAGTTTTGGAAACTTGCCCGCCATCTTGAGGACGTGCGGGTTGTAGTAACCGAACGAGGTCGGGAACATGAGCGTGGCGCCGTCGAGATTGATCATGGACTCGATGGTCTTCTCGACGGCATCGGTCTCCGGCACCTTTTCTTCCTCGACGACCTTGATGCCGGAAAGCTTCTTCACCGCCGCGGCTCCTTGCGCGTGCGCCTGGTTGTAGCCGTAGTCGTCGCGCGACCCGACATAGATGAAGCCGACCGTGGTTTCGGCTGCCGCCGCGCCGCGAATGCCGAGCGTGCTGCCAAGCGCCAATGCCGCGCTTCCCTGCAACAAATGCCTTCTTGAAATCCTGCCAAAATCCATCGCCTGCTCCCTCCGGCGGGTCAGGCCCGCCTGTCCTTGTCGCAGCCGCCCGACGGCGGAGCTTGGGGGAAGTGTCGCAAGCTTCATGCCAGAGCATGTTTGGCGATCATTGCGCCGTAAGCGGTTGAATTCGAACGGAAACGGTGAACGACCTGATAGGCTTCGGAAGTCGATCGGGATCGTTCTGCCTATTTTATGAGCGATCAATCGTCGTTGTATGCAATGCCGTTAAGCAGTCGCTAACCGGTGGCGGGCCGATGCGAGCGTCGTCCGGGGTCGGCGCCCGGAGCGTCATTTGCCGGCTGGTGAATCGGATCGGGCCTGCTACGAGTGAGACCGGCTCGGGTGCCGGGTTGGACTGATGGGAAACAGCATGAGCGAGACAAAACCGTCCCCTCTTGGCGGCGAGATCGTGGCGCGGATCGATCAGCTCGCGACGATCTCCGAGACGCCGGAGCATCTGGCGCGAGTCTTCCTCACCGACGAGCATCGCAAGGCGGCCGATCTCATCCTGTCCTGGATGCGCGAGGCCGGCATGAGCGCGCATCTCGATGCCATCGGCAATGTCTGCGGCCGCTATGAGGGCGAGCGGCCGGGCCTGCCGGCGCTGATGCTCGGCTCGCATTACGACACGGTGCGCGACGCCGGCAGATGGGACGGCCCGCTCGGCGTCATCACCGCAATCGCCTGCGTCGCCGATCTGGACCGGCGCGGCAAGCGGCTGCCGTTCGCGATCGAGGTCGTGGGCTTTGCGGACGAGGAGGGCGTGCGCTTCGCCTCGACCCTGCTCGGCAGCCGCGCGGTCGCCGGCACCTTCGACGAGAGCGTGCTCAACACGCGCGACCGCGCCGGCACGTCGATGCGCGACGCGTTGATCCAGTTCGGCCTCGATCCCGCTCATATCGGCAAGGCAGCGCGCGCCCGCCGCGAGCTGCTCGGCTATGTCGAGCTGCACATCGAGCAGGGCCCCGTGCTGGAAGAGAAGGCGCTGCCGGTCGGCGTCGTCACCGCGATTTCGGGCGCGACCCGGCTGGCCGCCAGTCTCACCGGCGTCGCCGGCCACGCCGGCACGGTGCCGATGCCGCTGCGGCGCGATGCGTTGGCCGGCGCTGCCGAATGCATCGTTGCGATCGAGCAGTTTTGCAGGTCCGACGAGCAAGGCCTCGTCGGCACCGTCGGCTATGTCAACGCGATGCCGGGCGCCACCAATGTGATTCCGGGCAAGGTGTCCTTCACCATGGACATCCGCTCGCAGAACGACATGCATCGCAAGCGCGCCGTCGCCGACACCGTGCGGCAGATCGAGGCGATCGCAAAACGCCGCGAGCTCGCGTTGCAGATCGACGTCACCCACGAGAACCGCAGCGTGCCCTGCGCTCCGTGGCTCAAGTCCCAGATCGCCGAGGCCGTCGCGGCCGAGGGCCATGCCGCGTTCGAGCTGCCGAGCGGGGCCGGGCATGACGGCATGGCGATGGTCGACGTCGCCGATATCGGCATGATCTTCGTGCGCTGCCGCGGCGGCATCAGCCACAATCCGGCCGAGCATGTCGAGCTCGCCGATGCCGACACCGGCGCGCGGGTGCTGCTGCGCTTTGTCGAGAATTTTCGTCCGCACGTTGCAGTGAATAGCTAAAATTGCGCGCTTCGCAGGCCTTCGCTGAGGAGCGCTTGCTGTCCACGTTGCGTCAGCACGCCGCAGGCACCGGTCCAGGGGCCGCTGTCGGCCCCGACCCGTGCCGAATCCGCACAGACCAGACCGCCGTTTCCGGCTCAGCTGGCCTATTGCGGGCCGGGCGTGAAGCGCTAGACTTGGTGCAACGGGGGGTAGTGGACATGAGGTCGTCCGTCGTCCAGGACGTTCAGTTCCCAAAGCAACCGGCGCTGCAGCTGATCTATGACACTGCGCCGATCGGTCTTGCCTACCTCTCTCCCGATTGCCGTTACCTTCAGATCAACCAGCGTCTCACCGAGATCTGCGGCATTTCGGTCGAAGGTCACCTCGGGCGTACGGTGCACGATTGCGTGCCCGCACTGGCTTCGGCGGTCGAAGGTATCGTTCGGTCGATCATGGAGACCGGAGAGCCCGTGACCGACGTGGAGGTTTACGGCCAGCGCCCCGGCCACAATGACGAGCGATGCTGGATCACGCATTGGCATCCGCAGCGCGAACCGAACGGGAGCATCGTCGGCGTCAACGTTGCGGCCGAAGAGATCACCGATCGCAAGCGCAGCGAACGCGAGATCCGCGCCGCGCGCGATGCAGCCGAGAAGGCCCTGCACCATCTGCAGGAGACCCAGGCGTCGCTGATCGAGGCGGAAAAGCTCGCGGCGCTGGGCCGGCTGGTGGCCGGCGTCGCGCACGAGATCAACAGTCCGGTCGGCACCAGTCTCACCGTCGCCTCGGTGCTGGAGCAGAAATGCGCCGACTTCGCTGCCGAGGCCGCGCGCGGCAAGCTGAAGCGCTCCAGCCTGAGCGATTTCATCGAGGTCGTCGAAAGCGCCTCGTCGCTGCTCGTCGGCAACCTCAAGCGCGCGGCGGACCTGGTGCAATCGTTCAAGCAGGTGGCGGTGGATCGCAGCTATTTCGACCGCAGCCAGTTCGATCTCGGCGCGGTGACCGAGCAGGTTCTCTCGAACCTGCGTCCGGCCTTGCCGAAGAACAACCTGGCGCTCGAGGTCGACTGCCCGCCCGGTCTTGCCATGAACGGCTATCCCGGCCCCTACGGCCAGGTGCTGACCAACCTGTTCGTCAATTCGGTGGCGCACGCGTTTCCGGATGGCAAGGGCGGCATCATCACGATCCGGCTGCGCGCGTCAGGCGCGGACCAGGTCGAGATCCTGTTCGCCGACAACGGTTGCGGGATGGACGACGACGTGCTGCGGCAGGCCTTCGATCCCTTCTTCACCACGCGCCGCGACATCGGCCGCATCGGGCTCGGTCTCCACATCGTTCATAACATCGTCACCAACCGGCTGGGCGGAGAGCTCCATCTCGACAGTGCGCCGGGCATGGGGACACGCATGCGGATCACGCTGCCACGCGTGGCGCCGCAGCGCGTGACCGATAGTTGATGGCTGAAGGGGACGCCGAGAAGGAAATGCTCCCCGGCTTTCAGACCGGAAAACGTCATTCCAAGTAACCGCCGCAAAAGGCATTCCACGACCCTTGCTTCCGCCCCCGTCGTCGCGACATTCTCAGGGTATTCCTGATGGTTACGACGATGAGCCAATCCGCATTCGATCCCTTCGGCGAGCCGGTCCCCGCGGTCGATCCTTCGATCGCGAGCGAGGGCGTGTCGAAATGGCTGAAGACCGCGGGCACCAGCGTGTTCTGGGTGCTGGTGGTCGGCATCGTGCTGGCAAGGGCCGTCTATTTCGAGCCCGGCGTGTTCAGCTTCGAGCATGCCGTTGCCTGGGCGCAGGGTCTGTTCGCCGCGCTCTAGCCGCCGGCATCGGCGGCGCCGTCTTCGTGCCCTTTGTCTCCCGAATGATCCCCTCGAACGCCACCGCCGCCGGCACGTCCAGCCGGCCGGGCGATTTCAGTTGCCAGAGCGTGCGCTCGATATGGACGCCCTTGATCGGGATCACCTTCAGCTTTCCGAGCTTCACCTGATCGTCGATCGTCGCGATCGACACGATGGCGACGCCGACACCTGATGCCACCGCCTGCTTGATCGCCTCGGTGCTGCCGATCTCGAGCGTCCGCTGCGGCTCGACGCGGTGGGCGGCCAGCGCCTGCGCGACCACCTCGCGCGTGCCTGAGCCGGGTTCCCGCACGATCAGGATCTCGTCATTCAACGACCGGATGTCGATCGGCCCCTGGACCGCCGCGAAGCGATGATCCGGACCGGCGATCAGCGCCATCACGTCGGTACGCCAGGCTTCGCTGATCAAATTCTCGTCCTCGACCGGGCCCTCGACCAGCGCGATCTCGATCTCGTGTCCCAGCATCAGCGCGGCGATATCGCTGGTGTTGGCGCTGACGACGTGCAGATCGATGCCGGGAAAGGCGCGGTGGAACACGCCGAGATATTCCGGGATCATGTAGGTCGCGATCGTGGTACTGGCGCCGATCCGCAGCGAGCCGCTGTCGAGGTTGCGCAGCGCCTGCAGTTCGTCCTCGGCGGCGCGTTCGGCCGCGAACAGCGTCTCGGCATGCCGCGCCAGCGCCGCGCCCTCCCGGGTCGGCCGCACCCCCTTCGGCGTGCGGTCGAGCAGCCGGCAGCCGACCTGCAGCTCGAAATCCCGCACGCCCTTGGAGATCGCGGGCTGGCTGATGTGCAGGAGGTCGGCGGCGCGGGAGAAACTTCCGGTTCTCGCCACGGCCGCGAACAGGCGGAGCAGATGCAGGTTGAGGGACATAACTTCTCTCTATCGGGGCAGTCCGAAAATATATTAGCCAAGAGGTGCGCCTTGGCGCATAAAATCTTCTACGAAAAGAGGATTTTGTGCCGGAACAAGAACAAGACCAGGGGCAGAAGCAGGGGGCGCTGAGGCGCATATTCCAGCTCATTCCGGGGATTCTGCTCTGCGGGGTCGTCACCGTCATCTCGCTCGGCATCCAGGCCGCCGAGGAGCGCGTTTTCGACCACCCCTATATCGAGGCTCTCGTCGTCGCGATCCTGCTCGGCATGGCGGTGCGCACCGCCTGGGAGCCGTCGGCGCGCTGGCGCTCGGGCATTGCCTTCAGCGCCAAGCAGCTGCTCGAGGTCGCGGTGACGCTGCTCGGCGCCTCCATCAGCTTTGCCGCGATCGTGGCCTCGGGCGGGCTGCTGATCGGTGCCATCGCCGTGACCGTCGTGATCATGCTGGCGGTGAGCTATGGCCTCAGCCGGATGCTCGGGCTCAAGACCAAACTCGCGATCCTGATCGCCTGCGGCAACTCGATCTGCGGCAACTCGGCGATCGCGGCGGTGGCGCCGGTGATCGAGGCCGACGGCGACGACATCGCCTCGTCGATCTCGTTCACCGCCATTCTCGGCGTGCTGATGGTGCTCGGCCTGCCGCTGCTGATTCCGCTGCTCAAGCTGACGGCGACGCAATACGGCATCCTCGCCGGCCTCACGGTCTACGCCGTGCCGCAGGTGCTGGCGGCGACCGTGCCGGCCGGCATCGTCTCGACCCAGATCGGCACGCTGGTCAAGCTGGTGCGGGTGTTGATGCTGGGCCCGATCGTGATCGGCCTCTCGCTGCTGGTGGCGCGGCGGCGCAAGGCCGGCGCCGCCAGGGAGGGCACTTCAAAGGCCGCCTCGATCAGCCCGTTCAAGCTGGTGCCCTGGTTCATCATCGGCTTCCTGGTGCTGGCCGCGCTGCGCTCGTTCCAGCTCGTGCCCGACATCGCGATCGCGCCGGTGACCAAGACGGCGGCGATCCTCACCGTCGTCTCGATGGCCGCGCTCGGGCTCGGCGTCGATGTCCGCGTGCTCTCGACCGTCGGCGGCCGGGTGACTGCGGCCGTCACGCTGTCGCTGCTGCTGCTGCTGGGCTTGAGCATCGGCCTCGTGCACTTCTTCAAGTAGAGCATGATCCGGAAAAGTGTGGAGCGGTTTTCCGAAGAGATCATGCTCACATCAAAGGGCCGGCTACTCGGCGGCCTTCGCGGTCTTGCCGAACATCCGTGTCGGTGCGGCAAAGCCGCAGGACGTGCCGTCGGTGATCTTGACCTGATCTTCCCACGGCAGGCGGAAGCGGCCGGACACCATGTCCTGCATGAACGTGTAGGGGCAATCCATCGCGCCGCCCTTCACCGCGACATAGCCGCGGTGCCAGAGCTGATAGATGTTGTTCTCGACGCCCCAGTTGATCCGCGCCTCGCGCACGAGGTCGGGCCGCACCTCGGCGGTGATGATCTCGTCGGCCCGTCCCGTGGTGCCGTGCGCGATGATGCTGCCGTCGAAATTGACGATCATGCCTTCGCCCATCGAGTCGAACGACCCGTCCGAGCCGCACATGCAGACATTGGCCGTCACCATCAGGTTCTGGAACGCGTTGGCCTGGTTGGTGAAGCGCCAGCTGTCGCGGATCGGCGCGGTGTAGCCTGCGGTGCGGATCATGATCTCCGCGCCCTTGTAGGCGCATTCCCGCGCCATTTCCGGGAACATGCCGTCATGGCAGATGATCAGCGCGATCTTGGCGCCTTTCGGTCCGTCGATCACGGGAATGCCGATGTCGCCGGGCTCCCACGGCTCGACCGGAATCCAGGGATGGAATTTGCGGTAGTAGAGCTTGATATCGCCGCGATCGTCGATGATCAGCCCTGAATTATAGGGGTTGCCATGCGGGTTGAACTCCATGATGGAGAAGCAGCCCCAGATCTTGTTCTCGATGCAGGCCCGCTTGAAAGCCGCGATTTCAGGCCCGTCGAGCCGGCACATGATCTCCGGATTGGTATCCATCGAGAGGCCGTGCAGCGAATATTCGGGGAACACGACGAGGTCCATGGTTCCGAGGTTGCGCCGCGCCTTGCCGACCATCCATACGATGCGCTCCGTCTGCCGTGCCAGGTCGGACCTTGTCGCAACCACAGGCAACTGCAGCTGCACCAGTCCGATCACCACGCCGTTGGGTGATTTGTTGAGACCGCCAAGTCCATTCATGCCTGTCCTCCCGCCTGTTTGAAATGGGCTGTCATGTCGTGAACGATGATCTTCGTTCGGTCGGGCTCCCGTCTGGCTCTCAGCTAGCAACGATCATGCCAGCAAGATCGCAGAACGCGCAAATGCAGCGTACGGTCACATGCTGATCGGGATCGCCGCGATGCGCCGCATCATTGCGCAATGGCACGCGGTTTGCTTAATCAAACGCGGGTTTTCTCGCATTCGGGGCATGCGTCATGGCGAATTCAAGCGGGACGATCGCGGCGGAGCCGGCGCCGATCACGCTCGACTGGAGCAAGACCGCGCTCGTCATCATCGACATGCAGCGCGACTTCATGGAGCGAGGGGGCTTCGGCGAGACGCTCGGCAATGACGTCAGCCGGCTTGCCCGCGCGGTGAAGCCGATCGCAGCGGTGCTCGCGGCCGCGCGCGACGCCGGCTTGCTCGTGGTCCATACCCGGGAGGGCCATCTGCCCGACCTCTCCGACGCGCCGCCCGCGAAGCTCGAGCGCGGCGCGCCTCGCTTGCGGATCGGCGATCCCGGACCGATGGGACGGATCCTGATCCGCGGCGAGGCGGGGCACGACATCATTCCCGAGCTCTATCCGCAGGGCAGCGAGATCGTGATCGACAAGCCCGGCAAGGGCGCGTTCTACGCCACCGAATTCGGCGACGTCCTGCAGAAATACGGCATCGAGAATCTCCTGGTCTGCGGCGTCACTACCGAAGTCTGCGTCAACACCACGGTGCGCGAGGCCAACGACCGCGGCTACCGCTGCGTCGTGATCTCCGACGGCTGCGCGTCCTACTTCCCGGAATTCCACGAGATGGGCCTGAAGATGATCAAGGCCCAGGGCGGTATTTTCGGCTGGGTCACCGATTCAGCCGCGGTGCTGGAGGCGCTCGCTGCGTAGAGTGAGATGAGATTGGGACGCGGACTCATCAACGCGCAGCCATAGCCGGATCGAAGCGCCTAGCCCTTCGCGGCGGGTACGGGCGGCACCGGCAGAATGATTTCGGACGCGATCTTCCAGTCCTTTCCGACGCGAAGCCAATTGATGATCATTAGAAACGGCTTGGCCGTTCCATCCTGTCCCGCATAAGAGACCGTGATGTTCATCGGCACGTAGGACTCGGCGACGTCGCGCGTCAGGCCGACAACCTTGAGCTTCGAATAATCCGGCTCGAGCACGACGGGACCGGAGCTGCCGATATCATGCAGCTTTTGATCAATTGCCTCGTTGCCGGCGGTGAAGTGCAAGTGGTTCCGCAGACCGAAGAGATCAGGGACCGCAGGCGGAGTAGCCGCGGAAAGGCCCGAAATAATCCGCCGGCGCAGAGTACAGCCATGTTCAGGCGACGACTTCGATGACTCCCATCATGCCTTTGTCTTCGTGATCGACAGCATGACAGTGGTAGACGAACCGACCGACGATCACGGGGTCGGTGAACGGTATGACGACCTTGAGCACGCCGGGCCGCTGATCCGTTGCAGGCGGGACCGAAAAGGTGTCGCGCAAACTATCATCGCTCCAGGAAACGCCGCCAACCTCCGTCACCAGGAAGGCTGTCTGGTGAATGTGGAAGCTGTGATACTGTTGATCCGTGTTGACTACCGTCCACTCTTCTGTCTCGCC
Organism: Bradyrhizobium elkanii USDA 76; assembly: GCF_023278185.1. NCBI lineage: Bacteria > Pseudomonadati > Pseudomonadota > Alphaproteobacteria > Hyphomicrobiales > Nitrobacteraceae > Bradyrhizobium > Bradyrhizobium elkanii. The sequence goes on along the minus strand of NZ_CP066356.1, from coordinate 6,692,179 downwards.
GAGCTTGACGGTTTGGTCGGTGCGCGCCTCGTCGACGACGCGGTCGTCGATCATGAACAGCTTGCGGTCTGCGGTTCGCGAATAAACCAGCGTCCGGCGTCGTGCGATCGGCGCGGCGCGAACCTCCTCGATCCATTGCGGCCCGGTGACTCGCTGACGCAGGATTTCATCTTCGAGCTTCGCACTCGATGACGAACCACTTGAGCTTATGACTGCCAATTGCAGTACCGGTTCGGGCGGCCGCCAGGCCTCGTTTTGGAAAGCAATGGTTCGCATCGGATATTCGCCTGCCGGCGGTCCGACCGCAATGGCGTCGATCCGCTCGCCGGGACCAATGAAAAATTCAGTCGTCTTGTGCGGCTGCGATAACGCGTGGCCGTCGGTCGCCACGACGTAGAGCGGCATGCCCTCGACGCGGAATTTGAAGAACTCCGAGGCTCCTATGTGCGCGATACGCCAGAATTGAATTTCACCGGAGCGCATGGCGACGGCCGGATTGATCTGACCATTGATCGAAACCAGTTCGCTTTCGTCGTCAAGCTTGACGTGCTTGATCAGGAAAAGCCGTTCCGGCAATCCGCGCAACAGCGGGAAAAGCTGCTCGATCCCGTCGACGATCAGAGCGCCCGACAGACCGCCAAGGATTTGATCATTGACGAAGCCGTGCGCATGGGGGTGATACCAGAACATGCCCGGACCTTGCCTGCCGGACGCCGGGATACGCACCTGGTATTGGAAGGTGTCATCGGGCTGAACGTGGACGAATACGTTGTCGCTGTTGCCTTGTGGCGACACGCTCATTCCGTGAAAATGTAAGTTCGACGGGGTGCCGGCCCCGGTACAGACAGGGCCGACATAGCCGGGACGATCGAGCCCGGAGGTCAGATTGTTGCGGAGAGTGATGCGTAACGTATCGCCCAGCCGCGCTCGCAATGTCGGCGGCACATAAGCGCCATTGTAGAGCAGGCCGGTAAACGCGCGATCGGCGAGCTGCACCGGTCCGGGAGCCGCCGTCATCGTCAAATCAAGCATGCCGTTAGCGCTGCGCGTTTCAGGCGGCTGGATCAGCGGCTCGGGCGTTGGCGCATTGGGCTGCGAGCGCGCTCGGGCCGTCGTCGTCGATGGGCCAAGCGACGGCAAACTTCCGGCGGCGGCCGTCCCGCCGACGAAGCGACTTGCGGCCTTGATGAACGAGCGGCGGTCTAGCGTTGAGGACTGGCGCATTGCATCCTCCATCACAGGCGCTCGGTTACCGGCAGGCGATATTAAAAACCCTGGAGCCGCGACCGAGCCGGATTTGCGGGTGGGATGCCCACGCTACTACTTGTTTCAGCCTTTTGCACCGGCGGCCCACCGCGATGAGCCCCAAAGTACGTCCCAGGCCGATAGCTCGGACTTCTGCTCATGGCCCATCTGCGACCTCGGGGGATGTCCGCTCTTTAGCCGCTGTCGGTGGGTGACCGGACATCAGTCGGCCGGCAGTTTAATGAGCACATGCCTGAGCTGCAGTCGCGAAGAAGGCGCGTTCGCTCATCCCCCTGCGACGTGGAAGCGTCAGTTTCAGACGCCTACGAATGCCATATGCGACAGCCTTGGGGTGACAGGCTGAGGAGCCTGCCAGAGGCGGGCGTCTCGAAGGATGGCCGCAGGGACGCTTCTCGCCAGATTTTTCCCAAATGCGATAGCCTTGGGGTGACAGGGATGCTTGCGCAATTTCGGAATATTAGAAGACTATCTCTGAGTTGCCCGACATGTCAAGCTGTTTGGTCGAACGCGGGCCGCCGCCGGCTCCTTTGCATGGGGTTGTTTTCGATATTTTGGGTAGCGCCCCTGCAACGGCCCTAGCCACCCTTCACCGCACCCGCCGTCAGCCCCGCCACGATCTGCCGCTGCGCCATCACGGTGAGCAGCAGCACCGGCGCCGTCACGATCAATGCGGCGGCGGCAAGCGGGCCCCAGCTCAGCTGGTCGAACGAGATCATGTTGTAGACCGCGACCGGCAGCGTGCGCGTCTCGCGCCCGGCCAGCACGATGCCGAACACGAAATTGTTCCAGGAGAAGATCACCGCGAGGATGAAGGCGACCGCGAGCCCGGGCTTGGCGATCGGCAGCGCGACATGGCGGAACACCTGCCAGCGCGTGGCGCCGTCGATCAGCGCGGCTTCCTCCAGCTCCGGCGGCGTGGTCTCGAAATAGCCGATCATGATCCAGATCACGATCGGCACCGTGACGACGAGGTGGATGATGATCTGCGGCACCAGCGTGCCGAGCAGGCCGAGCCACTGGAACAGCAGGAACAGCGGGATCAGATACGACAGGCCGGGCGTGATGCGCGCGATCAGGATCACGATCGCCGATTTATGCGCGGCCATCCGCGCGATGCCGTAGCCGGCGGGCACGCCGACCAGCATCGCAAGGCCCGTGGCGCAGCCGGTGACCACAAGGCTGTTGCTGAAATAGGTCAGGAAGCGGTTGGAGGCGAACACGTCGGCATAGTTCTTCCAGGCGATATGCTCCGGAAAGAACACCGGCGGGTAGGAGGCGTTGTCGATCTCGAATTTGAGCGACAGCGAGGCCATCCAGAGGAAGAACAGGATCGCCGGCGAGACGATGACGAACACCGACAGCCACAGCCCGATCCGCCCGAGAATCTGACGCGGATTCATGCCTCGCCCCCGAGCTCAGATGTCCACAGCAGGCGCTTGCGCAGGTAGAGCAGCAGCGCCGCCAGCGCCACGATCAGGAGGAAGAACACCACCGCGATCGCCGAGCCGTAGCCGAGGTCGTAATAGACGAAGGCAACGCTGTAGAGATAGACGTTGATGGTCTCCGACGCCGAGCCCGGTCCGCCCTGCGTGATCGCGAAGATGATGTCGAAGCTTTTCACCGCGTCGATCATGCGGATCATGCCGGCGATGAACAGGAACGGCATGATCAAGGGCAGCGTGATGAAGCGGAACACCTGCCAGAAGTTGGCGCCGTCGATCTGTGCGCTCTCATAGGGTTCGGTCGGGATCGCGGCGAGGCCGCCGAGCACGATCAGCATCACCAGCGGCGTCCATTGCCAGGTCTCGACCAGCACCAGCGAGGGGATCACCGTCGCGGGGTTGAACACCCAGAGCTGCGGCGGCAGGCCCACCAGCGACAGCACATAGTTGAGCACGCCAAGCTGCGGGTGGAACATCATGGTCCACACCAGCGCGATCGCCACCGGGGTCGCCATCATCGGCATGATGAAGATGCCGCGCAGGAAGCCACGCGCAGCAAATTTCTGGTGGAACACCACCGCCGCCAGCGTGCCGAACACCAGCGGCAGCACGACCGACAGCGCGGTGTAGGACAGCGTGTGCCCGACCGCCTCGACGAAGCGCGGATCGGTCGGCAGCCGCAAATAGTTGGCGAGCCCGACGAAGACGGTCGGCGAGCCGACCTTCCATTCCTGTAGGCTCATCCAGATCGTGAACACCCACGGAAAGATGATCACCGCCAGCACCACGACGAGCGCCGGGATCACGAACGGCCAATAGGACGGCGGACGCCATTCACGCGCCGGCGCAACGTCTCCAGAGCCTGCGGCTCTGGACTCTTGCTTGGACGCGTTTTCTGCACGCGAACCGGTACCCACTTCGCTTGAAAACGCTTTGCTGGCCGCCGCCGGCTCGGTCTGTGTCACCAGGCTCACGCTTTTTCGCTACGCTCCAGGATGGGGCGGAATTGCTCGTGCGCCTTCTTCAGCTCGGTGGCGGGATCGGCGCCCGACAGCGTCGCGGTCAGCGCCGCGCCGACGATGTCGCGGAATTCGGCGACCGGGATGATGACGGGCAGACCGAGCTTCGAGATCTTGGCGGAATCAACCACCGACTGCAGCCATTCCTTGGTCTTCACCCCTTTGGCGACCTCGGCATCGTCGACGATGGAGTTGCGGAACGGCACGCCGCCGCCGGCCTGCAGCAGGCGCGCGCCCTGGCCCCGCGAGACCACCCATTGGCAGAGCAAATAGGCGGCTTCCTTGTTCTTGCTCGCCGCGGCGATGCCGACGCCGTCGCCATAGGTCGAGGAGAACTTGCCCTTGGGACCGGCGGGCACCAGCGTGTAGCCGACCTTGCCGACGACGCGCGAGGCGGCGGGATCTTCCAGCGGCGGCGCCCAGCCGTCGGCGTCGATCCACATCGCGGACCTGCCTTGCGTGAAGGACGCCATCGACTCCATCCAGTTGAAGCCGGCGACGCCGGGAGGCGCGCATTTCGTCAGCAGCCGCTGATAGAGCTTGGTGGCCTCGATCGCCTCGGGGCCGTCGGTCAGGATGTTGCCCTTGGCATCAAGGAATTCGCCGCCATAGTTCAGATAGAAGTTGGTCCACATCGCCATGTTGGCGTTGCGCAGGCCGCGGCCGACGAAGCCGTAGATGCCTTCCTTCGGATCGGTCAGCTTCTCGGCCGCGATTGCCATCTCCTCCAGCGTCTTCGGGACCTCGACGCCCTTCTTCTGGAACAGCTCCTTGTTGTAGTAGAGGATGAAATAGTCCACCGACCACGGCAGCGACAGCATCTGGCCCTTGTCGTTGCGCGCATATTGCAGCCCGGCCGCCGAGAAATCGCTCTCGACGAGGTCCAGCGGCGTCATGCTCGGATCCTTCAGGTAGCCCGACATGTCGGCGAGCCAGCCGGCCTTCTCGAACTGCCGCTTCTGCACGTGATAGCTCAGATGCACGACGTCGAAGCTCGGCTTGCCGGAAGACAGCTCGATCACGCATTTCTGGCGCTGCTGCTGCTCGGGGATCTGCTCCGACTCGACCTTGATGCCGGTGAGCTCGGTAAATTCCTTGATGTATTTTTGCAGATTGTCGCCGCGCGGCCCTTTGGCGAGGATCACCTCGAGCGTGGTGCCGGAATATTTCTTCCAGTTGACGTCGGCGCGGGCCGGAAATCCAGTCAATCCAACCGCGCCGGCGGCGGCGGTGCCGGCCAGCATCTGCCGGCGCGAGATCAGGTGATGCGACATGTTTCTCTCCCTGGACGGTTCTTGTTTGGGAGAGATACTAGCGCCTCAACTTTCTGTGCCTAGTCCCACATGCGCGGCGCCGTTGCATAACGCTGCGCCGCGCATGGTATGGCAGCTATGCCTTGACGAAAGCGAGCAGGGTGCCGTTGCCGGAAGCCGGCGGCACGGTGATGCTGTTGCCGCTCTTCACGCCGGCCGAGCCCAGCGCCTTCTCGGTCGCGGCAAGATCGGCCGCGATCACGAGGCCGGCGCCGCCGCGATCGGGCAGGCCGTCCAGCGACACGCCGGGATAGCGCTTGCCAAGCTGATCCCTGGTCAGGAACACGAAGTCGGCGCGGGCGCCGCCGGACGGTACTGCAACCGCACCGTCGGCGTTGTTCCTGACGGCGACGTCGATCATCTTTGAGAGATGTGCGGCATCGGCGGCGGGATCGGGCGAGACGATCAGCACCTGCTTGAGGCGTTTTGCCCCATTGGCGTGCGCCATCAATTCGGGAATCCACACCGTCTCGCGAGTCTTGTGCTGGCAGGCGAAGATGCGGACGCCGCCGGGCGCCTCCGCGGTCGGCCACTGGAAGGTGCGGAATTTCGCCGCGGAGACCGTGCCATCAGGCAAGGTCACCGGGCGCTCGAAATCGGTCGGCCCGATCGGCGCATAGCCGCGCGCGCGAATCTCCTCGGCGCCGGCGGCGGAATCCACCGCGGTGAACGCGATGCGTTCGATGCCTTCGCCGCGCTTCTCGAGGAAGGCGCGCGCCGGCGCGTTGTGTTCGGTCGGCGTCAGCACGCCGAGCAATTCCATGTAGTCGGGGTCGAACATGATGGTGTAATTGCCCGATCCCATATGCGCGCTATGGGTGCCGCGCGGCGACACGGTGAAGCCGAGCCGCTTGTAGTTCTCGGCGGCCTTGTCGAGGTCCTTCACCATGACCACGGCGTGATCGATTCCGATGACGTTCTTGAGTGTCACTTGTTGTCTTCCCGGCTGGAATAGGAGAGTAGAATTAGCTAACCAGAATGACCGGGCGCCCGCAAGGAAGGATCATGATGAACAGCAATGCCGTGCGCTGGCCCAATTCGCTCTGGGCGGCAGTGACGCCGTCCGGCCCTGATTGTCCTGAACTGACCGGCGCGCAGCAGGCCGATGTCGTGATCATCGGCGGCGGCTTCACGGGTCTATCGACCGCACTGCATCTGCGCGAGGCCAATGTCGACGTCGCAATCGTCGAGGCCGCCGAGCCGGGCTGGGGCGCCTCGGGGCGCAACAACGGCCAGGTGATCCCGACGCTGTCGCGTCCCGATCCCGATGACATCATCGCAAGGCACGGCGCGGCCGGCGAGCGCTTTGTCGCGATGCTGCGCGACAGTGCCGCTGATCTGTTCGACGTCGTCAGGCGCTACAACATCGAGGCCGAGCAGGAGCAGGCCGGCTGGGTGCAGCCGGTGCACTCGCCGGGCCGCATCAAGATCGCGGAACGGCGGGTGCAGCAATGGTCGAAATTCGGCGCGCCGGTCGAATTGCTGTCGCGCGATCAGACCCGGGACATGCTCGGCTCGGATGCCTGGTACGGCGGCTTTTGGAACAGGACCGGCGGTCACGTCAATCCGCTGGCGCTGGCGCGCGGCCTTGCGCGCACCGTGCTCGGCCTCGGCGCGCGAATCTATGCACGCTCGCCTGCGACGAGTTTCGAGCGCCGCGGGGATCGCTGGGTGGTGAGGACGGAAAAGGGTGAGATCTCCGGTCGCGCGCTGGTGGTCGCGACCAACGCCTATAGCGGCGAGTTCGCGAAGTCGCTGGTGCCTGACATCGCAACCGAGGTGATGCCGGTGCTGTCCTGGCAGATGGCGACGCAGCCGCTCTCGGACAACGTGCGCAAGACCATCATTCCCGCCCGGCAGGCGATGTCGGACACCCATGGCGAGCTGTATTTTGCGCGCTACGACGCCCGCAACCGCCTCGTCACCGGCGGTGCCGTGCTCGGTCCGGGCGACAAGACCGGGCGGCTGAAGGCACGGGTGACCGAGCGGTTGCAGCGCCTGTGGCCGCAGATCGGCGACGTCTCCTTCGACTATGTCTGGAACGGCTATGTCGGGATGACCGCGGATTTCCTGCCGCGCATGCACCGGCTGGGTCCCAACGCCTATGGCTGGACCGGCTGCAATGGCCGCGCGGTCGCGTTGACGATCCCGCTCGGCCGCGAATTGGCGCGCGCGGTCCAGGGCGTGCCGGAAAGCGAACTGGCGCTGCCGTTCTCCGAGCCGGTGCAGTACATGGCCCACGGATTGCTGCGCAAGCTCGCGCCCTGGATGCTGGTGCTCTATCGGCGCCGCGACGCGCAGGAGCTGGTCAAGGGCGATCGTTTCGAGTTGCTGCGATGGGCCGAGTATTTCCTCGCCTCGCGCCGTTCACGATAAGCGCGGAGCAACGTCGCGCCACGCACGCGAGATAAGGGGCATGGAGGGGCAAGCCGCCCGAGGTGGGGACTGGTCGGAGAACGTCGCTGGAAGAGTGGGGGCGCAAGCAGGTTCGGCCGGGTGCCGCGATCACGAGGATTCCGCCGTTGGCGGATAGCGTTGTGGAAACCCCGACGCGACGCAGGCGTTATTGCCAGATAGCAACCCTGGGAGGTGGGCATGGCGAGGAAGCGCATTGGTATTCTCACGGGAGGCGGTGACGTCCCCGGCCTTAACGCGGTGATCAAGAGCGTGACTTATCGCGGCAGCGAGGACGACATCGAGGTTGTCGGTCTCCGCCGAGGCTGGGAGGCCCTCACGCACCTGAACCTCGACGACCCGTCGAGCAAGTCCCATTACATCATCCCGCTGAACCGCGAAAACACGCGCGTCATCGACCGGCGCGGCGGCACCGTGCTGCACTCGAGCCGCACCAATCCCTCCAAAATGAAGAAGTTGCCCGATCATCTGGCGGGCCGCGACTTTCCGGTTTCGCAGAGCACCAAGGGTGGCATCGCAACCACGACGTGGGACCTCACCAACGAGGTGCTCGCGAACCTCGCGGGGCTCGGTATCGAACATCTGATCGCCATCGGCGGCGACGATACTCTCAACTACGCGGACAAGCTCAACAGGCGAGGCGCCAAGATCATTGCCATCCCGAAGACGATGGACAACGACGTGCGCAACACCGAATACTGCATCGGCTTCTCGACCGCGATCACCCGTGCCAGCGATGCCATCCAGCGCCAGCGCACCACCGTCGGCTCGCACGAGCGAATCGGCATTTTCCGCGTCTTTGGTCGCGATGCCGGCTTTACGGCACTCTATACCGCATACGCAACCTCGATCCGATGCGCCATACCGGAGTACAAGGTCGATCTCGACAAGCTGATCCAGCTTCTCCTCGATGACAAGCACGGCAACCCGAGCAACTACGCGCTGATCGCGCTCAGCGAGGGCGCCGAGTGGGAAGGCTACAAGGTGCAGGAATTCGGCGAGCCTGACGCCTACGGTCACCGCAGGAAGGCGAGCGTGGCCGAAGCGTTCGCGGACGAGATCAAGCGGCGCACCGGCGAGGAGACCATCGTCTCTGACCTCACCTACGACCTGCGGTCAGGCGATCCGGACTTCATCGACAAGCTTGTGGCGCTGACGTTCGGCAACATGGCCTACGATGCGATCCTGGAAGGCAAAACCGGCCTCATGTCGGCACTGGTCGAGGGCCGCTACGACCTCGTTCCGATCCCCGACGCCAAGCTCGGGCCACGCAAATTGGACGTCGCAAGCGCTTACAACACCGAGCGCTACCGTCCTCTCTATTCCAACAAGCGGGGCCTGCCGATCTTTCTCAACCGCGCTTCATAGGGCGGGTGGTAACCCCATCGAGCATCACGAGTTATTCCAGATGCGTCGATAGCCCGTATCGACACGCGGTGACGGAGGGGCCATAGTTCCGCAAGAAATTTGCGCAGGGAACCTGTCGCACCACACGACGTTCTTTTCGCAAATGAGCGCGCCGTCGCCCCCCGGCGCAGCGAGCGCCGAGGCGAAGGCGCTGCGCTGCGGTCGGAGGGATGCTCATGAAACTCACCATTTCGGTCATCAAGGCTGACATTGGCTCCGTTGGGGGCCACACGAAACCATCTGCGCGCATGATGGCGGCGGTCGAAGGGGAGGTCGCGAAAGCGATCGACAACGGTCTCCTGATCGACGGTTTCGTGCGCCATACCGGCGACGATATTGCGATCATCATGACGCACACGCGGGGCGAAGGAAGCTCCGAAGTCCACCAATTCGCCTGGAAGACGTTTCTCGCGGCCACTGCGGTTGCGAAGACCTCCGGGCTCTACGGCGCCGGCCAGGATCTTCTCGTCGACGCCCCTTCCGGAAACGTTCGCGGCGCGGGCCCGGCCGTCGCCGAACTCAGCTTCGACCACAGCCTCTCGGGCGCGAGACCCGCGGAGTCCTTCATGGTGTTCGCCGCGGACAAATGCGGCCCCGGCGCCTACAACCTGCCGCTCTATCTGGCTTTTGCCGATCCCATGTATTGCGCCGGGCTGATGCTGCCCCCGATGATCAAGGGCTTCCGTTTCCATATCATCGATATGGACAACACGGCCGGCGACAGCGTGATCGAACTCGATGCGCCCGCGGACGGCTACCACATTGCGGCGCTGCTTCGCGACAACGAGCGCTTCGGCATTGATCGCATCGTCTCGAAAACCTATGGCGAGGTCGCCGTCGCCGTTTCGGCGCAGCGCCTTCACTCCATCGCAGGCAAGTACACCGGCAAGGATGATCCGGTCGCGGTCGTCAGGAACCAGGGCATTTTCGCGGCGCCCGAAGAAATCATCTCGCCCTTCGCCAAGGCGCACTTCGTGGGCGGCGACGCGCGCGGCTCGCATGTGATGCCGCTCATGCCGGTGCCGCTCAACACCCCGGTGACGGGGATGTACTGCCTGCCGATCGTTTCCTGCGTCGGCTTCTCGATCGACCGGGACGGGAAGTTCTCGGAGTCCTACACCGATTTCTTTGACAACCTTGCGTGGGACGAGGTCCGCCAGCGCGCGCAGCGCAAGGCGATCGAGATGCGCAGCCAGGGCTGGTCCGGCGCTGCGATGCTGCCCTATTCAGAGCTGGAATATGGCGGCTTCCGCGACACGGTATCCGGATTGCTGAAGCGCTTCCGGCTGCGCGAGGAGCCCAAGCCACAAGCGGCGGAGTAGGCCGCGCGTGCCCGGCTACATAGTTGCGGTGCCGTGCTCGCGCGCGAACGCGCCGCCGGGGATCGCCGACAGCAGGTCCTGCGTGTAGGGGTGCTGCGGCTTGCCGAACACCTCGGCGGTCAGCCCCTGCTCGACCACGGCGCCGTCCTTCATCACAGCGACGAGATCGCAGATCTGGGCGGCGACGCGCAGATCGTGGGTGATGAAGATGATCGAGAGGCCAAGCTGCTGGCGCAGCCCGGCGAGCAGCTTCAAGACCTGCGCCTGCACCGAGACGTCGAGCGCCGAGACCGGCTCGTCGGCGACCAGCACGTCCGGCTTCAACGCCAGTGCCCGGGCGAGCCCGATGCGCTGCCGTTGGCCGCCGGAGAATTCGTGCGGATAGCGATCCCCGGCGGACGGATCGAGCCCGACCAGCTCGAACAGCTTTCGCGCTTCCGCAATCGCGGTGGCATGGTCGGTGCCGTGCACGATCGGTCCCTGCGCCACCAGCTCGGCCGCCTTGCGGCGCGGATTGAGCGAGGCGAACGGATCCTGGAACACCATCTGGAAGTGGCGGGTCTCGCGCCTGATAGCGTCGCGGCCGAGCTTTGCCCAGTCCTTGCCGTCGAGCACGATCGAGCCGGTGTCGGGATCGATCAGCCGCACGATGCAGCGCGCGAGGGTTGATTTGCCCGAACCGGATTCGCCGACGATGCCGAGCGTCGCGCCGCGCGGCAGGTGCAGCGAGACGTTCCTGACGGCTTCCGTGATCCGCGCGCCGCGGCCGAGGAAGCCGCCGGTGCGGTAGGTCTTGGAGACGCCGTCGATGGTCAGGATGTCCTTGCCGGACAGGATGCGCGGCGGCGGCGCCTTCAGCGGGGGTACGGCCGCAATCAGTTGTTTCGTGTAGGCATGCTGCGGATCGTTCAGCACCTTGTCGGCCGCACCTTGCTCGACGATCGCGCCGTGCTGCATCACCACGACGCGGTCGGCGATCTCGGCGACCACGCCGAAATCATGCGTGATGAACAGCACCGCGGTCTTCTTGCGCTGCTGCAAGTCGCGGATCAGCTTCAGGATCTGTGCCTGCGTCGTGACGTCGAGCGCGGTGGTCGGCTCGTCCGCGATCAGGAGCTTCGGGTCGAGCGCCAGCGCCATCGCGATCATCGCGCGCTGGCGCTGGCCGCCGGACAGCTCGTGTGGGTAGGCCTTTGCGGCAGCCCTGGAATCGGGGATGCGGACGTCCTCGAGCAGCGCCAGCACGCGCGCATTGATCTCGGCCTTCGAGAGAGCGGTGTGGATCGCAAACATCTCGCCGATCTGATCGCCGATGGTGCGCAGCGGATTGAGCGCGGTCATCGGTTCCTGGAAGATCATCGCAATCCCGGCGCCGCGCACATCGCGCATTTCGGCGCTGTCGGCGGCGCAGAGGTCGCGGCCGTCGAACATCATCCGGCCCCGTTCGATCGTCAACTCGTTCGGCAGCAGCCGCATGATGGCGTTCGCCATCATCGACTTGCCGGAGCCGGACTCGCCGACCACGCAAAGAATTTCGTTCGACGCAATCGACAACGAGACGTCGGACAGCGCATGCGGCCGGTCGGCGCCTTTGGGCAGGCGCACCGTCAGCCCATCGAGCGAAAGGACCGTCTCGCTCATCGGCTCTTCAGCCTCGGATTGAGCGCGTCGTTGAGGCCCTGGCCGACCAGCGACACAGCGAGCACGGTGACGAGGATCGCAATGCCGGGGATCGCCGAGACGTACCACTGCACCCGGAGCACGTCGCGGCCGAGCCCGATCAGATTGCCCCAGGAGGCGACGTTGGGATCGGACAGCCTCAGGAAGGCGAGCGCGCTTTCCAGCAGGATCGCGACCGCCATCACCACGCTGGCGTAGACGATCACGGGCGGCAGCGCGTTGGGCAGGATCTCGCCGAGGATGAGCTGGACGTCCTTCATGCCGAGTGTCTTGCCCGCCTGCACGAATTCGCGGTTGCGCAGCGACAGGAACTCGGCGCGGGTCAGCCGCGCCGGCGCCGGCCAGGACACCACGCCGACCGCGATCGTGACCGTCGTTAGCGTCGAGCCGAACACCGCGACCAGGACCAGCAGCAGCACGAAATTCGGCAGGGTCTGGAACGCCTCGGTGATCCGCATCAGGACATTGTCGACCCAGCCGCCGTAATAGCCGGCGAAGGCGCCGACCAGGATGCCGATCAGGATCGCGATCACGGTGGCGACGCCGCCGATCAGGAGCGAGATCCGCGCGCCGTAGAAGATCTGGGCGGCGATGTCGCGTCCGGAATTGTCGGTGCCGAGCAGGAAGCGCGGGTTGGAGAACGGCCAGATCAGCGGCCGGCCGGCAAGGGCGAGCGGATCGCGCGGATAGAGGAGACCCGCGCTGATCGCCATCGCGATGACAAGCAGCAGCAGGATCAGGCCGATCACCGCGGCCGGGCTACGGAAATAGCGTTTCACGGCATCCATCGTCAGCCCTCCGCCGCGATGCGCGGATCGAGCCGCGCGTAGAGCAGATCGACGACGAAGTTCACGGATATGACAAGCAGCGCGGACACGAAGACGATGCCGAGCAGGGTGTTGAGGTCGCGCTGCACCACGGATTCATAGGCAAGGCGGCCAAGGCCGGGCAGTGAGAACACGCTCTCCACCACGACCGAGCCGCCGAGCATGGTGCCGGCCTGCAATCCGATCAGCGTCACCATCGGCAGAAGCGCGTTGCGCAGCACATGGCGGGTGATGACGTGGGTCTCGTCCAGCCCCTTGGCGCGGGCGGTGCGGACGAAATCGAGGTTCAAGACCTCCAGCATCGAGGCGCGCATGATGCGCAAATAGATCGCGAGGAAGATCAGCCCCAGCGTCAGCGTCGGCAGCACCAGATGGGCCGCGATATCCAGCACGCGCCAGATTCCGGTCTGGACGTTGCCGATATCCTCGAAGCCGCCCGGCGGCAGCCATTGCAGATAGACCGAGAACACCACGATCGCCATCAGCCCGAACCAGAACGAGGGCGTGGCGTAGATGATCAGGCCGAGGGTGGAGATCATCGTGTCCGGCCAGCGGTTGACGCCGCGCGCGGCGATCACGCCGAACACGAGGCCAAAGAAGAACGCAAATGACAGCGACGCCGTCATCAGCAGGATGGTCGGCGGCAGCCGTTCCAGGATCACGGTCGCCACCGGCTTGCCGTAGATCGAGGAGAAGCCGAGGTCGAGCCGGACCAGGTGCCACAGATAGTTGCCGAGCTGCGCCGGAACCGAGAGGTTCAGCCCGTAGAATTTGCGCAGCGCCTCGGCGGTCGCGGCGTCACCGCCGCCCATCTGCGCCATCAGCGCATCGACGGTGTCGCCCGGCGCGAGCTGCAGCAGCAGGAACACGCCGATCAGGATCAGGAACAGGGTCGGGATCGAGGCGGCGAGCCGCCGCCCCGCAAGGCTCAGGATACGCATGCCTTATTGTGGCCGATAAGGAGTTGGAGCGCGACGACTTTCGTCGCGCCATTTCGATCTGTTCGTCAAGACACTGATTTCAACGCGCCAGTCCGCGCCGGCCAATTCCTCATCCTGAGGAGCTTGCGGAGCAAGCGTCTCGAAGGATGAGGCCACCACCGGGGCCTCATGGTTCGAGACGCGCTTCGCGCTCCTCACCATGAGGTTGAGCCACGCCTCATGCACTCAGCCAAAGATCGTGCCAGCTCGTCGAGCCCCAGCGCGGCGTGTTGGAGTGGTTGCGCGCCTTGGCGGTGATCACGGTGACGAAGATCTGCTCGATCGGCATCCAGACCGGCAGCTCGGTGTTCACCTCCTTGACGAAATCGGCATAGAGCGCCTTGCGCTTGGCAGGATCGACTTCGGTGGCGGCATCGTCGATGGTCTTGTCGACGGTCTTGTCCTCCCAGCCCCACTGGTTGGTCCACGGCGCGCCCTTGGGCTGGCCGGAGCGGTACCACACCGTGGTCGAGACTGCGGGGTCGTTGCGATACTGGTGCCAGCCGGTCGCGAGATCGAAGGCGTGCTCGTCATAGACCTGCTTGAGGAAGCCGCCGCCGTCGTTGCGCACGATGTCGACCTGGATGCCGACTTCTCCCAGCGACTGCTGGATGAAGGTCGACCACAGCGAGATGTCCTCGCCCCACGGCGCCGGCAGGAGCTTCAGCGAGAAGCGGTTGCCGCCGGAGGCCTTGAAGCCGGCCTCGTCGAGCAGCGCGATCGCCTTGGCCTTGTCATAGGGATATTGCGGCGTGTTCGGCCCGGGGTAGAAGTCGGTCGAGGTCGAGGGGATCGGGCCGGTGCCGAGCTTGGCGAAATCGCCCAAAAAATTCTCGATGAAGAACGGCACGTTGATCGCGTGCGCGATGGCGCGGCGGACCCTGATGTCGGCCAGTTCCTTGCGGCGGAAGTTGAACTCGATGGTGTTGGTGCGGGCGTTGCCCTCATTGCCCTTGGTCTGGACGATGAAGCGCTTGTCCTTGCCGAGCCGCGCCATGTCCGAGATCGTCAGGCCCGAGAACGGGCTGTAATGCAACTCGCCGGCCTCCATCTGGGCGGCCGCGGCGGCGCGGTCGGTGATCACCTTCCAGACGATGCGGTCGAGATAGGGCGCGTTCGGCCGCCAATAGTCCGGGTTGCGGTCGGCGATGATGTATTGCCCGCGCTCGTATTTGACGAATTTGAACGGACCGGTGCCGACCGGCGCCAGATTGGTCGGGTTCTGCCTGATGTCGCCGCTCTCATAGAGATGCTTGGCGGAGACATAGCCGAGGTCGGGCAGGGCCCTGAGCAACAGGTTCAGCGGCATCGGCCGCTCGTAGCGGAAGATCGCGGTCTGCGGATCGGGCGTATCGACCGATGTGAGGAACAGCTGCAGGGTCGACCCGTAGTTGAGGATCTTCTTCCACATGTTCATCGCGGTGAAGGCGACGTCCTCCGAGGTGAACGGCTTGCCGTCGTGCCAGGTGATGCCCTTGCGCAGCTTGAAGGTGACGGTCTTGCCGTCCGGCGTCGCCTCCCAGCTCTCGGCGAGCACGCCGACCGGCTGGCCGTTGGCGTCGAGGTCGACCAGGTTCTCCTGGATCTTGCCGCCGATGATGTAGACGCCGGTCGAGGCCTGGATGCTGGGATTGAGCTGGCGCTGCTCGGCGCCGTAATGGACGTTGAACACGCCGCCCTTGCGCGGGGTTTCCTGCGCGAAGGCCCGCATCGGATTGATGACATTGGCCGCAATCGCGGCCGAGGTCAGAAGGGCCGTGCGGCGGTTGATCTCGAGGCGGCTCAAATCCATACGCGGGTCTCCAGCACATACATAAAGGCTTGCATCCGGCGGCCAGCCGATCGGTCGTGGCCACGCTTCGCCGATGTTACCTTGGATTGGGAACCCGAGTCATTTTCTAATGCCTCGGTCTTTTGGAGGATCGTTTCCAAAACCTGAAGTGGCCTGCCGCAGCGCTTCGCAACCCGGATTGCGCGCTGCATTGTCGCACTTGGGGCCGCGCGGGATGCGCCTGGTGATTCTCTCGAGGGGGCGTTTTCGGGAGCGCCGAAGCCGCGCAAACCCTGTAAATTCAGGGGTCGGAAGCGACTTGACTGGAAAAAACACTGGAAAAACCCCTGATTCGGGGGCTGTCCACAGCGATATTGCTGTGGGGAGTGCAGAAAACACTGTTTTTCTCGGCGTTTTCCGCCATATCGTGCCCACTCCAGAATCAATGGAGCAACCATGGCTACCCAACTGTCGAAGTCGCAAGTGATCGAGAAGATCGCGACCACCACCGAACTCTCCAAGCGCGACGTCAAGAACGTTTTGGACTCGCTCGTCGATGTCGGCCACAAGGAGCTGAAGAAGAACGGGGTGTTCCTCGTCCCCGGCTTCGCGAAGTTCGTTGTGGTCAAGAAGCCTGCGACCAAGGCGCGCAAGGGCACCAACCCCTTCACCGGCGAAGAGATGATGTTCAAGGCCAAGCCGGCCCGGAAGATCGTCCGCGCACGGCCGGTCAAGGCCGCCAAGGACGCGGTTTAAGATGAGAGGCCTCCGGTGACGGAGGCCTTTTGCTTTTGAGCCGTCGCTTCCTGCCGTTGGTTGCCCGCTTGAGCGTTTTCGAGCGCAGTGGACACCGGTTCGCGTGAAGAAAACGCGCCAAAGCAGAATCTGGAGCTCCGGTCCGGGTTGAACCGGGACCGGGGCTCTAGACCACCGGCGACCGGCCACCATCGACATTGATGGCGGTGCCGGTGATGTAGGAGCCTTGCTCCGAGGCCAGGAAGCAGGCGAGGTTGGCGAACTCCTCCGCTGTGCCGATGCGGCCGAGCGGCGTGCCCTTGGCAAGGCCCTTGGCGAATTCCCCGAAATCCGTGCTCGGCGCCTGGGCAGCATGCCGCTTGACCCACTGATCGCTCATGATCAGGCCGACCAGCAGCGCATTCACCAGGATGTTGTGCTCGCCGCCTTCATTGGCCATCACCTTGGTCAGGGCCATGCCGGCCGCGCGCGACACCGAGGTCGGCGCGGAATTGCCGGCCGGCGCCTTGGCGAAGGTGTTGAGCACGTTGATGATGCGGCCCCATCTGCGCTGCTTCATGCCCGGCCACACCAGCCGGCTGAAGCGGATCGCGGCGAACAGTTTCAGGTCGAGGTCCTCCTGCCAGGCCTCGTCGCTGATGCTCTCGAACGCCAGCGTGCGCGCGGTGCCGGCGTTGTTGACGAGAACGTCGATCTTGCCGAGATCGGCGACGATCTGGTCGTGGGCCTTGGTGATGTCGGCGGCCTTCGCGACGTCGCAGACGTAATCGCGCACCACGAGGCCATCCTTGGCGAGCGCTTCGCGCGCGGCTGTGAGATCGGCGGCGCCGCGGGCGAGGATCGCGACCTTGGCACCGGATTCGGCAAACCGCCGCGCCACCGCGATCCCGATGCCCTTGCTGCCGCCGGTGACCACCGCGACGCGGTCCTTCATTGATAGTTGCATGTTGCTCTCCCTGTTGTCGTTGCGGACGGCGTCAAAGAAATTCTGCCGCACCGATGCTGCGTGAAAGGCTTGAACCGGAAATCGCCCATCTTTGAAATTGCTGCGGTCAGCAAAATCAAACACGCTTGCCCTCTCCAATACTGTCTTTCGAGGGGGAAAGCGAGCATGCGAAACTGGCTGGGTCGAAGTCTTGCGCTGGCGGTGGCCGGCTTGCTTCTGGGCTGGAGCGCGCTTCCGTCCGCGCAGGCGAGAGACAAGGTCTTTCGCATCGCGTTCCAGAAGGGCGGCGGCAATCTGATCTTCCTCAAGGAGCGCGGTATCCTTGAGCAGAAACTGGCGCCGCTGGGCTGGACGGTGAGCTGGAACGAATTTCAGGCCGGCCCGCAGCTGCTCGAATCCCTGAATATCGGCGCGGCCGACTTCGGTCCGGTGGGCGAGGCGCCGCCGATCTTCGCGCAGGCCGCCGGCGCCAACATCGTCTATGCCGGCTACGAGCCCGCGTCGCCGCGAAACGAGGCGATCATCGTGCCGAAGGACAGCCCGATCAAGACGATTCCCGATCTGCGGAAGAAGCGCGTCGCGTTGAACAAGGGATCGAACGTCAATTATTTCCTGGTGCGCGCGCTGGAAGCCAACGGTTTGACCTATCAGGATATCGAGCCGGTCTACCTTGCCCCGGCGGATGCACGCGCGGCGTTCGAACGCCGCGCGGTCGACGCCTGGGTGATCTGGGATCCCTACTATGCCGCGGCGGAAATCGGCCTCGGCGCGCGCAGCATTGCGGACGCGAGCGGCCTGGCAGCCAATGTATCCTTCTACATCGCATCGCGGCCGATCGCCGAAGAGAATCCGAAGGTGCTGACGACCGTGCTGACGGCGATCGACGAGATCGATCTATGGATCAGGGACAATCGCAAGCAGTACGCGGCCGAACTCAGTCCGAAGATCGGTCTGCCCGCCGACATCATTGAGCACTCGGTCAATCGCGCCGAGCTCGGCGCCCGGCGCGTGGACGCTTCGGTGCTTGCGGAGCAGCAGAAGATTGCCGATGTCTTCACCCGCCTCAAGCTGATCCCGAAGGCGATCAACGTATTCGATGCCGAATGGAAGACGGAGTAAGGGGCGGCATTCCTTGAGCAGGGACCCCAGCGCGCTCCCCAGCAAGGGCGCTTGCTAGGAAACGCCGGTCTCATCGGGCAACTCGGCGACAAGGAAGCGATCAGAGCCGTCGGCAAATTCATCGGCGACGTCGCGATACAGCTTGGCTTCCTCGGGGGTGGCCGCACGGATATCGGCGGGCTCGCATGCCTGCGATGGCCGGCCGTGTCGACGATGAAACGCCTCGAAGGCCGCGGCGAGCCATGGCGTCCGCAGCAATTGCCGGGCCTGCGCAAGGCTCGCAGCCTCAAACGCGAACGCCGCATGCTGGCGTGTCTCGATCACAAAAACCGTTCGTTGCCTGATTGCCATTATGCGTATCGGGAGCTCTAGAGCGAAAGCATCACCAGCAGCGTCATGCAGGCAAGATGCGCTGCGACAATCAGTGCGAGATGGAGCGGACCGGACATCGGATGTCTCCATTGTGGTGAGCGGCTTGATGCTCGTTAGGTGGGCACTGCCCGCCTAGGCTCCCTCCCCCTGAAAGGGGGAGGGCGGGGTGGGGGTTTGCCCTCCACGGATGCTGGCGTTCGCGGAGGCAGGATCCCCGCCCGGTTTGCTGCGCAAGCCGACCTCCCCTTTGCAAGGGGAGGTGAAGAACCGCCGCTAGTTCAAGCTCGCGCTTGCCGTAAAGCTGCGATCGACGGCTTTGCCGACGTCGAGCGTCTTGCCGAGAATGCCGTAGCGCGTGGCGCGATCGGAGGCGGCCTGCACCTCCTTGACCACGCCCTCGTCGATCGCGATCGGGCTCGTCTTCTGCGCGGTGTAGGCGGCGAGCAGCACATCTTCCGGCAGCTTGGTCAGCTCGGCCGTGTTCCTGGCATACTCGGCGAGATGGTCGAGCGACCACAGCCGCGCCTTGTTGAGCCGCTGCACCAGGTCCTGCACCGCGGCGCGCTTGGTCGCGATGGCGTTGTCGGAAGCGACGATGAAGGTGATGGTCGGCGTCAGCCCTTCGCCGTCGGCGACGACGCGCGCCTTGTCCTTCAGCGTGGCGTAGGAAATGTAAGGCTCCCACACCGCCCAGGCGTCGATCGAGCCGGCGAGCAGCGCGATCTTGGCGTCGACCGGGCCGAGCGGGGCGAAGGTCGCGTCCTCGATCCTGCTGCCGGCCTTTTCCAGCGTCGCATTGATCAGGAACTGGCCCCAACCGCCCCGCGTGCCGGCAAGGCGCTTGCCCTTCAGATCGGCCGCCGTCTTGATCGGCGAATCTCCGCGCACCAGGATTGCCTGGGTCCGCGCATCGGAGCGCGTGCCGCCGATTGCCTTGATCGGCGCGCCCGACGCATAGACGGTGAGGAAGGACAGGTCGCCGGTGTAGCCGACGTCGAGCGCGCCGGCGTTGATCGCCTCCAGGATCGGGGCCGCGGCCGGAAATTCCGACCACTCGATCTTGTAGGGCAGGTCCTTGGCGAGGCCGGAAATCTCCAGCAGCGAGCGGTTGCCGCCCTTCTGGTCGCCGACGCGCAGCACGATCGCGTCAGCCGCGAGTGCCGCAGCCGACGTCGACAGCGTGATCACGGCTGTGATCAGCGCGGCCGCCGTGCGGCGGGTGAAAGTATAGGGAGAACCCGAACGGGTCAGTTTGCGCATTTGAAGTTTCTTTCTGATTCATTTGCTGCGCGGCGGAACGCGCGGCAGCGTTCGATCAAGTCTATGAGCAAGCCGTTCGCCGTCAACGAAACGGAAATCTGAATTCGCCGGCTGCGCGGCAAGGATGATCTCGTCAGGCATGCCGTGCGTAGAAGACATCGCGCATGCGACCGCAAAACGCTCAAATTTGATGCAGTCGCGGTGATCGCGCCGCGTCTCCATGTGGGACGATCGTGAAAATCCTTTCATCGCCGCGCGATGCGATCGTGGAGAGTTCGGCTGTGGCGTCGACAACATTCGAAATTCCATTTCATTGACGATGAACTTGTCGCGCCGCATCATTTGCACGTTGCTTTGAGTGCAATCGCGCCGGAGAAATCCGCTTTTTTCTGAAACCATGAGCTTCGAACGACGGGGCGCGCAGACACGCTTTGCGCGCGGGGCGGAGCCTTGCCGAAATGCAGGAGTGATGATGTCGAGAGATAACAAGAAGACGGTGATGGATCGCCGCACATTGCTGCGTGCCGGCGCCGCCGCGGCCCTTGCCGCGCCGATCGGGGCGTATAGTGCGCAGGCCTTCGCGCCGCGGGCGATCACGCCGGCGATCGACTTCTCCGAATTTCCGATCTGCAAGACCGCGTCCGATGCGCCGGTTTTGACCGGCGCGCCGCGCAAGCTGAAGCTGTCCTGGAACGCCGGCGCGGTCTGCCTTGCGCCGCTGCCGGTCGCGATCGACCACGGCTTCTTCCAGAAGCAGAATCTCGACGTCGAGCTGGTCAACTATTCGGGCTCGACCGACCAGCTGCTGGAGGCGATCGCCACCGGCAAGAGCGACGCCGGTCTCGGCATGGCGCTGCGCTGGCTGAAGCCGCTGGAACAGGGCTTTGACGTCAAGATCGCCGCCGGCACCCATGGCGGCTGCATGCGCGTCCTGACCCGCACCAATTCCGGGGTCGACAAGCTCGCCGATCTCAAGGGCAAGATCGTCGCGGTCGGCGATCTCGCCGGTCCCGACAAGAACTTCTTCTCGATCCAGCTCGCCAAGCTCGGCATCGACCCGATCAAGGACGTCGACTGGCGCGCCTATCCCGGCAATCTGCTCAACGTCGCGGTCGAGAAGGGCGAGGTGCAGGCCTTCCTGTCGTCGGACCCGCTGGCCTATCTCTGGTTGAAGGATGCGCAATACAAGGAGGTCGCCTCCAACCTCGACGGCGAATACCGCGACAAGAGCTGCTGCATCGTCGGCCTGCGCGGCAGTTTGGTACGGGAAGAGCCGCAAGTCGCGCGCGCCATCACCCAGGCGCTGCTCGATGCGGCGATGTTCACCTCGCAGAACCCGGACAAGGCGGCGAAATCGTTCCAGCCCTATGCGCCGAAGGCGGCGAGCCTCGCTGATCTCGAGGCAATGGCACGCTACCACACGCATCACCATCATCCGACCGGCGAGGTGCTCAAGCGCGAGCTGAAGGGCTACGCCGACGACCTCAAGACGGTGCAGGTGTTCAAGCAGAGCACCGACACGGCCAAATTCGCGGAGCGGATCTATGTCGACGTATTCAGTGTCTGACACGACGGCCGCGGCCGCGCCACGCGCGGCGGTCACGTTCTCGGACCTTTCCGGCAGTTACGGTGTCGGCCTTGCGGCGAGCCTCGTCTGGCTCGCCTTTGGCCTCTCATGCCTCTATTGGCCCGATGTCGGCGACTGGTCGCGAACCGGATCGCTCGGCATCGGCGCGATCGTCATCGCCGCCTTCATCCTGTTCGGCACATTCAGCGCGGATTATCTCGGCGGCGCCGGACAGGCGTTGCGCAAGCGCGCGCCGTGGCTGGTGGCGTTCGGCGCCTTCGTGACGTTGTGGGAGGCCGCCACCGCGAAATTTGCCTGGCTGCCGCTGCCGTTCTTCCCGCCGCCGCAGTCGATCCTCGAAGTCTATACCGACGATCTGCCAAAACTGCTCGACAGCGTGTTCGCCTCGATCAAGCTGCAGCTCGGCGGCTACCTCATCGGCGCAACCGTCGGCTTTATCACCGGCGTCTCGATCGGCTGGTCGCAGAAGATCGGTTACTGGGTGCATCCGGTGCTGCGCTTCATCGGTCCGCTGCCGGCCACCGCCTGGCTGCCGATCGCCTTCTTCACCTTTCCGTCGAGCTGGAGCGCCTCGACCTTTCTGATCGCGCTCGCCACCGGCTTTCCGGTGACGGTGCTGACCTGGTCGGGGGTGGCGAGCGTCAGCAGCGCCTATTACGACGTTGCGCGCACGCTCGGCGCGAAGCCATCGTTCCTGGTGCTGAAGGTCGCAATCCCCGCCGCGCTGCCGCATGTGTTCGTCGGCCTGTTCATGGGGCTCGGCTCGTCCTTTGCGGTGCTCGTCGTCGCCGAGATGATCGGCGTCAAGGCCGGGCTCGGCTGGTACCTGCAATGGGCGCAGGGCTGGGCGGCCTATGCCAACATGTATGCGGCGCTGATCGTGATGTCGCTGCTCTGCTCCGGTGCGATCACGCTTTTGTTCCGCACCCGCGACCGCCTGCTGGTCTGGCAGAAGGGCGTCGTCAAATGGTAGTGCAGTCCGCCGCCGAAGCAATCACCTATCCTGCGGTCGGCGCCGAGCTCGATGTCGAAGGCGTCAGCCACGCTTTCGATATCGATGGCGCCACGCTGCCGGTGCTCGACAATGTCAATCTCTCGATCGCGCCGGGCGAGTTCGTGGCGCTGCTCGGCCCGTCCGGCTGCGGCAAGTCGACCCTGCTGCGGCTGGTCGCGGGGCTGGAAAAGCCGCGCGCGGGCACGCTGCGCGAGGATGAAGTCCGCATCGCCGGCCCGCATCCGTCGCGCGTGGTCGTGTTCCAGGATCCGACGCTGTTTCCGTGGCGCACGGTGTGGGACAATGTCGCGCTTGGCCTCGAAGCGCAGGGCATCCTGAAGGCGCAGCGCCACCGCGTCGATGACGTCATCGAGCTGGTCGGCCTGTTCTCGTTCCGCAATGCCTATCCGCACCAGCTGTCCGGCGGCATGGCGCAGCGCGTGGCGCTGGCGCGCGCGCTGGTCAATGATCCGAAGATCCTGGTGCTCGACGAGCCGCTCGGCAAGCTCGACTCGCTGACGCGGATAGCGATGCAGGCCGAGCTCGTCGCGCTGTGGCAGCGCAAGGGCTTCACCACGCTATTGGTCACCCACGACGTCGAGGAGGCGCTGGTGCTTGCCAACCGCGTCATCGTGCTCTCCGATCGGCCGGCGCGGATCAAGGCCGATATCGCCGTCGCCCGGCCGTATCCGCGGCATCGCGGCGATCCTTATCTCGCCGAACTGCGCAAGCAGATCCTCGGCCTGCTCGGACTGGAGGCGACATGGTGACATCTGCGGCGAGGGAGCTGCCGCCGGCAAATGCGCCGGAGCACATCGCGCGCGCGTTGCGGCTCGCCGAGGTGTTTGCCGCGCGTGCGCCGGCGCACGACCGCGACGCCAGCTTTCCCTTCGAGAATTTCGCCGATCTGTCGCGCGAAGGTTTGCTGGCGCTGACCGTGCCGGCAGCGCTCGGCGGCGGCGGAGCAGGCGCCAGCGACGCCATCCGCGTGCTCGGCATCATCGGCAAGGCCGATCCGTCGACCGCGCTGGTGCTGTCGATGCACTACATCCAGCATCTGGTGATGGCGCGCAGCACGCGCTGGCCGGCACGTCTGTCGCGCAAGCTCGCCAAGGAAACGGTCGAGGGCGTGGCGCTGATCAACGCATTGCGCGTCGAGCCCGAACTCGGCTCGCCCGCGCGCGGCGGCCTGCCGGCCACGACGGCGCGCCGCACCGAGACCGGCTGGCGGCTGACCGGCAAGAAGATCTATTCGACCGGCGCGCCGATCCTGAAATGGTATTCGGTCTGGGCGAAGACCGACGAGCCGGAGACCCGTGTCGGCTTGTTTCTGGTTCCGGCAGGGTTGCCGGGAACGCGGATCGAGGAAACCTGGGATCATCTCGGCCTGCGCGCCAGCGGCAGCCACACCGTGATCTTCGACGACGTGGTGTTTCCGCTGGATTACGAGATCGACGTCCGCAGGCCCGACGAGTGGAAGGTTCCTGACGTCACCCAGGCGACCGTGCATGCGATCTTCGTCGCCGCGATCTATGACGGCATCGCCCGCGCCGCCCGCGACTGGCTGGTCACATTCCTGAAGGAGCGGGTGCCCGCCAATCTCGGCGCGCCGCTCGCGACCTTGCCGCGGATGCAGGAGGTCGTCGGCGCGATCGAGGCGCGGCTCGCGGTCAATGCCCGCCTGATCGACAGCTTCGCCGCCGATTTCGATAACGGCTTCCAGCTGTCCGCGATCGAGTCTAACATCATCAAGCTGACGGTGACCAATAACGCCGCGGCAGTGGTGGAGGATGCCTTGTCGCTGACCAGCAATCACGGCCTGTCGCGCACCAATCCGCTGGAGCGGCATTATCGGGACGTGCTGTGCGGCCGCGTCCATACCCCGCAAGACGATGCCACCCGTGTCTCCGCCGGACGCTCCGCGCTGGGCGTCTGAAAACAATAGCCAACAACAACGGAGTAGTCAGTCATGCCGGTCGAGTTCATCGGCTTCATCACCAACAACAATGCCTCCGAGACCATCGTCCGCGCCGGCCCGGTGCTCGATCCGCCCTATATCGAGACGGTGGCCAAGGCCCATGAGCTCGCCGGCTTCGATCGCGCGCTGCTGGCGTTCCACTCGACCACGCCGGATGCGTTGCAG
The DNA here is from genome assembly GCF_023278185.1 of Bradyrhizobium elkanii USDA 76. Taxonomy (NCBI): domain Bacteria; kingdom Pseudomonadati; phylum Pseudomonadota; class Alphaproteobacteria; order Hyphomicrobiales; family Nitrobacteraceae; genus Bradyrhizobium; species Bradyrhizobium elkanii. The sequence continues at coordinate 6,667,559 of NZ_CP066356.1, read as the reverse complement.
GTCGCGCAGCATGTCCTGACCATCACCAAGCAGCTCAAGGTGATGATCGCGCAGCGCCCGGGCTTCACCGCGCCGACGCTGCTGGCGCGCCAGCTCGCGACGCTGGATCAATTCTATGGCGGCCGCGTCTCGCTGCACGTCATCACCGGCGGCAATGCCATCGAGCTGCGCCAGGACGGCAACACGCTCGACGACAAGGACGAGCGCTACGCCCGCACCAGCGAATTCCTCGACGTGGTGCGGCTGGAATGGACCAGCGAGAAGCCGTTCAACTACAGCGGCAAGTATTACAACGTCGAGAACGGCTTCTCGCAGGTGAAGCCGTTGCAGAAGGGCGGCATCTACACCTTCGTCGGCGGCGGCTCGGACGCCGCGGTCGAGGTCGCCGGCAAGCACGCCGATACTTTCGCGCTGTGGGGCGAGTCCTACGCGCAGGTGCGCGACGTCACCGCGCGGGTGCGCGCGGCAGCGGCCGGGCACGGAAGGCCGACGCCGCGCTTCAGCCTGTCGGTGCGGCCGATCCTCGCCGACACCGAGGAGAAGGCGTGGGCGAAGGCGGAACATATCCTCGAGCGCGCCACCGCGCTGCAGGACCAGACCGGCTATCGCCGTCCCAACCACGCCACCGACGGCGCCAAGCGGCTGCTGGCGCTCGCCGATCAGGGCACGCGCATCGACAAGCGGCTGTGGACCGAGATCGCCAAACTGACAGGCGCCAACAGCAACACCACGGCGCTGGTCGGCACGCCCGAGCAGGTCGCCGAGGTATTCGGCGATTATTACGATCTCGGCGTCAGCCACTTCCTGATCCGCGGCTTCGATCCGCTGGTCGATGCGATCGATTATGGCCGGGCGTTGATACCGCTGACCCGCAAGCTGATCGACGCGCGCGACCAGCAGCGGGGGATTGCCGCCGAATGATCCGTCTCATTGTTGCGGCAGCGCTCGCGCTCGCCGCCGTCGATGGCGCCGCCGCGCAGACCACATTGCGCGTCGGCGACCAGAAGGGCAATTCGCAGGCCGTGATGGAAGCGGCCGGTGTGCTCAAGGACGTCCCCTACAGGATCGAGTGGAAGGAGTTCGCCGCGGCGGCGCCGCTGCTGGAGGCGCTCGGGGCGGGCGCGATCGACACCGGCCTGGTCGGCGACGCCCCGTTCACCTTTGCGGCCGCCGCCAAAATTCCGGTCAAGGCGATCGCGGCGGTGCGGCAGTCGCGCGACGGGCTCGCGGTCGTGGTGCCGGAGAATTCCGCGATCAAGAGCTTCGACGATTTGCGCGGCAAGAAGATCGCGACCGGCCGCGGCTCGATCGGCCATCAGCTGATCCTGGCGGCGCTGGAATCGAAGGGCTGGCAGGCGAGCGACGTGCAGATCGTTTTTCTCGCGCCGTCGGACGCCAAGGTCGCCTACACGCAAGGCGCGGTCGACGCCTGGTCGACCTGGGAACCCTATGTCAGCCAGGAAGAGGTGCTGTTCAAGTCGCGCCGCGTCATCACGGCCGACGGTATCACGCCCGGCCTCGGCTTCCAGGTCGCAACGCCCGATGCGATCAAGGACAAGCGCGCCGAGCTCGAGGATTTCGTGCGCCGCCTCGCGGCCGCGCGTGCCTGGTCGCAGAACAATGTCGAGGGCTACGCCGCGACCTGGGGCAGGCTGATGAACATCCCGCCCGCGGTGCCGCTGAACTGGCTGACGCGGGCCAAGATCCGCATCGCGCCGATCGACGACGGCGTGGTGGCCGACGAGCAGAAGACCATCGACCTCTACGACCGCTGGGGCCTGATCAGGCAGAAGATCAACGCCGCCGACATCGTCGACCGGTCGTTTGGCGCGGCCGTGGAGAAGGGCGCGGGGCTGTAGGCATTGCGCGTGATCACGCGCAACATGCGACGGACCCTTTCCCGTCAACCTGAGGAGCCGCGAAGCGGCGTCTCGAAGGGTCGACGGCCACGAGCGGGGCCACGCATCCTTCGAGGCTCGCTGCGCTCGCACCTCAGGATGACGTGGAGCAATGTCTTCCGCCGTTTCGCTACGCACCCACTCCCCGTGAGCAGATGCCTCCGCTAACGAACCCGTGATCTCAAAAACATCCATTCGTCCGCAGGCTGCCGCGCGGCAAGGATTTTCCCCGTTTGGCACATTCCAAAACCGCAACGTTGCTATTTTCGCCGCGGCCTTGCCACTGCGCCCGGCGCCGCCAAGATCAAAGGCACGAACAATCGAGTCCGGGAGATCACCATGGGCCTTCAACAAACTCGCATCGAGTCGCTGCCGTTTGTGACCGCTGAACTGAATTATCTCGCGCCGACGCCGGGCAAGCCCCGGACCTACGCCTTCGATCCGCCGCCCGGCGAGCCCAAATCCACCGCGCTGCCCGAAGCCCACAACGTTCCGATTTTTGACGGGCGGCTGATATCAGACAGCTTCTCGCTCGACCGCGAGGGCTTTGCGCTGGTCAAGCATCCGACCAGCGTCAAGGACTATTACGACGACAACGAAGTCCGCAACGTCTACTACCCCGCCGTCGAAGCCTTCCTGAAGGCGACGCTGAAGGCGGATCGTGTTTTCATCTTCGACCACACCGTGCGCAAGCGCGTCGAGGGTGCAGCGGATATTCGCGGCGGCGGACCGCGCCAGCCCGCGACCCGCGTCCATGTCGACCAGACTGCCGCCTCGGGCCGCAACCGGGTATTCGAGCACCTGCCCGACGACGCCGAGCAACTCGTCAAGGGCCGCGTCCAGGTGATCAATCTGTGGCGCCCGATCCGCGGTCCGTTGCGCGACTCACCGCTTGCGATGGCCGACGGCACGACAGTGGCGCCGGAGGATCTGATTGCCTCCGACCTGATCTATCCGAACCGCAGCGGCGAGACCTATTCGGTGAAGTACAATCCGAACCACCGCTGGTTCTACATTCCCGAGGTGACGCCGGACGAGGCGATCCTGCTGAAATGCTACGATTCGGCGACCGACGGCCGCACGCGGTTCGGGCCGCACACGGCGTTTGTCGATCCCACCACGCCCGCGGACGCCGCGCCGCGCGAGAGCATCGAGCTGCGTACGCTGGTGTTCCACAAGCAGTAGGACGAAGAACGTTACCGCGTCATAGGTGCGCTCCCTCTCCCGCTTGCGGGGAGGGTCGGGGTGGGGGCTCTCGCCGCGAGTCGTATCGTGGAGAGAGCCCCCACCCGGATCGCATCTGACGATGCGATCCGGCCTCCCCCGCAAGCGGGAGAGGCGAAGACGATGGGCGCGAAATCGCGCTGCCCCTCAAACTTGGCACCATCCGCCCAATAATGTTACGCCCGTCGCCAAACCGCTCGGGGAAGAGGCGATTCGTGGACGGCGTGGTGACGAAGGAAGAGGCGGGGATCGGGTTCCGCGCCCTGGTGCTTGCACTTCTGGCATTGGCCTCCGGCCACATGCTGTCGACGCTGCTGCGGACCATCCCGGCGATCAGCCTCGATCTGATGGCGTCGGATTTCGGCACCTCGCCGCAGGCGCTGGCGAGCCTCACCTCGATCTATCATTTCTCTTTTGCCGCCTCGCAAATCCCGGTCGGCGCTGCGATGGATCGCTTCGGCGTGCGGCCGGTGTCGCTGAGCCTGCTCGCCGGGACCGTGATCGGAACGCTGGTCTCGGCGCTCGCCACGGGGCCCGCGAGCTTCGTGCTAGGCCAGCTGATGCTCGGCGTCGCCACATCGGGCATGCTGATGTGCCCGATGACGCTCGCGGCCAAGCAGATGTCGGCGGCGAAGTTCGGCCTGTGGTCCGGTCTGATCCTCTCGATCGGCAATATCGGCATGCTGCTGTCGGCAAGCCCGCTGGCCTTCGTGGTCGATCAGTTCGGCTGGCGCGCCGGTTTCTGGGTTTCGGCCGGCTTCGGCATTGTGGTGCTGATCGCGGTGTTCGCGCTGGTGCCGCGGCAGCCCGCCGCGCACGCGGATGATTCCTCGCCGCTGCACCAGATGGCCGAGGTGCTCCGGCTCGGCATGTCACGTGGCCTGCGCGGCCTGATCGCGCTGTCGCTGGTGTCGCTCGGCGCGTCGCTGACCTTGCGCGGCTTGTGGGGCGGGCCGTGGCTGATGGACGAGAAAGGGCTGAGCCGGATCGAGGCCGGCAATGTGCTCGGCCTGTTCACGCTGGCGATGATCGTCGGCCCGGCCTGCATCGGCGCGTTCGATCGCAAGTTCGGGCACCGCCGCGCCATGGTGGCGGTGACGCACGCCATCGCCGCGCTGCTGCTCGTCCTGATGGCGGCCGGTGCACCGCATTTCCCGGTCTCGAACCTGTTCGGCGTCGCCGTGATGCCGACGCAATATGACCTGGCGCTGTTGATCCTGATCGGGCTCGCGACGTCGGCGCAGCCGCTGATCTACGGCATGACGCGGCAGCTCGTCGCCGCCCAGAACACCGGCAAGGCGCTGTCGTCGGTCAACCTCGCGTTCTTCCTCGGCGCGGCGCTGCTGCAATCGAGCACCGCCGGCGTCGCCGCGCTGTTCGGGTTGCCCGCGGTGCTGCTGTTCATCGCCGGCGCGCTGGTGATCGGGATCGTGCTGTTCCTGATTTACACCAGGCCCTAAAGCGCGATGAGATTGGGTTGAATCGTCATCGCGCCTTAGCTCTTTGTTTGAGCATGATCTTTTCGTAAAACCGCTTCGCACTTTTCCGGATCATGCTTTAGCGCGCCGTTCCGATCAGATCGTCTGCGCCTGCTTGCGAATCTCGTTGGCAAGCGGCTTCAGCTGTTCGGCCGCGCCCGGTCCCACGAGACTGTAGCCCGTGCCGCCGTCGGCCCAGGAGAAAACCGCGATATCGTCCCCCGAATGAGCGGCCATCGGCGCGTTCTGGTCCGACGTCATCGGACGGGTGAGGACGACAAGCCGGTCCCCCCGGTCATCGTCGTACATGAACATGGCCGCAGGACCATGTGCGGTCGGCACTACCCGTCCGCCCATCAAACGATATCCCGACCTGGTGAGATCCGGCAGCTTGACCGGTTGACGCAACCTGCTGGAGACCCATTGCACAAGCTCGGTGCTGTCACGCAGCTCCACCGGCCTTGTGTGATCGGAGGCGTACACCTTGTAGGAATCGCTTGCCTCCTCAGCGAGCGCTGCGAGCCCGCCGGCTGGCGCAAGCGTTGCGCCACGGATCATCCATCCGCCGAGGCCACCGATCGAGAGCATCAGCATCGCCGCGATGGCCCAGCGCAACGACGAAGGACGACGGCGCGGGCTCTCGATCATCCTGGCGAGGTTGAGCCGCGGCGGCAGCGGCTCCTCGGCGATCGGCAGCAGCGCCGATCGCAAAAGATTACGCTCATCGGAGTAGGCGGCGATGCGTTTGGCCACGTCCGGATGCTTGTCCAGATAGGCTCGGACTTCGGCCTCGCGTTCCGGTTCGAGCGCGCGATCGACATAGGCGTGCAGATCGTCTTCTGTAATGGGTCGGTTGCTCATGTCTTGTTCCGCAATTGCACGACATTATGATCCAGGTCGCCGGGCGTCCCTTCCAGTTCGTGATGCAGCCGCTCGCGGGCGCGCGCGAGGCGTGACATCACCGTGCCAATGGGCACGCCAAGCACCTTCGCGGCATCGGCGTAGGACAAATCCTCGACGCCGATGAGCAGCAGGACTGCGCGCTGGTCATGCGGAAGCTTGGCAAGCTTCGCCATGACGTCGCGATACATGACCTTGTGCTCCTGCGCCGCTTCCTGGCCGAACGAACCCTCGTTGGTTTCGTCGATCGCGACATGAACGCCGCGCACCGTTGCTCGGCGAAACTGGTTGATGGCGAGATTATGCAGGATCGCGAACAGCCACGGGCGCGGATTGTCCGACCGCCGCTGCTCCCAGTGGATGACGGCGCGTTCCAGGCAATCCTGCACCAGGTCGTCGGCCGCCGCGTGGTCGCGGACCAGGGCCCGCGCATACCGCCGCAAGGCGGGTATCAGCGGCTCGACCAGGTGCAGCATGTCGCTCATGGCGCTTGTACCTGCACGACCGCGCCGAGTTTCGCCGGTTCGCCGGATGCGATGACGAGGTAGCGCCGCTCGGTCCTGGCCGCGCTCTGCACGATCTGCCGGATCGGGCCGGCCGCGTTGACGATCGCGGAGCCGGCCGGATTGGTCATGAAGGCTGCCAGCGGCTCCACCATGCCGCCGCCGTCGGCGTGTTCGGCCAATCCCAGCACGTAGCGCTGCTTCGGCTCGAGCCCGGTCACGGAAGCCTGCAGCACCTGGATCAGCCCCTGATCGAACAGCGAGACGCTGGTCGGCGGCTTCTCGCCCTTGGCTTCCTTTTTCGGTGCGAGCGCGAGGTGAGCGGCCTGGCCGGCGACGCCGAGACCTTGCAGGTTCTGGCGGTCATCCGGATTTGGTGCGGCGTTCGGCACATACGCGATAGCCTGCGGCGCCTGGCCGATCGGGATGTTGGCGATCACCTTGTTGGTCGCGGTGTCGATCGCGGCCAGCGCGTCGGCATTTTCGAGACCGACATAGATCCGCGTGCCGTCGCCGGACGGCCAGACGCCGTGCGGCAGATTGCCGACGGGGATGGTCGCGACTTGCGAGAAATCATCGGTTCGAAACACCTTGACCTCGTTGGTGCCGCCGATGGTCACATAGGCGAAGGTCCCCTTTGAGGTCCTGGCGAAATTGACGTGGTTGGTGATCGGGCCGGTGTCGATGGTCTTGATCGGGTTGAACGGCGGCTTGGCGTTGAACACCTGCGTCCGGCCGACATCCTTCAGCGTGAACCACACCTGGTCGCCATCCGGGGTCGCCGCGATGTTCGGGCAGAACGGGCTCTCCTGCTTCACTTTCGCAACGATCTGATGGTCTGCGACCGACACCACGTCAGTCTCCGGATTGAACGACGAACAGATGTAGCCGTACTTGCCGTCGGGCGAGAAGATCTGCATGCCGGGTCCCGCGGGCACCTCGATGCGCGTCGTTTCCTTGAAGCTCTGCGCGTCGATGACCGAGATGTAGTTCTCGCCGCGCACGGTGACCCAGACTTCCTTGCCGTCGGGCGTGAAGAACGCCTCGTGCGGCGACCGCCCGATATAGGTGACGTGCTTGACCGAGCTGGTCGCCGTGTCGATGAAGCTCACCGAGTTCGAGCCGATCGAGACCACGGCGAGCGTGCGGTGGTCGGGCGAATAGCCCATGCCGTGGACCAGCACCTGGCCCTTGTAGAGCGGACTGAAATTGCCCGGCTGCGGGTCGCCGAGCCGGATCACGCCGAGCAGCTTGTTGTCGACCGGGTCGGTGACCGACACCGTGTTCGAGAACTGCTCGGCGGCGTAGACGCGGTCGTGATGGCTGATCGGAATGTCGGGCGCAGATGCAGCGCCCGGCGCCTGGCCGGCGAAGGCGGAACTCGACATCGCCAGCACGGTCGTGGCCAGCAGGCTTTTCAGGATATGACGGTTCATCGCTCCAAACTCCTAGTTCTTCATTCCGTGGGACATGTTCATATGATCGTGAGCGGCGGCGGGCGCCGGGCCCGGCTGCGTCGGGGCGGGCGCGGACGCCGTGACCGGATCGCCGATCGCGAGCTTCATGGCGTCGATCTCCTGCCGTTGCTCGACGATGATTTCCTGCGCGATCCGGCGCAGCTGCTCGTTCTTGCCGTAGCGGAGTTCGATCACCGCCATGTCGATCGCGCCTTGATGATGCGGCGCCATCATCGCGACGAAGTCGCGATCGATATCGCCGCTCGGCTTGGCCGCCATGTCGTTCATCATCTTGGTCATCGCCGCATCGTTTTCGGCGAGGAAGGCGCTCTCTTCGGCCGTCTGTGCGCTCTGGGCCGGATGATGGTCGTCATGCGCGAACGCAGCCGCGGCGGCGACGGCGAGCAGCGCAGCCGCGGCGAGCGGCGCGAGGCCGGGTCTGAGGAATCGAGGAAGCATTGCGTCACCCTGGGAGTTGTCGGGGAAGCCCGAGCGGTCCGGCCTCGGCATTGGGCCTCGGGGCCGGCTTGCATGGGTGGGACGCAGCAGCGCGAGTTCTATTCCGTCGCCAGGTCGCTTCCTGTCGATCACGACTTGCTGATCGACGGAATGGTCCGGTCCGGCCGAACCGGCCCGATTTGCGAACGGCGAGCCGCTGGCTATAAGAGGAAATCCGGTCCCGATCGACCGGTTCCCGGTCCTCTCTGCGCAATCCCATGCGCCCACAAGGGCAAAAATGTCCGCCAAGATCGATCCGATCACCCGCTCCGTCGTCCAGCACCGCCTGTCGTCGATCGTGAAGGAGATGGGCGAAGCGATGCTTCGCACTTCCTATTCGCAGATCCTCAATTCCAGCCGCGATTTTTCGCTGGCGATTTGCGACACCAACGGGCGGCTGATCGCGCAGGCCGACCACATTCCGGTTCATGTCGGCGCCTTGCCCTGGGCGACGCTCGCGGTCGAGGAGCGCTTCAAGGATGTCGCGCCCGGCGACGTCATCCTGCTCAACGATCCCTATCAGGGCGGCAGCCATCTGCCCGATCTCACCGCCTTTGTGCCGGTATTCGACGGGGGAAAAAGGCTGCTCTGGACCATCGTGCGCGCGCATCAGAGCGACATCGGCGGCGCCACCCACGGCGCCTACAATCCGGCCGCCACCGAGATCTATCAGGAAGGCATTCGCATTCCGCCGATCAAGCTCTACGAGGCCGGCAAGCCGCGCGAGGACCTGCTCGATCTGCTGGCTTTGAACATCCGCAACCCCCGTGAATTCCGCGGCGACCTCGCGGCGATGCTCGGAGCCGCGCATCTCGGTGAACGCCGCGTCTCCAAACTGTTCAGCGAGTTCGGCGCGGAGACGGTCGAAGCCGCGATCGAGGCGATCTTGGACGCGACCGAGCAGCAGGCCCGCGCCGTGGTGTCCGCCTGGAAGGACGGCGTATTCTACGGCGAGGCGCTGCTCGACGATGACGGCCACGGCCGCACCGACATCAAGATCGCCGCCAAGGTGACGAAGAAGGGCAGTGACATCGAGGTCGATCTCACCGGCTCCGATCCGCAGTCGACCAGCTTCGTCAATTCCTCACATGCCAACATGCAGGCCGCGGTCGCGATGGCCTTCGCCTATCTGATCGACGCCGACATTCCCAAGAACACCGGCGCGCTGCGGCCGCTGAAAGTGGTGGCGAAGCAGGGCACGATCGTCTGGGCCGATCCCGGCCGTCCCGTCACCTTGTGCACCAGCCATCCCTCCAACGAGATCGTCGAAGCCATCATCAAGGCGATGTCGGCGTCCTGTCCGGATCGCGTGATGGGCGGGTGGGGCCGCAGATTCCGCATCGCGATCCAGGGCGAGGACCCGCGCAACGGACGGAATTTCATCTGGCACATGTTCCAGGCTCGGCCCGGCGGCGGCGCATCGCCGGGCGGCGACGGCTATTCGTCGATCGGCGAATGGCACTCGGTCGGCGGGCTCAAATTCGGCAGCATCGAGGTTGCCGAAGTGCGCTTCCCCCTGCATTTCCGCCAGCACGAATTCCGGCCGGACTCCGGCGGCGACGGCCAGCATCGCGGCGGGCTCGGCGTGGCGCTCGACATGGTGCTGGAGACGCAGAAGCCGGCCAAGGGCAACACCGCCGGCGACGGTGCGCGCCATGGTCCCTGCGGCATGCTCGGCGGCAAAGACGGCAAGCCGCACCACTACCGGCTGCTCTCGGAAGGACGCGAGCCGCGCGTCCTGAAGACGAAAGAAGTCGGCATCGAGCTGCGCCCCGGCGACTGCCTCGAGATCCGCTCCTCCGGCGGCGGCGGCTGGGGGCCACCCGAGAAGCGCTCCGCGGAAGCGCGGGCGCGCGATCTTGCGCAAGGTTTGGTTTCGAAAGCGGTGTAGAGCAGCGATGTATACGATTGGGGTCGACGTCGGCGGCACTTACACCGACCTGGTTGCAACTGACAAAACCGGGCGCACGGTTTTTGCGAAATCGCCGTCCACGCCGGCCGATCAGTCGATCGGCGTCATGGCGGGACTGGAAGAGCTGGCGCGCCGGCTCGGCGTGACGCGCACGGCGATGCTCGCCGCGACCGATCGCCTGGTGCACGGCACGACGGTTGCGACCAATGCGCTGCTCGAGCGCAAGGGCGCGAGGGTTGCGCTCTTGACCACCGAGGGACACCGCGATGTCGTCGAGATGCGCGAAGGGCTGAAGCCGGATCGCTACGATCTGCGCACGCCGCCGCCGGAGCCGCTGGTGCCGCGCGAGCGCCGCTTTGGCGTGCGCGAGCGGCTGAAGGCCGACGGCAGCGCCGCGGTCGCGCTCGATGCCACAGCGCTCGGCGATGTCATCGCCGAGGTGAAACGCTCGGGTGCGAATTCGGTCGCGGTCTGCTTCCTGCACGCCTATCTCAACCCGGCGCATGAGCTTGCCGCCGCCGAGCAGCTCGCCAAGGAGCTGCCCGACGTCAGCGTGTCGCGTTCGAGCGACGTGCTGCCGCAGATCAAGGAATATGAGCGCGTCTCGACCACGATCGTGAACGCCTATGTCGCGCCGACGGTGCGGCGCTATCTCACCAATCTGGAGCGCAGCCTCGCGGAAGCCGGCTTTGCGGGCTCGCTGTTCGTCGTGCTGTCGCATGGCGGCATGGCGCCGGTGGAGGAAGCCTCGCGGCTCGCCGCGGGCACGGTGCTGTCGGGGCCGGCCGGCGGCATCTCCGGCAGCCGCCGCTGCGCGGATCTTCTCGGAATTCCCGATCTCGTGCCGTTCGACATGGGCGGCACCTCGACCGACATCTCGCTGATCGCAGATGGCCAGGCCTCGCTGTCGGCGGACGGCATGCTCGCCGGCCAGCGCATTGCGCTGCGCAGCCTCGATATCGCCAGCATCGCCGCCGGCGGCGGCTCGATTGCGAGCGTCGACGGCGGCCGCACGCTGCGGGTCGGGCCGGAGAGCGCGGGCTCGGTGCCGGGGCCGGCCTGCTACGGCAATGGCGGCACGGCCGCCACCATCACCGATGCCAATGTCGTGCTCGGCTATCTCGATGCCGCGGCCTTCATGGGCGGTGCGCGGCCGCTCGACCGTGCGGCGTCGGAAGCGGCGGTGGACCGGATCGCCGCAGCGCTCGAGCTGTCGCGGATCGAGGCTGCCGCCGGCATCTACAAGATGATCAATCTGAAGATGGCCGACGGCATCCGTCTGATGACGCTGCGCCGCGGCGTCGATCCCCGCAAATTCGCGCTGCTCAGCTTCGGCGGCGCCGCCGGCATGCACGCCGCCGAAGTCGCGCGCGAACTCGAGATCAAGCGCATCATCGTGCCGACGGTCGCATCCGTCCTATCGGCCTGGGGCATGCTGACCAGCGATCTGCGCTACGAGGTCAGCCGCACCCATTACGGCACGGGCCGGATTTCCGCCGATGAGGTGAGGGCGCTGTTCGCCGGGCTGGAGGCGCAGGCCGCCGGCCGGCTGCGCGACTGGTTCAAGGGCGACATCGCCATCGAGCGCTCGGCCGAGATGCGCTATGGCGAGCAGGTGTTCGAGATCGACGTCCCGCTCGGCGAGCTCGATCTCGGCGCCGCCGACCTGGTGGCGCAGATCGAGGAGCGCTTCCATCGCCGCCACGAGGAGCTCTACACCTATGCCTCGCGCGGCCAGGAGGTGGTGTTCGTCAACGCCCGCGTCGCCGCGGTCGGCAAGGTGGCGCGCGGCAGCAGTGATGCCGGAAAGGCCAGCTCGGCTGCGCCCTGCGCGCCGCGCGGCAAGCGGCAGGCCTGGTTCGGTGCATGGCGCGAGGTGCCGGTCTACGCGCTCGACGATCTCAAGCCAGGTCAAGCGCTGGCCGGTCCTGCGATCATTGAGGCCGAAACCACGACCGTCCTGGTCGACAGCGGCGACCGCGTCGCCGTCAACCCGCTCGGCTGGCTCGACATAACACTGCGCTGATCGCCATGCGGGAACTGCGCTCCCTCTCCCGCTTGCGGGGGAGGGCTATCGCATGTGCGCTCGATCCCTCCACAGACTCGTCATGCCCGGCCTTGTGCCGGGCATCCACGTCTTGGTTTCCGCGCGAAAAAGACGTGGATGGCCGGGACAAGCCCGGCCATGACGATGTGGAAATAGCGCCGCCAAGCTTTTCGCTGCCATATGCGATTGCCCTGCGCTTGCGGGGGGTGAAAGAAGGCCTGCCTCCGCCATCAACATTTCATTTTTCCGGCATTGGCTTGGGCGATAAACTCCGCTCGCTCGGGAGGAGCGCCGGCCAGCCGCCGGCGTTTGTGGCGATGTTGATGCAAACAAAAAGACAAACTGCGCTTTCGATATCCCTCGTCCTCGCAGCTGTCCTCGCGGCGGCGCCGTTGCGCGCGCAGCAGGCGCAGACGGCGGCCGGCAACGAGATCCGCATCGGCAACGTCATGCCCTACACCGGGCCGCTGGCCGCGTTCGCGACCATCGGGCGGGCGGAGGCGGCCTATTTCGACATGGTCAACGAGCATGGCGGCATCAACGGCCGCAAGGTCAGGTTCGTCTCGGTCGATGACAGCTCCAATCCGAAGACCGCGATGGAGCAGACCCGCGATCTCGTCGAGAAGCAGGACGTGCTGTTGATGTTCGGCTCGTTCGGCACACCGAGCAATCTCGCGGTCCGGAAGTACCTCAACGAGAACAAGGTGCCGCAGCTGTTCGTCGCCTCCGGCGACGAGGCGTGGGCGCATCCTGTGACTTTTCCCTGGACCATGGGCTGGCAGCCGACCTTCCGCGCCGAGGGGCGGATCTACGCCAATTACATCCAGGCGGCCTATCCCTCGCGCAAGATCGCGGTGCTCTGGCAGAACGATCAGTTCGGCCGCGACCTGTTCAAGGGATTGCAGGAAGGGCTCGGCGACACCGCCGGCATGATCGTCGCCGATCTCGCCTTCGACGCATCGGAGACCGCGATCCAGAACCAGATCGGAATTTTGAAGAACTCCGGCGCCGACATTCTGGTGTTCGACGGCGCGCCGGCGATCGCGGCGCGCGCGATCCGCGTCGCCGCCGACCTCGACTGGCATCCGGTGTTCATCCTCGACAACGCGTCGGCCTCGATCGCCAGCGCGCTGCGGCCGGCGGGCCTGCAGAATTCGCTGGGCGTGATCTCGACCTCGTTCCTCAAGGATGCCGGCGATGCGTCCTGGAAGGACGATCCGCAGATCAAGGCGTGGCTCGCCTTCATGGACAAGTATTATCCTGACGGCGACAAGGACGACATCTACGCCGTGTTCGGCTACGCCGCTGCGGATACGCTGATGCAGGTGCTGCGTCAGTGCGGCGACGATTTGTCGCGCGAGAACATCATGCGGCAGGCCGCGTCGCTGAAGGACTACCAGAGCCCGATCGCGCTGCCCGGGATCGTGATCAACACCGGACCGAAGGACTTCCGCCCGATCAAGCAGATGCGGCTGGTGCAGTTCGACGGCAATGCCTGGCAGCCGATCGGCGACGTGATCGACAGCGCGTTCACGGCAGTGCGCGAGGATAATTGAGGTTGGCGGTACACGGCCAACTCCATCACCGTCACCCTGAGGAGGGCGCGCAGCGGCCGTCTCGAAGGGCGAACGGCCCGACTGTGGCCGTGCATCCTTCGAGACGCGGCGAAGGCGCCGCTCCTCAGGATGACGGGTCTGGCAGTTTGACCGCCTACTTCTTCAACCCGTAATTCAACAGCCCGCCCTTGTTCTTCGGCGGGTGCGCGCGCAGGCCTTCCTCGTTCGGCTCGGTGCCCCAGCCCGGACGATCCGGGATCACGAGATTGCCGTCGACGAATTCAGGCACGTGGGTGAACAGCTCGTGGTCCCAGGCCAGCCGATCGATGTCGGTCTCCATGATGCGCAGGTTCGGCACCGCGGCGCAGAAATGCGCGTTCATCATGGTGCAGAGGTGGCCGTAGAAATTATGCGGCGCGACGTTGACTTCGAAATGCTCGGCGGCGGCGGCGATCTTCATCGATTGCCAGACCCCGTTCCACGGCGTGTCGATGATCGCGACGTCCATCGCTTGCTCGGTGAAATAGGGCAGGAATTCGCGCAGGCCCAGCAGCGTCTCGCAGGACGAGATCGGGTGCGGGCTCTGGCGGCGGATATAGCCGAGCGCCTGCGGGTTGAAGGTGTCGATCTCGACCCAGAACATGTCCATCTTCTCGATGGCGCGCAGGATTTTCAGATAGCCCTCGGTCTTGGCGTTGAAGTTGAGGTCGAGCAAAAGATCGACATCCGGCCCTGCGCCGTCGCGGATCGCCTCCAGATGCATGCACAGATTGCGCAGCACAGTGCGGTCGATGTTGATCTCGGGCTGGAACGGCGAGCCGAAGCCGGGGCGCCAGCCTTGCGGCTTGCCGTCGGTGTAGACGAAGATGTTGGTCTTCATCGCCGTGAATTTCTTCTCGCGCACCTCGGCCCCGATCGCCTTGACGCCGTCGAGATCGGTGATGGCCGGCTTGTACCAGTCGGGATGATTGATGCGCCAGGTCGCGCAATGCGACCAGTAGACCCGCACGCGGTCGCGGATCTTGCCGCCGAGCAGGTCGTAGCAGGGCACGCCGAGCGCCTTGGCCTTGACGTCGAGCAGCGCGTTCTCGATCGCGCCTAGCGCCAGCGCCACCACGCCGCCGGCGGCAGGGCGCGTCGCGGCGAACAGCTCGGCATAGATCCGCTCGTGCTCGAACGCGTTCTTGCCGACCACCCGCGCCGACAGCCGCTCGATCGCCGCCGTCACGCCGGGCGCGCCGAAGCCCTCGTCATATTCGCTCCAGCCGACCAGCCCGTCCGTCGTCGTCACCTTGACGAAGTGATAATTCCGCCACCCGGCATCGCAGGCGAGCGTTTCGACGCTTTTGATTGTGGTGGATTTGCTCATGGTTTCCTGCCCGGCTGTTTGTTGGTGTTGAGGACGTTCAACAACGGATCGGCGAGGGCGTCAATTCGCGCCAGGGCAAGGCGACAATGCGTATTGGCAAGGCGGCACTCGCCTCTTCTTTCACCGTCACCCTGAGGAGCGCGCTCTTGCGCGCGTCTCGAAGGGCGACGGCCCGGCTCCTTCCGCGCGGATCTCATGGGGCCGTGCATCCTTCGAGGCTCGCAAGAGCTCGCACCTCAGGATGACGGGGAGGGAGTGTTCGGGTCTACGGCCGGAACAGCGTCGGGCGCTGGCGTTCGAAGGTCTTGCGGCCGCGCTTGAAGCCCATCAGCACGTCGGGCAGTTCGGCGATCGCGTTGGTTCCGCTGTCGGCATCGAGCACGACGATGTCGGCGGGATTGCCGACCGCGATGCCGTAATCCTTGAGGTTCATTAGCCGTGCCGGCAGGTCGGTGACGAGATCGAGGCAGGCATCGAACTCGCCGATCCCGGCATGCGCCGCATTGGCGTAGAGATTGGCCATCCGCAGCAGCGATGCATCGCCGAACGGCGTGAACGGATTCTGCACATTGTTGGTCGCGACCGAGCACAGCACGCCATCGGCGACGAGCCGGTGCGCGGCGGTCAGCCCGCGCGGCGCGTTGTGGGTGGCGTCGCGTCCCATCAGATAGAGATCGGTCGCCGGCAGCACGGTGACCGCGACGCCGGCCTCGGCGAGCCGAGCGCCGGCTTTCTTCAACCGATCAGGCGGCAGCGCGGAGAGTTTGGTGGCGTGCCCGATCGCGACGCGCCCGTGATAGTTGCGCCGTTCGGTCTGCCGGCAGACCTCCTCCATGTGCCACCAGGAGGGATCGAGGTCGAAATCGAGATGGAGGTCGACATCGACGTCGAACTCCTGCGCGAGGTCGAAGATGCGCGCGATATGCGCGTTCGGGTCGCTGTCGACATAGGGGCAGCCGCCGACCGCCTCTGCACCGTCGTTGAGCGCCGCGACCAAGAGCGCGTCGGCGCCGGGATCGTTGATCAGGCCCTCCTGCGGGAAGACACAAAGCGAGAGGTCGAGCGCCCAGGCATAGTCGCGTTTCAAGGCCTTTACCGCCTCGAAGCCGCGCAGCCCGATCCGCGGGTCGATCTCGACATGCGTCCGCATCCGCGTGGTGCCCGCCGTGATCGCGCGCTCGATCACTTTTGAGCCGCGCGCATAGACATCCTCGACCGTGAAGTCGCGCTTCATCGCCGACACCGCGCGGATCGCCTCGCTGAGGCTGGCGTGATCGTGGCCGCAGCGGCCGAGCAGGCAGGCCTTGTCGAGATGGATATGGGTGTCGACGAAGCCGGGCAACGCCAGCCGGCCGTTGAGGTCGACTTCGACCGCCTCGCACACGAGGCGCGGCGCGATCGCGGCGATCCTGCCGCCGGCGATGCCGATATCGACCGCGGCGGCGGAGCTGCGCGTCACGGCATTGCGGAAGACAAGGTCAAAGGCAGGTGTCGCGATCATCGGCGAGCAAACATCAGGATGGTTTCAGCCTAGCGGAGGGGTGGGGATCCGGCAGCACCAGATTGTGTGCAGTTCTATGGTTCGATTGTCTAAAAAATATGCATACACTTTGGCGGCCAGATTGTAGAGTCCTGATTATCTCCGGAGGCCCCCATGTCCGCACCAGCCAAAGCCGATGCCCGCCCGATGTCCGACGCAGAGATCGTCGAGGCCTATTTGACGGCGTCGATGATTCCCGATCCGGATGCGGCCGCGGCCTATATGAAGCCGGGCACGGTGATCACCTTCACCGGCGGGCGCGAATTCGACCATCCGCGCGGGCCGACTGCCTTCAATGCGAAGCGCTATCGCTGGGTGAAGAAGAAGATGGATCGCTTCGATGTCTGCCCTGGCACGGACGAGACCGTCGTCTACAGCGTCGGGACGCTCTACGGCGAATGGACCGACGGCACGCCGTTCGAAGGCAACCGCTATGTCGACCGCTTCGTGGTGCGGGGCGGGCAGATCGTCAAGATGGACGTCTGGAACGACAGCGCCGAGCGGATTTTGGTGCGGCGGGGGATCGAGGCGTAGGGGAAGCAACCTTGTATCCCCGTCATCCTTAGGAGCGCGTAGCGCGTCTCGAAGGATGCACGGCCCGACCGGTGGCCGTCGATCCTTCGAGACGGCCGCGTTGCGGCCTCCTCAGGATGACGGTGATGGAGCGTCAGCGCCGCGCCGCCTTCGGCAGCTTCACCACCTTTTCGCCGGTTGCCTCGTCGGCATAGGGTGCCAGAATATCCAGCAGATCGCGCCCGCGCTGCGGGCTCGGCGCGACCAGCGCACGGTTCGCCACGGAATCCAGATGGCTGTGCATCAGCCCCATCACCTTGTCGACGTCGCCTTTCGCCAGCGCGGCGATGATCGCGCGGTGCTCGTTGATCGCGCATTCCGACGAATGCGGCCGGCTGTACAGCGACAGTGTCAGGCAGCAGCGGTAGGCGACCTCGCTGACATAGCGCACCAGGATCGGGCTGTTCGTCATGTGAGCAAGCAGGATGTGGAATTCGGTGGCGAGCCGGATCGACACCGCATCGGTGCCGTCGCGGGCGCGATCCTCGGCGTCGACGTGGGCGGTGAGCTCGGCGATCTGCGCCTTGGTCAGCTTGCCGGCGAGCTGCCGCACCACCAGCCGCTCGAGCTCGATGCGGATATCGAAGGCATCGCGCGCCTCCTGCCAGCTCGGCGTCGCCACCACGGCAATGCGGTTGCGGCGCAGCTCGACCAGGCCTTCCCCCGCCAATTGCCCGAGCGCATGCCGTGCGATGGTGCGGCTGACGCCGAAGCGCTCGCCGAGCGAATCCTCGGGCAGCTTGGCGCCGGGCTCCAGCGCCTGCTCGATGATCGCGCGCCGCAGCGCGCGGCAGATCACGCTGACCTTGTCTGACGATTCAGCCGTCTTGCTGCTGTCGGCGCGCCCCGCCATTGCCGCGAATCCCTCTCGAAGGTGCTTCGAACGCCTCTTTATCATACCGCCAAAGCAATCGGGCGCTCGAATTGCATGCAGTTTGAGCCACGGATTGCCCAAAAGGAATCCGGCCTTTGAAGCGCGGAACGCGCGATCTCCTTGATTTTCCACGCGGCCGCCGCTGGCATCCGGCTTGCATGCACTTTGCTCGTGATGCGCATGCAACCAAACTCCGAATTTGCCGGCGAACCGATGGCCGCCGGATCCGCGCCGACCGCGATCGAGCTGTCGGACGCCTCCGTCACGTTCGGCCGGGGCGCCCGCGCCGTGCCGGCACTGTCGACAACCACGCTGCGGATCGCCGATGGCGAGTTCGTCGCGCTGGTCGGCCCGTCCGGCTGCGGCAAGTCCACCATCCTGCGGCTGGTTTCCGGCCTGGCGCGGCCGACCACCGGCGTCGTCATCGTCGGCGGCCGCGAGGTCGCGGCGCGCGCGATGCGGGTCGGCATGGCGTTCCAGAACCCGACCATGCTGCCGTGGATGACGATCGAAAAGAACATCATGCTGCCGCTGAAGATCGTCGAGCCGTTCCGCTCGCAATTCCGCAAGCTGCGCAAGACCGAGTTCCGCGACAAGGCCAATGCGCTGCTCGAGCAGGTCGGGCTGAAGGGCTTTGGCGGCCGCTATCCCTGGCAGCTCTCCGGCGGCATGCTCCAGCGTGCCAATCTGTGCCGCGCGCTGATCCACGAGCCGCGCATGCTGCTGCTCGACGAGCCGTTCGGCGCGCTCGACCAGTTCACCCGCGAGGAGCTGTGGGGAATCCTTCAGCAGCTCTGGATGACCCACAGGCCGACCGTGCTGCTGGTCACCCATGATCTGCGCGAGGCCGGCTTCCTCGCCAGCCGCATCTGCGTGATGAGCGCGCGGCCCGGCCGCATCCTCGACGACTCCAGGGTCGATTTCGCCCGTCCGCGTACCGTGGCGATGACCTTCGAGCCCGACTTCATCGCGCTCAACCAGAAGCTCCGCGCCTTCATTGTCGATGCGCGCACCGCCGCGCGAGAAGGAGCCTGACCATGTCCGCGTCAGATATCAGGCAGAAGGCCTGGTCCGCGGCGCTGATCGTGCTGTTCTTCGTCGCCTGGGAGCTGTTCTGCCTGGTGACGGGGATGTCGGACCTCGTGCTGCCGCGGCCGTCGCAGATCTTCGTCACGCTGTTCGATAAACTCCCGATCCTGTGGCCGCACATCGTGCAGACCCTGGTCACCACCATGATCGGCTTCGTGCTCGGCGTGGCGCTCGGCGTCGCGCTCGGTGCCGTGATCGGGGTGTCAAAAACCGCCTACGACACCTGTTATCCGCTGCTGGTCGGCTTCTCGTCGATCCCGAAGGTCGCCGTGGTGCCGATCTTCGTGTTGTGGTTCGGCTCCGGCACCGTGCCGGCGGTGTTGACCTCGCTGTCGATCTGCTTCTTCCCGATCGTCGTCAACATCGCCACCGGTCTTGCCACCACCGAGCCCGAGCTCGAGGATGTGCTGAAGGCACTCGGCGCCAGCAAGTTCGACATCCTCTGGAATGTCGGCCTGCCCAGGACGATGCCGTTCTTCTTCGCCTCGCTGAAGGTCGCGGTCTCCTACGCCTTTGTCGGCGCGGTGCTGTCGGAAACCGTCGCCTCGAACCGCGGCATCGGCAACGTCATGATGACCGCGTCCTCCAATTTCAACGTGCCGCTGGTGTTCGCCGGGCTGTTCGTGCTCGCCGGCCTCGGCGTCGCACTCTACGTCCTGTTCTCGCTGATCGAGGGTCAGGTCACCGGCTGGGCGACACGCAAGGACAATGTCATCGCCACTTGAGACACTTCGTCGACCGTCAAGCAATGAAGCTTAAGGAGATCTCGATGCTGAGAAAAGTAAGCGCCGCGCTGTTGGGATTGGCCCTGATCGCCGGTCCCGCGCGCGCCGAGGACACCACCATCAAGTTCACGCTGGGCTGGAAGACGCAAGGCTCGGACGCCGCGTTCTTCTACGCCAAGGACAACGGCTACTTCAAGGAAGAGGGCCTCAACGTCGTGATCGACCAGGGCGAGGGCTCCGGCGCGACCGTGACGCGCATCATGTCGGGCGCCTATGACGCCGGCTTCGGCGACGTCAACGCGATCATCCAGAACGCCGCGACCAAGCCGCAGGATGCGCCCGTCATGGTCTACATGATGTGGAACCAGCCGCCATTCGCGATCGTCGCCAAGAACTCGAGCGGCATCAAGACGATCAAGGATTTCGAGGGCCACACGCTCGGCGGCGCGCAAGGCACGCCGACCACGCGGCTATTGCCGGTGTTCGTGCACAAGAACGGGCTCGATGGCGAGAAGATCAAGGTCTCCAACATGGCGCCGAATCTGCAGGAGCCGATGCTGATCAAGGGCGACATCGACGCCGCGCTGGTGTTCAACATCACGAGCTATTTCAACCTGGTGCTGAACCGCCAGGACCCCGACAAGGACTTCAAATGGTTCTCGTTCGGCGATTACGGGCTCGACCTCTATTCCAACGGCGTGATGGTCTCGCGCAAGCTGATCGCGTCGAACCCGAAGGCGGTGGCCGGCCTCGTCCGCGCCATCAACAGGGGCGCGATCGCGGTCGCCAAGGACCAGAACGCGGCCATGAAGGCGGCGCTGAACTACGACAATCTGATCAATGTCGATGTCGAGAAGCGCCGGCTGCAATATTCCTTCGAGAAGCTGATCGTCTCGCCGGAGATGAAGGACATCGGCATCGGCGACGTCAGGGACGACCGCATGGCCCGCGCCATCGGCTTCATCGTCGAAGGCTACCAGCTCGCCCGCACGCCGGCCCCGGCCGAAGTGTTCTCGCGGGAATTCCTGCCGCCGCGCGCAGAGAGGGAGTTGGTGTATACGGCGAATTGATTGAGCGAGGCCGAGCTCCGGCCGCATCGGAGGTTTGCTCCCTCTCCCGCTTGCGGGGGAGGGCCGGGGTGGGGGCTCTATCCACGAGTCGTATTGTGGTGAGAGCCCCCACCCGGATCGCATCTCCGATGCGATCCGACCTCCCCCGCAAGCGGGAGAGGTGAAGCAGGCCGTAATGAGAGGGATGACCATGACAGCAGACGTCACGGCAACCCGTCTGTTCTGCGGTGCTGACCACGGCATCCGCAACGACGTCGTGCTCCGTCACGTCGACGGCGTCATCACCGATATCTCCGAAGCCGCGAGCCCGGCGAAGGGCCCGCGTTCCTTCATCCTCCCCGCTTTCGTCAACGCCCACGACCACGCCCGTCCGCGCGCGTCGAGCTTCGGCGCGATCGGCATGCCGCTGGAGAGCTGGATCCTGCGCACGGTGGTCGGCACGCCGGTCGATCCCTATCTCTCCGCGGCTTCGGCGTTTGCCCGCGCAGCGCAGGCCGGCTGCGCCGCGATGATGGTGCACTACACGAGGCCGAGCGGCACCATGCCGCTGGTCGAGGAGGCCAGGGCGATCGCGCGCGCCGCCGCCGATGTCGGCATCCGCATCGCCTTTGCGATCGCCGTGCGCGACCAGAACCCGATCGTCTATGGCGACAGCGAAGCGGTGCTGTCAGACCTTCCGGCCCACGACCGCAAGACGATCGAACAGCTGTTCGTTCGCACCCCGATGTCGCCGCAGGCCTATATCGAGCTGACCGACGCCATCGCGGCGGCGATCGGCGGGCCGAAAGTCGACGTCCAGCTTGGGCCGGCCGGGGTGCAGTGGTGCTCGAAGCCACTGCTGCAGGCGGTCGCGGAGAACTCGGCGCAGACCGGCCGCCGCATTCACATGCATCTGCTCGAGACGATCTACCAGCGCGCCTGGGCCGACCGGCATTTTCCCGGCGGCATCGTCCGCTATCTCCGCGACATCGGCTTCCTCTCGGAGCGGCTGACGCTCGCGCATTGCATCCACGCCCGGCCCGACGAGCTCGAGATGATCGCGGCGTCGGGCGCGCGCATCGTCACCAATTTCTCCTCCAACCTCCACCTGCGCTCAGGACACGCACCAATCGCGGCGGCGCATAGCTGCGGCTGCGGGATTGCGGTCGGCGTCGATGGCCTTGCGCTCGACGAGGATGACGACGTGCTGCGCGAGATGCGGCTGGTGCAGATGATGCACGGTGGCCTCGGCTTCAAGCGCACCTGGACAGCTCAGGAGTTCTTCGCGCTCGCGATCCGCAACGGCCGCCGTGCCACCGGCGCGCCCGGAGCCGGCGAGCTCGCGGTCGGTGCGCCGGCCGATTTCGTCGGCATCGATCTCGACCGCCTCGAGCGTGATCAGATTCTCGATGCCGATCCGCTCGACCTCCTGTTCGCACGCGGCAATGCGTCGCTGATCTCAGAGCTTGTGGTCGATGGTCGCACCGTCGCCAAGGCCGGCCGGTGCCTCGGTGTTGACTTTCCCGCCATTGAGCAGGAACTGCGTAACATCGCCGGTGCGAGCGATGCCACATACGCGCATGTCTTGCGCGCATGGCCGCGATTGTCGAACTCAGTGCAACACTGGTTCGAAGCGCAACTCACCTGCAATTAGCTGCACAAGCCTCGCTTCGCGCTGAGCAGCAATTTCGGTCATACGCTCGCTAATTCCGTCAAGCGGAAGAAAATTCCACTTGCATCACACAGTCGGCGCGGCTTCAAGTTCACCCAACAAGAAAACTGAATCAGCCGCTGTCACCGGCTGGTCATGTGTCGCGAGGAAGCCTGATGGGCGCGTTGTCGCATCTGCGGATTGTCGAGATCGGAAGTGCTGCGGCGACGAGCTATTGCGCGCGGCTGTTTGCCGATTTCGGCGCCGATGTGCAGAAGGTCGAGCCGCCGCAGGGCGATCCGCTTCGCCGCACCGCGCCGCTGACGCCCAAAGGCCAGAGCGCGTGGTTTGCGTTCCTCAACTTCAACAAGTCGAGTGTCGTGCTCGACAAGCGCGACGTCTCGCGCCTGCGCGAGCTGATTGTCGGCTGCGACATCCTGCTCGACGGGCGCGGCATTGCTGCGGCGGATTGTCCCGAGATCGACCTCGACGCGATCAGGCGGGATCATCCCGGCCTGATCCATCTCGACCTCGCCTGGTTCGGCGATCGCGGTCCCTACGCCAATTTCGCGGCGACCGACTCCACGATCCGCGCGCTGACCGGACTGGTGAAGCTGGTCGGTCCGGAGCAGGGGCCGCCGATGCACGCGCCGGATTTCCAGATCGGCATCCTGGGCGGGCTGTGGGGTTTCATCGCCGCCGCATCGTCGGTGCTCGGGCGCATGCAGGACGGGCGCGGGCGCGCAAACCATCTCAGCCTGTTCGAGGCCAGCATCGCCGTCACCGAATACATCATGTTCGAGGCGTTCCAGCGCGGCGATATCATGCGGCGGATCGGCGTCAACCGGTTCTGGCCGACCTTTCCGGTCGGCATCTACGAGACCAGGCAGGGCTGGCTCGGCGTCACCACGGTGACCCCGGCGCAGTGGCGCGCGTTCTGCGAGATGCTCGGGCTCAACGAACTGCGCGACGATCCGACGCTGGTGATGGGTGTCGACCGGCTGCGCCATGTCGCCGAGATCGAAGGCAGGATCTTGCCAAAGCTGAAGCAGCGCACCGCGCAGGAGTGGTTCGCGGAAGGGCTCAAGCGCAAGATTCCGATCGTGCCGGTGCCGGAGGTAGCGGATCTGATCGCCGATGAGGAGAAGCGTGCGCGTGGCGCCATCGTCCCGATCACCGTCGGTGACGAGACCGGCTTTTCCGCCGGCACGATGCAGCGGCTGACCGCAACGCCGCCGCTGCGCGGCGGCCGGGTGCCTGATCTCGGCGAGCAGCAGGCGAGGCGCGAGGCTGCGCCGCGCGTGCCGGTGCCCAGGCCCGCGGCAGCCGATCGCTTGCCGCTCGAGGGCATCCGCGTCGTCGACTTTTCGATGGGCTGGGCCGGGCCGATCTGCACCCGCACGCTCGCCGATCTCGGCGCCGACGTCATCAAGATCGAGGCGACCCAGTATCCGGACTGGTGGCGTGGCGTCGATCGCCGCCCGGCCTATGTGCTGGAGCAGATGTACGAGAAGTCGGTGCGCTACTGCATCATGAACCGCAACAAGCGCGGCATCACGCTCGATCTGACCCGGCCGAGGGGGTTTGAATTGGCGAAGCGCCTGCTCGCCGATGCCGACCTCGTGGTCGACAATTATTCGGTCGAGGTGCTGCCCAAGCTCGGCCTCGGCTACGACGTGCTGAGCAAGATCAATCCAAAGCTGGTGATGATGTCGATGTCGGCGTTCGGCGCCGGCAGCGTGCATCGCGACTGCCGCGCCTACGGCTCGACCCTGGAGCAGGGCTCCGGCCTGCCCAGCGTGGTCGGCGATCCCGATGGTCCGCCCGTCATGAGCCATACCGCGTTCGGCGACGCCGTCGGCGGGCTCAACGGCGCGGCCGCGGTGCTGACTGCGCTGATCCATGCCAAACTGACGGGGCAGGGGCAGTTCATCGATCTGGCGCAGATCGAATGCATGATGCCGTTCGCCGCGCCCTGGATCGTCGCGCATTCGACCAGTGGCAAGCCGCCGACCAAATACGGCAACCGCCATCCCGATTTCGTGCCGCATGGCTGCTTTCGCTGCGCCGGAGAGGACAACTGGATCGTCGTCGCGGTGTCCGACGACGCGATGTGGCCAAAGCTCGCGCGGCTGCTCGGCCGCGAGGATTGGGCGGCGGACGAGACGCTCAAGACGGCCGCGGGCCGCCGCGCCATCGAGGCCGAGATCGAGGCTGCGATCATGGCCTGGACCGCGGCGCGCGATGCCGATGTGGCGATGATCGCGCTGCAATCTGCCGGCGTTGCCTCCGGCGTCGCGCGGCTGCCGATCGATCTCCTGGAGGATCCGCAACTCCACGCCCGCGGCTTCATCCAGCAGGTCGACCGCGCGTTCATCGGACGACATCCGCAGCCGTCGATGCCGTTTCGCGAGAGCGATGCGCCATTTGCCATTCGTTCAGTGCCGCCGACGCTCGGCGAGCATAACCGCGCGATTCTTGGCGGCATGCTCGGGCTCTCCGACGCCGAGCTCGATGAGCTCAGCCGCGAGGGCATCATCGGCACCGAGATGCTGATGGAGGAGCAGCTGGTGAAAGAAAAGAAGCGGGCGGCGGGCTGATGGAGGCAGGCCAACCGGCACAGCGCAGGGCGGAGGGTGCGCGCGACGGCGCGCGGCCGCTGCTGTCCGTGCGCGGGCTCGGCATCCGCTTCAAGACCGCGCAGGGCGTCTGGCAGGCGACGCGCCGCATCGACTTCGATATCGCGCCCGGAGAGCGCGTCGGCATCGTCGGCGAGAGCGGCTGCGGCAAGACCATCACCGGCCTGTCGATCCTGCGGCTGTTGCCGGGCAATTTTGCCGGCCTCGACGGCAAGATCCTGTTCGACGGCGTCGATCTCGCCTCCTGCAGCGCGCGGCAGATGCGCGCGATCCGGGGCAAGCGGATCGCGATGATCTTCCAGGAGCCGATGAGCGCGCTCGACCCGGTGTTCACCGTCGGCCACCAGATCGCCGAGACGCTGCGCGTCCATACCGATGTTTCCCATGAGGAGGCGCGCGCCAAAACGCTGGAGATGCTCCGCCGCGTCGGCATCGCCTCGCCCGAGCGGCGGATCGACGACTATCCGCACCAGCTCTCCGGCGGCATGCGCCAGCGCGTGATGATCGCCGCGAGCCTGATCTGCGGGCCGCAGCTCCTGATCGCGGACGAGCCGACCACCGCGCTCGACGTCACCGTGCAGGCGCAGATCCTCGAGCTGCTGCGCGACATCAGCGAGACCTCGAAGACCGCACTGATGCTGATCACCCACGATCTCGGCGTCGTCGCCGAGACCTGCACGCGGATGATCACGATGTATGCCGGCGAGGTGATCGAGGACGCCACGGTCGACGAGGCGCTGGTGCGGCCGTTGCATCCCTATACGTCGGGACTGCTACGCTCGCTGCCGCATTTGAGCCCGCGCCACGGCCGCCTGCCGTCGATCCCGGGCCGGGTGCCGTCGATCGCGGAGATGCCGGCCGGCTGCCGCTTTCGGGCCCGCTGTGCGCATGCGGCGAAAGGCTGCGAGGCCGAGCAGAAGCTGCAGGACGCCGGCGGCGGCAGAAGAGTGCGCTGCTGGCGCTTTGCCGAGCTCAATCTGCCGGGCGCGCTGCATCCGTCCGGCGCGCCGGCGGCTGCAAAGGTCGCGACGCAATGACCACAGCCGGTGCCGAGCCCCGCCGCGACGCCATCGTTTCGGTGCGCGACCTTCAGGTCCGCTTTCAGACCTCGGACCGCCGCGCCACCGTGAAGGCGGTCGACGGCGTCAATTTCGACGTCCGCCGCGGCGAGACCTTCGGCATCATCGGAGAATCCGGATCGGGCAAGACCACGATCGGCCGCGCGCTGGTGTTCCTGCTCAATCCCAGCGCCGGCGCCATCCTGCATGACGGCGTCGATCCAACGGCACTGCGACGCCGGGAGTTTCAAAACCATCGCCGCGACTACCAGATCATCTTCCAGGACCCGAACGCCGCGCTGAATCCGCGCATGACCATTCTGGCCTCGGTGCTGGAGCCGCTGGAGCTCGCAGGTGTCGGCAACCGTGCCGAGCGCGAGCGGCAGGCGCGGGAGGCGCTGGAGCGCGTCGGCCTGCCGCAGGAGTTCGGCGCGCGCTACCCGCATCAGCTGTCGGGCGGCCAGAAGCAGCGCGTCGTGATCGCCCGCGCGCTGACGCTGAAACCCAAACTGATCGTCTGCGACGAGGTGGTGGCCGCGCTCGACATGTCGATCCGCGGCGACGTGCTCAATTTGTTTGCCGATCTGCAGCGCGACCTCGGGCTGACCTATGTCTTCATCACCCATGATCTCGCCGTGGTCTCGCATATCAGCGAGCGCGTCGCGGTGATGTATCTCGGCCAGTTCGTCGAGCTCGGGCCGACCGAGGAGGTTGCCGAGCGGCCGCTGCATCCCTACACGATCGCGCTGCTGTCGGCCGAGCCGCGGCCGCTGCCGTCCACGATGCGCCAGGAGAGCCGCATCGTCTTGCAGGGCGAGGTGCCGAGCCCGATCGATCCGCCGTCGGGCTGCCGCTTCCGCACCCGCTGCCCGCATGCGCAGCCGCTCTGCACCGACCGCGTGCCGGAGTGGCGCGAGCTGAAGCCCGATCACTGGGTGGCCTGCCATTTCGCTGATCGCCCGAATTTTTCGCCGAGTTAGCGCGCGATGAGATCAGTTCGAATAGTGACCCGAAGGAACTGCACTCCCTCCCCCGCAAGCGGGAGAGGTGCAGCCAGTCTGCCGCCAAGCCGATTCAAATTGACGCCCTGGGATAATGGAGGACCTGCCATGACGATGACGACACGACGCGAGGTTATGGCGCTGATCTCGGGCGCACTGGCCAGCACCACGCTCGGCGGCCGCGCCTTCGCGGAAGGCCCGCCGAAGAAGGGCGGCACCTTGCGCATCTCGGCGCCGGCCAATCCGTCGAGCCTCGATCCTGCAACCGGCGGCGCCGGCTCCGACCACGCCTTCCTGTTCACGATGTACGACACGCTGACCGAATGGGAGTTCGATACGCTGAAGCCGAAGCCCGGCCTTGCCGAAAGCTGGAAGTTCACCGACCCCACCACGCTGGTGCTCAACATTCGCGCCGGCATCACCTTCCATGACGGCACGCCGCTCGATGCGGAAGCCGTCAGGTTCAATCTCGAGCGCAACCGCAGCGATGCGAAGTCGAACATCAAGGCCGATCTGCTCTCGGTCGCCGCGGTCGAGGTCACCGGCCCGCAGCAGGTGACGTTGAAGCTGAAGACACCCGATACCGCGCTGCCCGGGATTCTTTCCGACCGCGCCGGCATGATGGTGTCGCCGACGGCGCTGAAGGCGGCCGAGGGCGGTATCGTGACGCGCAAGCCGGTCGGCGCCGGCGCCTATTCGTTCGTCAGCTGGGCCGACGGCGAGAAGATCGTGGTCAAGCGCAACGAGAAATACTGGAAGCCGGAGCGGCCGCTTCCCGACGCCATCGAGATATCGATCATTCCCGAGCTCACCACCGGCGCCCGCTCGGTCACCGCCGGGCAGAACGATCTGATCTACCAGCTGCCGCCGCGGCAGAAGGTGATCATCGAGCGCGCCTCCAGCGTCAAGGTGGTGCACGGCCCGACGCTCTATGTGCTTCAGATCTTCCTCAACTGGGCCAAGCCGCCGTTCGACAATCTCAAGGTCCGCCAGGCGCTGAACTTCGCGATCGACCGCGAATCCTTCGTCAAGGCCGCGCTCGCCGGTCTCGCCGAGCCGGCCTACATGAATTTGCCGAAGGCGCATTGGGCCTATGATGCCGAGGTCGCAAAGCTCTATCCCTATGATCCCGACCGAGCGCGCAAGCTGCTCGCCGAGGCCGGCTTCAAGGAGGGCACCCCAATCGAGCTCGGCGGCTATCCGGACCAGGATTCGGTGCAGCGTCAGGAGATCCTGATCGAGCAATTGCGCAAGGCCGGCATCGGCGTGCGGTTCGTCAACGCCCCGATCGCGGAGGCTTCCGCCGCCTTCTTCGGCGCGGAGAAGAAGGGCGCCGGCCTGCTCTCGGCCTGGACCGGGCGGCCCGATCCGAGCCTGACCTACTCGCTGATGTTCACCAAGGACGCCTACTACAATGCCGGCCGCGCGCCAGTGCCGGGCGAACTCGAGGCCGCGATCAAGGAATCGCGTGCGTCTGAGGATATCGAGGTCAGGCGCAAGGCGTTCTCCACCGTGCAGCGGCTGGTGATGGAGAATGCCTTCGTGGTGCCGCTCGCGTTCCAGTTCGAGCTGGTCGCGATGAACAAGAAGGTGCAGGGCTATCGGCCGAACCTGCTCGGCAAGCCGAAATACGACGACGTCTGGCTCGGGAGTTAGGCGATGGCGCGACGGTCACCGGTCAAGGTCGTCGGCAGCCGCCTCGTGCAGGCGCTGCCCGTGGTCCTGCTCGCGACCTTCATGGTGTTCGCGCTGCTCAAGCTGGTGCCCGGCGACATCGCCGTGACACTGGCGGGCGACAACGCGACCGACGCGCGGATCACCGAGATCAGGAAGATCTACGGCCTCGACCGCCCGTTCCTGGTGCAATACGGCGCCTGGCTGGGCAATGTCGCGCAGGGCGATCTCTCGCAATCGCTACTCACCGGCGAGAAGGTCGCGGACTCGATCGGGCGTGCGTTTCCGAACACGCTGCTGATCGTCGTGATCGCGCTGGCGCTGGCGCTGGTCACGGGCATCCCGATGGGCGTGATGGCCGCGATCCAGCCGAACGGCTGGGTCGACAAGCTGATCAGCATGCTGGCGTCGCTCGGCGTCGCGGTGCCCGGCTTCTGGCTCGCGATGATCCTGGTGGCGGAATTCTCGTTGAAGCTGAACTGGCTGCCGGCGACCGGCGCGAAATCCTTCAGCGCCTCGCCGGTCGATGCGATCAGGCATGCGCTGCTGCCGGGCATCGCGATCGCGGCCTACGGCATGGCCGAGGTCGCGCGCCAGCTGCGCGGCGCGCTGCTGGAGGTGTTGTCGTCGCAATATGTCCGCACCCTGCATGCCAAGGGGCTGTCGATGTCGCGCATCCTCTGGCAGCACGGCCTGAAGAATGTGGGCGTCAATCTGCTCACCATCGTCAGCCTGTTGGTCAACCGCATGCTGGCGGCGACCGTGGTGATCGAGGCGGTGTTCGCGATTCCCGGCCTGGGCAGCCTGATCGTGCGCGGCGCGATCCAGCGCGATTTCCCGATCGTGCAGGGCGTCGTCTTCACCATGGTGGTGGTTGTCATCGCGGTGAACCTGGTCACCGATTTGCTGTGCGCCGCGGTCGATCCGAGGATCGAGCAATGACCGAGGTGGCGCTCGCTCCCCTGAAGGCACCGGCGCGGCCGACGCGGCTGCGGCGATTTGCGCGCTGGCTCGCCGGCGACCTCAGGGCCGGGCTGTCGATCCTGGTGCTTGTGGTGCTCGTCGTGGTCGCAATCGGCGCGCCCTGGATCGCGCCCTATGCGCCGACCGCGCAGGACGTCAACAACATGCTGGCGCCGCCGGGGCCGGCCCATCTGCTCGGCACCGACGATCTCGGCCGCGACATCTTCTCGCGTTTGATCTACGGCGCGCCGGCCACCGTCTATGCCAGCCTGCTTGCGGTCGGCGTCGCGGTCCTGATCGGGCTGCCGGTCGGCCTCATCGCCGGCTATTTCGGCGGTTGGATCGACGACATCATCAGCCGCATCATCGACACCTTCCTGTCGTTCCCCGCCATCGTGCTGGCGATCGCGGTCACCGGCGCGCTCGGCATCGGGCTCACCAACGGCATGATCGCGGTCGGCATCACGATGTTTCCGGCGCTGGCGCGCATCGTCCGCGCCCGCACGCTGATCGTGCGGCAGGAGCTCTATGTCGATGCCTCCAGAGGCTTCGGCGCGCCGACCTGGCATGTGCTGTGGCGCCACGTGCTGCCGAACACGCTGCAACCGGTCATCGTGCAGGTGACGCTCTTGCTCGCCGCCGCGCTGCTGGCAGAGGCCAGCCTGTCGTTCCTCGGCCTCGGCATCCAGCCGCCGGACCCGAGCTGGGGCGCCATGCTGGCGCGCGCCTATCAATACATGGAAATCGCCCCGGAGCAGATGTATGCGCCGGGCCTTGCCATTCTCGTCGTCTCCCTGGCGTTCAATGCGCTCGGGGAGTCCTTGCGTGTCGTGCTCGATCCGACCATGAAGGATCGCTAGAGCATGATCCGGAAAAGTGGGTACCGGTTTTCCCGCGCGACAAACGCGAAGCGTTTGCGCGGAGATCATGCTCAAACAAAAGAGCCTTTGGTGAAATTGTGATGTCGTTCAAGAAATTGCTGATTGCCAATCGCGGTGAGATCGCGATCCGGATTGCCCGTGCCGCTGCCGACAGCGGCATCGCGACCGTCGCGATCCATCCCGCCGACGATGCCGCCTCGCTGCATGTCCGATCCGCCGACGCAAGCCACGGGATTCCGGGCCACGGCGCCCGGGCCTATCTCGACATCGAGGCCGTCATCGCGGCGGCCAAGGCCACGGGTTGCGATGCGCTGCATCCGGGCTACGGCTTCCTCAGCGAGAACACGCAGCTCGCGCGGCGCTGTGCCGAGGAGAGGATCACCTTCGTCGGCCCGTCGCCGGAGGCGCTCGATCTGTTCGGCGACAAGGCCAAGGCAAAGGCGCTGGCGAAGAAATGCGGCGTCCCGATCATTGCCGGCACTTCGGGCGCGACCAGTCTCGACGAGGCAAAGGCGTTCTTCGCCGAACTCGGCGCCGGCGCCGCCGTGATGATCAAGGCGATCGCCGGCGGCGGCGGGCGCGGCATGCGCCTGGTCGAGGATGCCGCCAAGCTCGACGAGGCCTATGCGCGCTGCCAGTCGGAGGCCAAGGCGGCGTTCGGCAGCGATGCGGTCTATGTCGAGCGGCTGATCCGCAAGGCGCGCCATGTCGAGGTGCAGATCATCGGTGACCGCCATGGCGCCATCAGCCATCTCTGGGAGCGCGAATGCACCATCCAGCGCCGCAACCAGAAGCTCATCGAGGTGGCGCCGAGCCCGTCGCTGAGCGAGGGAATGCGCGCGCGCATCATCGAGGCGGCGAAGCAGCTCGCGTCCGCCGCACGCTACGACAATCTCGGCACGTTCGAATTCCTGGTCGATGACGAAGCCGGGGAGAGCGAGGGGGCGTTTGCCTTCATCGAGGCCAATCCGCGGCTCCAGGTCGAGCACACCGTCACCGAGGAGGTGCTCGGCATCGACCTCGTGCGTTCGCAGCTCGCGGTCGCCGCCGGCGCCACGCTGGTCTCGCTCGGCCTCGCCCAATCAGCGGTACCGCTGCCGCGCGGCTATGCGATGCAGCTTCGCGTCAACATGGAGGTGATGGACGAGAAGGGAGTGACAAAACCGACCGGCGGCACGCTCAGTGTGTTCGACCTGCCGTCCGGCCCCGGCGTTCGCGTCGATACCTTCGGCTATTCCGGCTACCGGACCTCTGCCGCGTTCGACTCGCTGCTGGCAAAAGTCATCGTGCATTCGCCGAGCCCAAAATGGACCGACGTGGTGCACAAGGCATCGCGCGCCTTGCGTGAATTCCGCATCGGCGGCGTCGCCACCAACATCCCGTTCCTCGGCGCGATCCTGGCGCATCAGAGTTTTGGACGGAACAAGATCAGCACCAACTTCATCGATACCCATGTGGCGGCGCTGGTCGGCGCGGCGCAGGAGCATGCCGCGCCGCTGCTCGAGGTGAGCGAGGCGGCTGCGGCCAAACCTGCCACTATCGAAGCTGCACCCGAAGGATCGCTTCCGGTGCCCGCGCCGCTGCAGGGCACCATCGTGGCGATCGAGGTCGCGGAGGGCGATCTGGTTCGGCCCGGCCAGCAGATCGCGGTGCTGGAATCGATGAAGATGGAGCATCTCGTCACCGCGCCGCATGGCGGCCGGGTGACCAGGATCGCGGGCGGCATCGGCGTCACGTTGATGCATGGCGAGCCGATCCTGTTCTTTGAGCCTGCCGAGGTCGACGGCCAGCACGCGGCGGAGGAGGCAGTGATCGATCTCGATCACATCCGGCCTGATCTCGCTGAGCTGATCGCGCGCAAGGCGATCACGCTGGACGAGAACCGCCCGGCCTCGGTCGAGCGTCGCCGCAAGACCAACCAGCGCACCGCGCGCGAGAACATCGCGCAGTTGGTCGATGAGGGCTCGTTCGTCGAATACGGCTCGCTTGCGATCGCGGCGCAGCGCCGCCGCCGCAAGGTCGAGGACCTCATCAAGAACACGCCGGCCGACGGGCTGATCGCCGGCGTCGCCACCGTCAACGCCAGGGATTTCGGCGCCGACGGCGCGCGCTGCATGGTGATCTCCTACGACTACACCGTGCTCGCCGGCACCCAGGGCCATATGAACCACAAGAAGATCGACCGCATGCTCGGCCTCGCCGAGCAGTGGCGCATGCCGCTGGTGTTCTACGCCGAGGGCGGCGGCGGCCGTCCCGGCGATACCGACCGGCTCGGCATGACCGGCCTTGACGGCCCGTCCTTCGTGCAGTTCGCAAAGCTCTCCGGGCTGGTGCCCGTGGTCGGCGTGGTCTCCGGCTATTGCTTCGCCGGCAATGCCGCGATGCTCGGCGTCTGCGACGTGATCATCGCGACCAAAAACGCCTCGATCGGCATGGGCGGCCCGGCGATGATCGAGGGCGGCGGGCTCGGCGTCTACCATCCGGCCGAGGTCGGCCCGGTCTCGTTCCAGTCGCCGAACGGCGTAATCGACATCCTGGTCGAGGACGAGGAAGAGGCGACCACGGTCGCGCAGAAATATCTGTCCTACTTCCAGGGCGCCGTGCAGGACTGGAAGGCGCCGGACCAGCGGCTGCTGCGCCGCGCGATCCCGGAAAATCGCCTGCGGGTCTACGATATCCGCAACGTCATCGACCTGATCGCCGACGAGGGCTCGGTGCTGGAGATACGCAGGGATTTCGGCGTCGGCATGATCACGGCCTTCATCCGCATCGAGGGCAAGCCGTTCGGCCTGATCGCCAACAATCCAAAGCATCTCGGCGGCGCGATCGATGCGCCGGCCGGCGACAAGGCCGCGCGCTTCATGCAGCTGTGCGATGCCTTCGACATCCCGATCGTCTCGCTCTGCGACACACCGGGCTTCATGGTCGGCCCCGAGGCCGAGAAGACCGCGATCGTGCGTCATGTCGCGCGGATGTTCGTCACCGGCGCGAGTATCACGGTGCCGCTGTTCGGCATCGTGCTGCGCAAGGGCTATGGTCTCGGCGCGCAATCGATGATCGGCGGCGGCTTCCACGCCTCGTTCTTCACGGTGGCGTGGCCGACCGGCGAGTTCGGCGGCATGGGCCTCGAAGGCTATGTCCGCCTCGGCTTCCGCAAGGAGATGGAGGCGATCGAGGATCCGGTCGAGCGCGAGAAGTATTTCCAGACCAAGGTCGCCGAGCTCTACGCCAACGGCAAGGCGGTCTCGATCGCCTCGGTGCTCGAGATCGACGAAGTGATCGATCCCGCCGACACCAGGCACTGGATCATGGCCGGCCTCCGCTCGGTGCCGAAGCCCGAGCCGCGGACCCACCGCAAGCGGCCGTGCATCGATGCGTGGTAAGGTGACGGCGCAACACACTCTGTGTCGTCCCGGCGAAAGCCGGGACGACGGCGGTGGGTGTGGCTCGCGCTTCGCCTCAATACGCACGTTAGCCCAACCTCAACTCCACATACCCCTTCGCCGCCACCTCGTCGCATCGCGCGCGATACGCCGGGGCGCTGCCGCTGTAGCGGGCGACGATGCGGGTCTGCTTGCCCTCGACATTGCGGTTGATGCCGGTCATCCAGGAATCGACCTCGTTGGAGAGCAGGCCTGTGCCGAGCGCCTTGACATGCTCGGTCCAGTCGGCGGTGCCCTCGGGCGTGGCATCGAGGAAGGTCAGGCCTTTCGCTTTCGCGAAGCGGATCAGCCCGGTGACCCAGTCGACGCTGTATTCGATGCTGCGCGGGATGTTGCCGAGCGCGGTGTGCGGGCCCATCAGCATCATCATGTTGGGGAAGCCGTCGACCATCAGCCCGAGATAGGTCGCGGGGCCGTGCGTCCATTTCTCCTTCAGCCGCGCACCGTGCGCGCCGCGGAAATCGATCTTGTCGAAGCTGCCTGTGATGGCATCGAAGCCGGTGGCGTAGATGATGATGTCGAAGGCGTAGTCCTTGTCGGTGGTCCGGATGCCCTCGGGCGTGATCCGCTCGATCGGCGTCTCCTTGATGTCGACGAGCTCGACATTGTCGCGGTTGTAGACCTCGTAATAGAAGGTCTCGAGTGGCAGCCGCCGCGTGCCGAAGCCGTGGTTCTTCGGGATCAGCATCTCCGCGACCTTGGGATCCCTGACGCGCTCGCGGATCTTGCGCGCGACGAAATCGCTGATCGTGGCATTCGCCGCGCGGTCGATCAGGATATCCTTGAAATTGCCCTGCCAGATGCCGAAGCCGCGCTCGCCATAGAGCTTCTCGTAGAACGCCTCGCGCTCCGCCTCGCTCACCTCGAACGCGCCGCGGGGATCGGGCGTATGCACGAAGCAGGCGAAGGTCTCCTTGCAGCGCGCGAAGATCTCGGGATAGCCGGCCTTGATCCTGGCTTGCGTCTCGGCGTCGATCTTGCCGTTGTGCAGCGGCGCCGCCCAGTTGGCGGTGCGCTGGAACACGGTGAGATGCCCGACCTCGCCGGCGATCGTCTGGATGGTCTGGATGCCGGTCGCGCCGGTGCCGATCACGGCGACGCGCTTGCCGGTGAAATCCACCTTCTGCTTCGGCCAGCGCGCGGTGTGGAACGATTGGCCCCTGAAATCGTCGCGGCCCTCGATGCGCGGCAGGGTAGGGGTCGACAACGGACCGATCGCGGTGATCAGGAAGCGGCAGGCGTACCGCGCGCCGCTCTCCAGCGTGATCCGCCAGCTTCGCGTGTCGTCCTGGTAGATCGCTGATGTGACGCGGCTCTCGAACTGGATGTCGCGGCGCAGGTCGAACTTGTCGGCGACATAATTGCAGTAGCGCAAGGTCTCGGGCTGGCCGGCGAAATGCTCCGACCACTCCCATTCCTCTAGCAGCTCCTTCGAGAACGAGTAGCCGTAGGAATAGCTTTCGGAATCGAAGCGCGCGCCGGGATAGCGGTTCCAGTACCAGGTGCCGCCGACGCCGGTGCCGGCCTCGAACACGCGCGCGCTAAGACCGAGCTCGCGCAGCCGG
The DNA here is from genome assembly GCF_023278185.1 of Bradyrhizobium elkanii USDA 76. Lineage (NCBI taxonomy): Bacteria > Pseudomonadati > Pseudomonadota > Alphaproteobacteria > Hyphomicrobiales > Nitrobacteraceae > Bradyrhizobium > Bradyrhizobium elkanii. The sequence goes on along the minus strand of NZ_CP066356.1, from coordinate 6,631,992 downwards.
TAGAGCTGGTACATGCCGGACAGGCCGGCGCCGATGATGATGACGTCGTAGTCCAGCGCAGCCGTCTGGGCGGTGTTGTCCTGGCGCAATTCGGCCACCTGTCGTTGCTCCCTGATGGATTGATTGCCGGCAAGGCTAGCCGGTCTTCCCGCTGCCGACAAACATCGAACAGCGGGGCAGCTATCGGGATTTGCCGGGTGCGTGGGCCCGCGCGCATTCCGCGCGGCGGTCTGTCCGCCCCGTGGCTTTACTCGGCCGCGGGATTCCCTCTATCGTCGGCCCGACACAACGATCGCCCGCCAAGCGGCGACGGAACCTAACGGGAGTGAAGCGATGGGAGAGGCGCTGCGCAGGCCGACGTCGACAGACGTCAGCAATCCCCGGCTTTATCAGGACGACACCTGGCGGCCGCTGTTCGCGCAGCTCCGCCGCGACAATCCCGTGCATTATTGCGAGGCGTCGGCCTACGGCCCGTACTGGTCGGTGACGCGCTACGACGACATCTTCGCGGTCGAGCTGGATCACCAGAACTATTCGTCGGCCTCCGAGCTCGGCGGTATCCAGGTCGCGGACCAGCCGAAGGGGCAGGAGCGGCCGAGCTTCATCCGCATGGACCCGCCCGGCCACACCGCGCAGCGTCGCACGGTGGCGCCGATCGTGGCGCCGTCGAACCTTGCCAATTTCGACACCCTGATCCGCAAGCGCACCTCGGCCGTGCTCGACGCGTTGCCGCGCAACGAGACCTTCGACTGGGCCGAGCGGGTCTCGGTCGACCTCACCAACATGATGCTGGCGACGCTGTTCGATTTCCCCTCCGAAGACCGCGCCAAGCTGACCTGGTGGTCGGATGTCGCGATCGCCAACGTCGAATCCCCCGACGCGGTGGTGCATTCGGAGGCTGAACGCACCGCCGAACTGGTCAAGATGGGAGAATATTTCCGCAAGCTGTGGGACGCGCGGATCGATGCGCCGCCGACTTTCGATTTGATCTCGATGCTGGCGCATTCGGACGCGACGCGGAATCTGGAGCCGCGCGAGTTCATCGGCACGATCGGGCTCCTGATCGTCGGCGGCAACGACACCACGCGCAATTCGATGTCGGCCGGGCTGATGGCGCTGTGCGAGAACCCGGAGCAGTTCGAGCTGGTCCGCGCCAGGCCGGAGCTGATCCCGAACCTGGTCTCCGAGACCATCCGCTACCACACGCCGGTGCTGCACATGCGCCGCACCGCACGCAACGATGTCGAGCTTGCCGGCCGCCGGATCAAGAAGGGCGACAAGGTCGTGATGTGGTACATCTCCGGCAACCGCGACGAGGACAAGATCGAGCGCGCCGACGAATTCATCATCGACCGCGCCAAGCCGCGCCAGCATCTCGCCTTCGGCGCCGGCGTCCACCGCTGCGTCGGCGACCGCCTCGCCGAGCAGCAGCTGCGCATCCTCTGGGAGGAGGTTCTGGCGCGCGATCTGCGTTTTGAGATGATGGGCCCGCCGCAAAGGCTCTATTCCAATTTCATTCGCGGTATACGAAGCTTGCCGGTGAGAATCGTCAATTGAGCTGCATTATCCCGTCATTGTTATCGCTCCTCGCAATGACGAAAGAAGAGACTTCAAGGAACAAGAATGAAGAACGATCCCGTTGACGTCCTGATCATCGGCGCCGGCGCCTCCGGCGCCGCGGTGGCCTGGAGCCTCGCCGATACCAAGATGCATATCCTCTGCCTCGATCAGGGCGGCTGGATGAATCCGGCCGAATATCCGAGCACCGGGCGCGACTGGGAGGCGAAGTTCTACGGCGAGTGGTCGTCCAGCCCGAACGTCCGCCGCCGGCCCGAGGACTACCCGATCAACGACGACAATTCGCCGATCAAGGTCGTCAACTTCAACGCCGTCGGCGGCTCGACGGTGATTTACACCGCGCACTGGCCGCGGCTGCATCCGTCCGACTTCAAGGTGAAGACGCTCGACGGCGTCGCCGACGACTGGCCGATCGACTACGACGCGCTCACCCCGTTCTTCGAGGAGAACGATCGGATGATGGGCGTCTCGGGCCTGTCGGGCGATCCGCTGTCGCCGCTGAGCCACCCGCCGATGCCGCAGCAGCCGCTCGGGCTATCGGGCCCCTTGATCGGCAAGGCCATGAACAAGCTCGGCTGGCACTGGTGGCCGTCGGACACGACGGTGGCGACGATGGACTACGAGGGCAGGGCGCGCTGCATCAATCTCGGCCACTGCACGCCGGCCTGCGCGCAGGGTGCCAAGGCCTCGACCGACATCACCTACTGGCCGCACGCGGTCCGCGCCGGGGTCGAGCTCAAGACCCATTGCCGGGTGCGCGAGATCCTGACCAATGAGCACGGCATGGCCTCCGGCGCCGTCTATTACGACAAGGACGGCGTCGAGCAGTTTCAGCCGGCCGAAGTCGTCATCATCGCCTGCAACGGTGTCGGCACGCCGCGGCTGCTGCTCAATTCGGCGTCAGGCAAATTCCCGAATGGCCTCGCCAATTCGTCGGGCCTGGTCGGCAAGAACCTGATGTTCCACCCCTATGCGCAGATCTACGGCTTCGTGAAGGAGCCGACCGACAGCAACCGCGCGCCGCCGACCTGCCTGTGGAGCAAGGAGTTCTACGACACCGATCTGTCGCGCGGCTTCGTCCGCGGCTACGGCATCCAGTTCGGCCGCGGCGCCGGGCCGGTGTTCGAGGCGGTCGCGAGCGAGCAGAAGGGCATCCTGCCCTGGGGCAAGGATCATCACCGCGTGTTCCGCAAGCTCAACGGCCATCGTCTCGCGGTATCGGCGATCTGCGAGGATCTGCCGGAGGAGCACAACCGCGTCACGCTCGATCCCGTGCTGAAGGACAGCCACGGCATCCCCGCGCCGAAGATCGACTACACGATCAGCGCGAACAGCCGGAAGATGATGGATCACGGGCTGGCGCGTGGCCGGGAGATTCTCGAGGCCGCCGGCGCCAGCGACATCTGCATCAACGATCCGATCCCGTGGGGCGGCTGGCATCTGCTCGGCACCGCGCGGATGGGCACCGATCCGGCGCGCTCCGTGGTCAACGAATGGGGCCGCTCGCACGACGTGAAGAACCTCTTCATCGTCGACGGCAGCATCTTCGTCACCTCGGGCGGGGTGAACCCGACCTCCACCATCCAGGCCCTTGCGCTCTACATCGCCGACCAGATGAAGCAGCGCCTCGCCAATCTGTTCGACTGAGACCGCCAGAGACCGACATGTCCGATAGCAATCAACTGACCGCAGCCCAGCGCGCCGATCTGCGCACCGTCGCCGCGATGATCGTTCCCGCAAGCGACGAGTACAAGGTGCCGGGGGCGGACGATGCCGCGATCCAGGCCGACATGCTGGCGACGCTCGGCCGCGACACTGCGCTGGTCGCCCAGGCGCTGGATCATCTGGCTGATCTCGCGGGCAAGCCGCTCGCCGAGCTCGACGATGCCAGGCGCGATGCGGTGGCGCGGGAGTTTCGTAGCCATGGCGGCGCTGCCGCGGCAACGCTCGTCCGCGTGGTGCTGCAATGCTACTACCGCGACGACCGCGTGCTGCGCTCGCTCGGCCTCGAGCTGCGCGCGCCATTCCCGAAAGGCCATGTGCTGCCGGAGGGCGACTGGTCGCTGCTCGATCCGGTCAGGGAGCGTGGCGGGGTGTTGCGGCGGGCGACCTAGCCGATTGGGCAGGTATGGGCGGGCCGGGGGCGTAACCACTTGCGGCGGCAGGAACCGGTCACCATCTGAGGGGACCAAAGGACTCTCGCCATGCTGGATTTTACCTCAGATTCCGCCGCTGACGCGCCGTCAGCGGCGACGGCCGATGCTGCCCGGGATAACGACCGGGCGTTGCTGGATGCCTATTCCAATGCCGTGATCGACGTCACCGACCGCGTCGGCCCCGCCGTGGTCCGGGTCGAAACCGGACCGAAAGTGCGCAACGCGCGCGAGCGCGGCGGGCTCGGCTCGGGCATCGTGATCTCACCAGACGGCTTCGTGCTGACCAACAGCCATGTGGTCGGATCGTCGAAGGAGATCCGCCTGCGCGACACCGAGGGCTTCGTCACCGACGCCCATGTGCTCGGCGTCGATCCCGACACCGATCTCGCCTTGCTGCGGGCCGACGGCGCGCGCGATCTGCCCTATGCCTCGCTCGGCAACTCCAAGACCTTGCGGCGCGGCCAGCTCGTGGTCGCGATCGGCAATCCGCTCGGCTTCGAATCGACGGTCACCGCCGGCGTGGTCTCGGCGCTGGGACGCTCGATCCGCTCGGTGAGCGGGCGGACCATCGAGGACGTGATCCAGACCGACGCCGCGCTCAACCCCGGCAATTCCGGCGGGCCGCTGGTGTCGTCGAAGGGCGAGGTGATCGGCATCAACACCGCGATCATCAACGGCGCGCAGGGCATCTGCTTTGCGGTCGCCAGCAACACCGCGCAGTTCGTGCTGTCGGAGATCATCCGCCACGGCTATGTCCGCCGCGCCTATATCGGCGTCGCCGGCCAGACCGCGCCGGTGCCGCGGCGGCATGCGGTGCTGGCCGGCGTCGAGAACAAGATGGGCGCGCTCCTGATGCAGATCGAGCCGGACAGCCCGGCCGCGCGCGCCGCGCTGCTGCCGGGCGACGTCGTGATCAGGCTCGACGGCATCGAGATCAACGGTGTCGACGACCTGATCCGCGCGCTCGATCACAGCCGGATCGACCGCACCCTGTCGATGGACGTGCTCCGCCTCGGCCGCCTCCGCGCGATCGAGATCCACCCGATCGGGCGGAAGCCCGCGAAGCAGTGAGCGTGCGCGCTATCCGCGCGCGAGCTGCGCCCTCTCCCCTTGTGGGAGAGGGTGGCGAAATCGAGCGGAGCGAGGTGAAGCCGGGTGAGGGGTCTCTCTCCGCGGAGACAAACCCCTCATTCGTCGCGGATTGCATCCGCGCCACCTTCGACTGCCTGCGTGGTCGTGCTCGTAACCGTTCTTGGCTACGCGATCCGCGTGGACCTCGGCGTGTACTCATAAACCTGCAAAATGTCGGGTCTTGGAGGCGAAGCGGGACTCTTGTGCTCGTCCTGCGGTTTACTGGTTGTGGGTCCGAAGCTGAAGGTCCATTCGTCCGTCAGCAGGTCAGCTCCATTTGGGCAGAGCGGACGCGGCCCCGTTTGGCTGCCATGAGGCGGCTTTTGACCAAAACCGACATCCCGCTAGAAGCTTGATCCTCGTCAAAAATGCTCACATCAGATGAGCTTAGAAGAGGCGAACCTCACAGAAGTTGCGGGAGGTCCCGATGTCGCACTTCGTCATTTGCTTCATGAAAGATGTGCTCGGCGAGAACGGTCGGCAGGCCGAGATTTGCCAGAGGATCCTTGAGATCGACGCTCCGACTGAGGGGGAGGCCGAGGAGATCGCCAAGAAGAGATTCTGCGAAGCGGAAAGGCTTTGCGAATGGTCGCTGCATGCCGACCGTATTCAGGTCAAGTCTGCTGACTTTCCGTCGTAGAGCGGGGCGCAGAGCTTCAGGACTTGCCGGGCTGTCCTCCAGCCACACGGTTGGTGGCTTGGTCTGCTCTCTGGCGGGAGCACCGTAGTCATACGGCTGCGCTCCGGCGCGCCGCAGCGCTAACCTTGGAACCTCTTCCGTCAAGGTAGTTGCCCAAGCACATGCCTACGCAGGACGTTGAACGATACCGGCAGAAAGCTGCCGAATGTGAAGACGAGGCGGCCAAGGCCACGTCCGCGAGCGCGAAGGAAGCTTGGCTGCAGGCTGCCGAGGAATGGAGGAAACTCGCACGAGCGGCAGAGGAAAAGCCGGCCGGTGCTAAAGCCGTGTCCAATCCTGCGTTGCAAAGCACTGGTCACGATCCGTCATGATCAAGAGATAGCAAGTAGCCCGCATGAGCGAAGCGATATGCGGGATTGATCTTGCGCGTTGCATGTCGACCCCGGATGTCGCTTCGCTCATGCGGGCTACGCTTGCTGGGGCGATCAAGGTTGCCGAGCGCACTCTGAAGGAGGAGAAGTCACGAAGTCAGGCTGCGCATGGCGACTAGCATCAGCGCCGCACGCAGCTCGGCCGCTTTGCGCCACAGGTTCGGATTGCCCTGCCATGACGGCGGTTCGCCCTGGTCACGATGCCCCCGGATCCTGAAAGCTGCTGCCGATCCACCGCGACGAAGTCAATCGCGAGAATGGCGGGGTCGACATCTCGGCGCGGCGGGTTATCGTTCCCGCACTGGAGGTCATCAAGCAAGCGAGGGCAATTGCGACTACGCCTTCACGGGTCGCTCGGTAACTCGATCGCTCCCGTAGTTCGCCGGCTGGACCCAACGACCTACGCAGGTTTCCCTAACGTGGTCGCCCGGGATAGCCTGCCCGGCAAAACCGGGCAGAAGGGGCCACGTTTCATCCCCGAGACGTTACGTGCGTTCAATCCAGCGGCCTCTTCAGCGGCTGCCGGGTTTTGCCTGCGGGTTCTGGCAAGTGCTCTTCGTACCACCGCAACGAGGCGGCCGCATAACCTTCCATGTGCGGAGTCCACTTCAGCGCGTTGCATCGCGCCCAGTCTCACGCGGCGCGTTCACGCGCGATCTGGTCGGTGGATCGGTCACCGCTCTTGATGTGGCCCAGCTCATGCATCGCGACCGCATAGGTAATCTCCGACGCAATGCGCGGCGTTCGAATGAACTCCAGCTCACCGCTCAGCGCAAGCGCCTGCAATGGATTGTCGCACCATTGGACATCGACCTCTTCGTCGGCGCACAACTTCAGGAAATGCCTTTTGAGATCGGTGATGACCATATTGGCCTTAACATTAAGTGGCGGATTGGCAGCGCAACGCAGCGGTCACGCGACAAGTATGCCCGAGATATTCCAGTCGGATTCGCGAGCTTCTCGCGCAAACCGCAAGACCGCCCTGCAGGCCGGGCATTGATACGTGTTGCCGGTTGGCCCGGCGGCAATCAGTTCTCGTTCTACATCGCACGCCACGCATCTAGGCGGACCCAATTGTTGCAGCCTCTCCGGTAAGAAGATTAGCATCGCGGTTCTCCAAAGGCCTGGTGAGGCGCGTCGGCACGCAGCCGCTCGCAACAGAACTGGAGTAATTTTTGGACCGCCTCTTGTGCCGCAAGGGCATCCGCCTCGGCGCGAGCCGTCGGGTCGGCAAGACCATTTCGCAAACATTTGATTTTGTTGAAATGAACCTGACCATCCGCTGTTCTGCTCTCGACAAACTTCAGTTGGTCCGGATGGTGGCTCTGCTTGTCGAGTTGAAAGCGCAGCGGTCTGACGATAACGGTTCGCCTTACAGGATCGACATCGCTGTCGGCCAAGAGATCAAGAAAATGATCGATATTCGCGCGAGCTATGTACCTGTCCATCACGCTACCTGACGCAACATAATTGCTAGTTTTGTGGAGAAACTAGCGAACCTCCTTGCTCGACTTCGTTGCGCTAGCGCAAACAAAACTGAAGAATGCTGCAGGTGAGATCGGTCTGCAACTGCACGGCGGCCAAGCCATTGCTGAGACCAGAGAAGGAAGAGGCCGCCAGCGAGGCGGCCTCTTTCGGGCGACTGCTAGTAAGGGGGTTATCCCAACAGCCGCCCTTGTTGCGCTCCAAATCCGGGCCCCGCCCCGCGCGGCAACCCATTCCGCAACCGAACGAACCCTAATGATCCCTTCCACCTCATTCGTTGCGCTACATCAAATGCCGTGGGATTACGGGACCGCATTTGGTCTATGTGGATACGATCGTCGAGCCGACTCCTCCGAAGGGCTGACACGCTGCTCCATGATCGCGTCGTTCGAGCAGCCGTCTTAGATTGATCCAAGTCAGAACCTCAGCGCGTGCTCGGCCGTAGCCTTTCACGTCATCGCGAGAACTGGAGGCGAGCCATGCAAGTTCCAACGATAGGTGATGTGTTTCTTGTGACGATGATCACAGCTGTGGTCATGCTGATCGAGATCGGGGTTTTCGTAAGTCTTGGGCTGGTCTGAGCCGTCGCCGCGATATCCACGGTCGATTTTACTCCATCGGCGCGCGGTTACTCTCACGCCAACGCCGCAAAACAATGACGGTTCGATTTATAGCTGGGGCAACCCGATCAGAAAATTCGGCTCGTTTGCGTAGGGAATTTCCCGGAGCGAAACCGATTCGCCTGTGCCAGCTTCTTGCCTGTTCACCAGCCCGTGGCAAACCCTGTGTTCCCCGCACCGACGATCGCCGGACCTCGCCAGAGCGTCCTCATAGCCTACGTATACATACGTAGTTCCACGGGCCGTCAGCCTGTCACATATTGATGGCATGGCTCGCCCGATCATGTTCAAGTGTCCAAGTACCGGCATGAATGTCCAGCATTGGCTCGCCGCTCCGGCCGATACGTCGGAGCGCATGTACCAATCAGTGGTGTGCGCAGCCTGTGCAAAACTGCATCTTCTCGATAGCTCGACTGGCAAGTTGCTGGGCGAAGCGACGAATCCGCTTTCTGGATAGAGAGTTGAGCATGCAGCGCTTTGTCGAGAAGCAGAACATCGCCCGCTCCGAGCGCCTGCTGTTTGAGCAATTCCGCGAGAAATCGCACGTTATCATTCGCGAGCAGTTGTTGGTGTCGAAACGCAGGCTCTTGCTTGATCTCGGTCAACAAATGAGGGGAAGGCGCTGGTAGATGGAGGCGTGCGTTTACCCCAAACCCAAACGCATCCCCAAGTGAGCCGCCAAGGAGCCCCTTGGCGGCTCTTTTTTCGGTCGTCTGGTACGGTAAACGCAACAACGCCGCCGAAGTGTTCCGGTGGCGTTTGGTGGATGATCATTAATTAGCCCGGCCATGGCCGGTTGCATAAGTTGGCCGCCCCCGTCGATACGCAGTCCGGGTATCTGCCGCTGCTTACCGAGGCACCGGAATGCGATCCATTTGGCGTGATCGCTGTTCACCACCAGTATGGCCACCGCCACGGGATCACGACCTCGTTCGTTCATGAACGACTTGTGCCTTCCGCGTCCGGGCTTCAGCACCTGATGTCCCGAGGTTACACAGCACCAGGGCCGCTCCGAGAGTGCATGCGACGGTCATCATCTTCATCATGCATCGGCCTCCTAGCCTGAGAGTGCAAAAGGACTCAACGCAAGGCAATTCGCTCTTCGCGACGGACGCTTACGCTGTCGGGCTGAGCATTTGCGGTATTTCTGAATAATAGAAGGTATCGCTGAGTTGCCCGACATGTCAAGTTGCCTGTCCGAGGGCCGGCGGCCCTGCTCCTTTGCATGGGGTTGTTTTCGATATTTTGGGTGGTGGCGGCAACGGGCACTTCGAATGTGAAAGCATCGGAGCTGGTTGAGGGGGCTCTCTCCGCGGAGACAGACCCCTCATCCGGCGTGGACTGCGCATAGCCGATGCGGCATCGGCGTCCCGCAAGGACGGCGGCCCCGTGGGCCGCCTGCGGCCACTTTCTCCCGCATCCGCCTTTGCCAAGGCTACGGCGGACATGAGGGGAGAAGGGAAGGAGGAGTTCGCGGCGCCCCTACTGCAGCGCCGCCAGCAGCTCGTCGGGCTGCTCGACCATCATCATATGGCCGGCGCCCGGCAGCACCACGGTGCGGGCGTTCGGCGTCGCCGCGGCGAGTGTCTTGCCGGCCTTGGCCGGGGTCATCATGTCGCGCTCGCCGAGGATGAAGGTCGCGGGCACCTTGACCGCGGCAGCCGCCGTGAGCGCGTTCTGGTAGGCGTTGCAGGCATTGAGGTCGTTGTACAGCACGCCCGGCTTCGCCTCCTGCAGCACCCGCTGCGCGCCCTGATGCATCCACAGGCCCGGCGCGAGGCTGCCGCCGAGCTCGGCCTTGAAGCCGAGGCCCCAGATCGAGACCATGTCGATCGCGGAGACATCATTGGCTTCGGCGGCCTTCAAGAGATCGGGGCCGACCGTCATGGTCGCGGCGGTGCCGATCAGCGCGAGGCCGGAGACCTTGTCAGGATGCCGCGCCGAGGCCTCGATCGCGATCAGCGAGCCCATCGAATGGCCGATCAGCCGCGCCTTCGATGCGCCGGCCGCCGTGATCAGCGCCGCGATCCAGTCGGCCATTTCGGCGATGGTCGGGAGTGGCTTGCCGGCGGAGCGGCCGTGGCCGGGCAGATCGGGCGCCAGCACGGAGTAGCCGTGATGGGCGAACCAGCGGCTGTGCAGCGCCCAGGTCGAGGAATCGAAGCCGGCGCCGTGGATCATCACGACAGCCGGCAGCGACGGGTCGAACGGCCTGCCGCCGGTCGCGATGAAGGTGTCTGATCCGTTCACGGAAAGCTGCATGGCCCTAAGTCCTTTGCGAGGCGCGCAGCGCCTGGCCGAGATCGTCGATGATGTCCTGCGCGGTTTCGATGCCGACCGACAGCCGCACCAGCTCCTCGCCGATGCCGGCCGCTTTGAGTTGCTCGGCATCCATCTGCTGGTGCGTGGTGCTGGCGGGATGGATCACCAGCGTCTTGGCATCGCCGACATTGGCGAGATGGCTGATCAGCTTGAGGGACTCGATGAACTTCTTGCCGGCGGCGCGGCCGCCCTTGATGCCGAAGCTGACGATCGAGCCGGCGCCGCGCGGCAACAGCTTCTTGGCGAGCGCGTAATCCGGATGCGTCTCCAGCGAGGGATGCAGCACCCAGTCGACCGCCTTGTTCGCGGCGAGGGCGTCCAGCACCGGATGGGTGTTGCTGACGTGGCGGTCCATGCGGACGCCGAGCGTCTCGATGCCCTGCAGCAGCTGGAAGGCGTTGGTCGGCGACAGGCAGGCGCCGAAATCGCGCAGGCCCTCGGTGCGGGCGCGCATGATGAAGGCGGCCTTGCCGAACTGCTCGTCGAAGACGATGCCGTGATAGCCGGCATAGGGTTCGGTGAGCTGCGGGAATTTGCCGGAGGCGCGCCAGTCGAACCGTCCGCCGTCGACGATCACGCCGCCGATCGCGATGCCGTGGCCGCCCATCCACTTGGTCGCGGAGTTCATCGCGATATCGGCACCGAGCTCGATCGGCTGGCTGAGATAGGGCGTCGCGAAGGTGTTGTCGATCAACAGCGGGATCTTCGCGTCATGCGCGATTTGAGCAACCGCAGGGATATCGAGCACCTCGAGGCCGGGATTGCCGATGGTCTCGCCGATCACGAGCCGCGTATTCGGCTTGATCGCGGCACGGAATTCGTCGAGCGCACGCGGCTTCACGAAGGTCGTGGTGATGCCGAACCGCGGCAGCGTGTGCGCCAGCAAATTGATGGTGCCGCCATAGAGCGAGGCGGAGGCGACGATGTGGTCGCCGGCATTGAGCAGGGTTGCGATCGCAAGATGCATCGCGGCCATGCCGCTGGCGGTGCAGATCGCCCCGACGCCGCATTCGAGCGCGGCGATCCGTTCCTCCAGAACCGCAGTCGTCGGGTTCGAGATGCGGGTATAGATGTGGCCGGCGCGCTCGAGGTTGAACAGCGCCGCGGCGTGGTCGGCGTCCTGGAACACGTAGGACGTGGTCTGATAGATCGGAACCGCGCGCGCGCCGGTCGCGGGATCGGGGCGCTGGCCGGCGTGCAGGCTCAGGGTTTCGAAGGCAGGCGGCTTGGGTGCGGGCATGGGAAGCTCGTCAGGTCAGTCGATCAGAGTGATCGGTGCGTTGATTTAAACGTGAACTGCGGTGCGAACGCGGCCGACATTGCCGAACACGCGCAGATAGCGCTCGACCTCGGACGGGATGCCGGTCGCCTTCTCCGGATTGTCGGAGAGCTTGACGGCCGGTCGGCCGTCGACCGACGTCACCTTGCAGACGATCGAGATCGGGTCGAGCTCGGCGGTGCCGTCCGGCGCGCAGCCGACGAAATCGTTGGTGAGGTTGGTGCCCCAGCCGAAGCTGACGCGGACGCGTCCCTTGAAATGGTGGAAGGTCTCCTCGATCGAGCCGACATCCATCGCGTCGGAGAACACCAGCAGCTTCTCCTTGGGATCGCGGCCCTTCTGCTTCCACCATTTGATGATCTCTTCGCCGGCCGTGATCGGCGGCGCGCTGTCGGGTCGAAAGCCGGTCCAGTCGGCGACCCAGTCCGGCGCGTCGCGCAGGAACGGCTTGGTGCCGAAGGCGTCGGGCAGCGCGATCAAGAGGTTGCCGCCATAGGTGTGGCGCCATTGATCGAGGATGCGATAGGGCGCCCAGCGCAGCGCCTCGTCGTCGTTGGCGAGCGCGGCGGCGACCATCGGCAGCTCGTGCGCGTTGGTGCCGATCGCCTCGAGATCGTTGTCCATCGCGAGCAGCACGTTCGACGTTCCGGTGAAGGACGGGCCGAGGCCTTCCTTCACCGCCTCGACGCACCAGCGCTGCCAGAGGAAGCCATGGCGGCGGCGTGTGCCGAAATCGGACAGCCGCAAGCCGTCCAGCTTGCGCAGCCGCTCGACCTTGGCCCACAGCTTGGCCTTGGCGCGGGCGTAGAGCACGTCGAGCGCGAAGCGGCCGTAGGTCTTGGTCGCCGCGCGCGAGCGCAGCTCGTTGAGGATCGCAAGCGCCGGGATCTCCCACATCGTGGTGTGGGTCCACGGCCCGTGGAAATGCAGCTCGTACTGGCCATCGACCTTGTTCAGCTCGTATTCGGGCAGCCGGAAGGTCGAGAGCCAGTTGATGAAATCGGGCGAGAACATCTGGGTCTTGCCGTAGAACGTGTTGCCGGCGAGCCAGATCAGCTCTTTCTTGGTGAAGCGGATGGTGCGTGCGTGGTCGAGCTGGGCGCGCAGCTCGGCCTCGTCGATGACCTCGGCGAGCCGGATATGGGTCGAGCGGTTGATCACCGAAAAGGTCGTGCGGGTGTCCGGATAGCATTCCCGGATCATCTGCTGCATCAACAGCTTGTAGAAATCGGTGTCCAGCAGGCTGCGCACGATCGGGTCGAGCCGCCAGCCGTGGTTATAGGTCCGGGTCGCGATATCTGTCACGGTCATGCGGGAACCTTAGCCTGCCGGGCGCCGCCCGCCCAGTGGGTATCGGGCGGAACATGGCAGGTCAGCGCGCTATGGTCTGCCGTATACGGCCGACCGTGGCGGCGACATCGGTCCAGGCCGGCTTGTCAGGGGCAAATTGCCGCCGCAGGAAGGTGACGAGCTCGGCGATCTGGCCGTCGCTCATGCTGTCCTTGAAGGCCGGCATGTAGCCCAGATCGGTCACGGCCGGCTTGGCGATGCCGTGCAGGATCACCTGGATCAGATTGTCGGGCGCGTCGCTGTGCAGATTGCTGTTGAGCGCCAGCGAGGGCCGGCTGCCGAACAGCGGCAGGCCGCCTACCTCATGGCAGACCGCGCAGGCGCCTTGATAGATCCGCGCCCCGGCGGAGGCCGCGGTGGTGACGACGGTGCCGGCTTCGAGCTTCGCTGCCAAGGCATCGTGGGCCGGCCGATCAGCGGTCTGGTTGAACGAGGCGAGATAGATCGCCATCGCGCGGATGTCCTGGTCGGGCAGCGCGGCGAGCTCCTGCACGACCGGCGCCATCGGCCCTGCGGCGACGCCGTGCAGGCGGGACTCACCGGTGCGCAGATAAGCGTAGAGCTCGTCCTCGCTCCAGGGGATCGGCGCCTTCGACAGCGACGTCAGCGCCGGCGCCTCCCAGCCCTCGGCGAAGCCGCCGGCGAGATAGGCCGCTTGCCGCTCGGCGCCGAGCGTATTGCGCGGCGAGTGGCAGGCGCTGCAATGGCCGAGACCCTCGATCAGATAGGCGCCGCGATTCCATATCGTTGACTTCGATGGATCGGGCTGGAATGCCTGCGCCTGATGGAACAGCGCATTCCATCCGGCGAGCAGCGGCCGCAGATTGAACGGAAAGGCCAGCGCGTTGGCCGGCGTCTCGGCGCGCACCGGCGCCTGTGCCATCAGATAGGCATAGAGCGCCTGCAGGTCGGCATCATCGGTCCTGGCGAAGTGCCTGTACGGGAACGCCGGATAGAGATGGTGTCCGTCGCGATGAATGCCCTCGCGCATCGCACGCTCGAAGGCAGGATAGGACCAGGCGCCGATGCCGGTGTCGACATCGGGCGTGATGTTGGTGGTGTGGATGGTGCCGAACGGCGTCTCGAGCGGTCGGCCGCCGGCGTTCACGACGCCATGCTCCGACGTGTGGCAAACCGCGCAAGCGCCGAGTGCCGCAAGCTCCTTGCCGCGCGCGATCGTCGCGGCGGAATACACCGAGGCATCGGGCCGGGCGATCGGCGCGATCGCGCGCCACGGCAGCACGGCCGCGCCGATGCCGATCGCCGCTGCGCAGAGTGCGGCGATGCCGGCGAGCACGCCGCCGCGCTTTGCAAACGGATTCTTCCATCTGTTGAGGCTGGCCGTCTGCGCAGGCGGTGGGAGCGGCGCGGGCGCGGCCGGTTGCTCGCCGCGCAATCCCTTCAAAATGCGCTCCGGCGTGAACGGCAATTCGCGGAAGCGGACGCCGGTCGCGTCATAGATCGCGTTGGCGATCGCGGCGGCGCTCGGCACCGAAGCGGACTCGCCGACGCCGAGCGGCGGCTGGTCCTGCCGCGGCAGCATCAGCACATCGATCTTGGGCAGCTCAGGGAATTTGATGATGGGGTAGGCCCCCCATTCCCGCGCCGTCACCGCGCCGCGCTCGAAGGACACTTCCTCCATCAGCGCGCGGCTGGTCGACTGGATCACATTGCCTTCGATCTGGTGCCGCACGCCCTCCGGATTGATCATCAATCCGGAATCCTGGCCGGCGACGACGCGCGTCACGCTGACATCGCCGGTCGCCTTGTTGACGGCGACGTCGGCGATCCACGCCGACCATGCCGCGCCGTAACCGGGAAACTTGCTGTGCACGTAGAGCGCATAGGCAAAGCCACGGCCGCGCACGATGTCGCCGTCCGCCTCGGGCTCTTTCCACACCGGGCGCGGCGTCCAGCCGGCGCGCTCGGCAACGGCGTTGACGAGATCGATCGCGCGCTTGTCCCTGAGATAGCGCAGCCGGTATTCGATCGGATCGACCCCGGCCTCCGCCGCGAGCTCGTCGATATAGGATTCATGCGCAAAGGTGTTCGGCAGCGCCGAGACGCCGCGAAACCAGGACGCGCGCACGATCGGCGGCATGTCGTTGGCGACGACGCGCATATTCTCGTAGTCGTAGGGCGGGATCGCGGTGCGGTCGCCCATCTCGAACACCGCCGCTTCAGGCGCGATCCGCCCGGTGAGCAGCAGCGCCAACGTCGGCGCGCCGTTCGAGGGATAGCGCGTGGCAAAATCGTAACCGGCGACGCTGCCGTCGGCGTTGAGCCCGCCATTGACGTCCATCAGCTGCGCGGTGCCCTTCGGCTCCCAGGCATGTTCCTGCTCGCGGGTCAGCTGCACGCGCACCGGGCGGCCGACCGCGCGCGACAGCAGCAGCGCATCGGCGGAGACATCGTCGGCGCAGTTGCGGCCGTAGCAGCCGGCCGCCTCCATCCGGATCACGTCGATCTCGGACTCGGGCCGCTGGATCAGCAGCGCGAGGTCGCCGCGCAGGATGTGCGGGTTCTGCGTGCCGGACCAGACCCGGATCGCGCCCTCGCTGTAATCGGCGACCGCGCAGGACGGGCCGATCGACCCGTGCATCTGGTACGGCCAGAGATAGGTCCGCTGCATCGGCTTGGCGGCCGCCTTGAGCGCGGCGTCGACGTCGCCCTTGTCGATCAGCTGGCGCGGCGTCGCGGGATTGGCACGCAGCGCCTTCTCGATGTCGGCAAGATCGGTCAGTGCCGGTCCCGGCTTCCAGCTCACCGCGAGCTGCGCGGCAGCCTTGATCGCATTCTCCTCGCGCTCGGCGACGACGCCGACGAAATCGCCGATCCGCACCACCGCAACGAGGCCGGGGATATCGCGCACCGAGGCTTCATCGACCGCGATCAGGCTGGTGCCGACGAACGGGCCGGCATCGACGCCGGCGTAAGGCGGGCGGACCACCCGGCCATGCAGCATGCCGGGCACGCGCACATCGTGGACATAGACGAGCTCGCCGGTCGCCTTCGCCGGCACGTCGACGCGCGGCACGGACTTGCCGACCACGGAATAGGCACTCACGGCCTTGACCGGAACCTCATCGGCAAGATCGAGCCGGATGATCTCGTCCGCGATCAGTTCGCCATAGGTGATGCTGCGGTTGTCGTGGCCGCGGATCAGGCCGTCCTCGATCTTGAGGCTACTCGCCGGCAGCTCAAGCCGCTCGGCCGCGCGTGCGAGCAAGAAGTGTCGCGCTTGGGCGGCGGCCTTGCGCAGCGGAACGGCCGTGATCTGGATGGTCTCGCTCGCGATGGTCGGGCCCTGGTTCGGCACCACGGCGGTGTCGCCGAGGATCACGACGATGCGGGCAAAGGAGACGTCGAGCTCTTCGGCAACGATCTGTGCGAGCGCGGTGCGGATGCCGGTGCCGAGATCGACATGGCCGTTATAGGCGTTGACCGTGCCGTCGGCGGTGATGGTGATGAAGGTCTCCAACGCGCCTTCCGCGCCGAGCACCGCAGGGCGGACGACCGACAGCGAGCCGCGCTGGCGTTGCTCGGGAGCCCGTGCGTCGACCATCAATCGCGCGCCTCGAGCGCGTGGCCGGCCGCGCGCATCGCCGCGCGGATGATCTCGATATGGGCGCCGCAACGGCAGAGATTGTAGCGCAGCGCTTCCATCACCTCATGCTCGGACGGATTTGGATTGCGCGTCAGCAAGGCCTTGGTGGTGATAATCATGCCGTTGAGGCAATAGCCGCACTGCGCGGCCTGTTCGCGGATGAAGGCATCCTGCACCGGATCGGGATGCTCGCGGCTGCCGAGGCCTTCGAGCGTGACGATGTTGCGGCCGGCGCAGCCCTCGATCGGAATTACGCAGGCGCGCGCGGCGACGCCGTCGATCAGCACCGCGCAGGCGCCGCACTCGCCGAGCCCGCAGCCATATTTCGGTCCGTTCAATTCGAGGTCGTTGCGCAGCACGTAAAGCAATGCGGTGTCGGGAGCAGCGTCGACATCATGATTCCTGCCGTTCACGGTCAGGCGCATTGCCCCGGTTCTCCCTTGATGTTTGCGCTGCAACGTCAGCGTCAGATCGCCGGCGAGGATAACGTTTGTATACAAACGTGCAAGCGGCGGCATGCCGCGCTGCAGCGCGTGCCCGCTTTATGAACAGGGTGCGCAAGCGAATGGCAGGGTTTGATCGCAAAGCCCGCTTGACAGGCTTGAGACCTGCGCGCAGGATCATTCGTATACGAACGATATGCATGGGAGGCGGAAGGGCAGTATGATCGACCGCCGCCACAAGTCCAGGCTTGGTCACGATGGCTGACACAATGACCGTCGCCGCCGGCGACAAGATCCGCTGCGATGCCTGTCCGGTGATGTGCTACATCAAGCCGGGTGCGGCCGGCGCCTGCGACCGCTATGCCAATCATGACGGCACGCTGGTGCGCGTCGATCCGCATGTCGTGCTGGAGCGCACCGTGTCGCATGGCGGCAAGCTGGTTCCGTTCCAGGTGAGCGGCGACTGGGACGGCAAGATCGTCCGCCAGCCCGAACTGTTCGTCACGGCGATCGGCGCCGGAACCACCTATCCGGACTACAAGCCCGCGCCCTTCATCGTGTCGTCGGAAGTCGACGGCGTCGACATGGTCACCGTGGTGACCGAAGGCATTTTCTCGTATTGCGGCGTCAAGGTGAAGATCGACACCGACCGCTATCTCGGCCCGGAAACCGCGACCGTGCGCGCGGATGGCGAGGCTGTCGGCCATGTCACGACCAGCGAATACGGTTCGCAGATGCTCTCGCTCGGCGGCGTGCATCATCTGACCGGCGGCTCCAAGAAGGAAGGCCGCGTCACCTGCGACACGCTGATGGGTCTCTCCAACTGCAAGGCGGTGGAGCTGACCATCGACGGTGGCGCCACCGTGGTGGTGCAGGCGGGCAAGCCGCCGATCGTCAATGGCGTGGCGGAAGAGCGGATGCGGGTCGGCTGCGGCTCGGCGACGATAGGCATGTTCGCCAAGCAGTGGCACGGTAAGGTCGATGAGGTGGTGGTGGTCGACGACCACATCACCGGCGTGCTCAGCGAACACCAGGCCGGCAAGCTGCTCGATATCGCCGACACCGGCATCAAGATGAAGGGGCGGCGCTCGACGCCGGGCCGCTATTTCCAGGTCGCCGATCCTGGCACCGGGTGGGGCGGCACCAACATCTCCGATCCGCTGTCGATCCTCGGTCCCTTCAATGCGAAGGAGGCGCGGCCCGGGCTCACCATGCTGATGGTCTCGACCACCGGCGAACATGCTTCCTATTACGTGCTGGATCAGGCGTTGAAGCCGGTCGAGACCGAGATGCCCGCGGACCTCAAGTTCTCGGTCGAGCGCATCCAGGAGAATTGCGAGCCGGCGCTGTGCACCGTGCTGTTCATGGGCGGCGCGGGCGGATCGCTGCGCGCCGGCGTCACCGACAATCCGGTGCGGCTGACGCGCTCGGTGAAGGACGCACTGACGCGGGTGACCAGCGGCGGCGCGCCGGTCTATGTCTGGCCCGGTGGCGGCATCACCTTCATGGTCGATGTTACGCAGATGCCGGCCGGCGCGTTCGGCTATGTGCCGACGCCTGCGCTGGTGGCGCCGATCGAGTTCACGATGCGGCTGTCGGACTATGCGGCGCTCGGCGGCCACATGGACTACGTCCGGCCGCTGTCATCGCTGCGCGACAGCGCAGAGGTCCGGCCGATGCCATTTCTTCCCGGGCGGCGCGCATGATCAGAGCGTTTTCCAGCGAAGTGGATACCGGTTCGCGCAAAGAAAACGCGTCAAAACAAGAATCTGGAGCCCCGTTCCGATTCCATCGGAACGGAAAGGGCTCGAGGCTCCCGCAAATCGCGCTTCTTCCTGACGGCAAGCGGCTGCATTTGCAGGACGGTCCCATCGATCTGGTCATCGAGGCCAAGGGCAGGGACGAGGACGTGAGCGCCGCCTATCAGGCGGCGGCGGAACGCTTCACCGGATTGCTCGATGAGCTCTGCGCGGAACTTGCCGAGCTGCGCACTGCGGCCGATCCAGAGCGCTGCGCGCTGAAAGGCGTGGTCGCGCGGCGCATGCATGCGGCGGTCGCGCCGTTTGCCGCCGATTGCTTCATCACGCCGATGGCAGCGGTCGCGGGCTCGGTCGCCGAGGAAATTTTGGGCGCGATGCTTGAGGCCGCGCCGCTCGACCGCGCCTATGTCAACAATGGTGGTGACATTGCCCTGCATCTTAGCGACGGCGAACAGTTCACGGTCGGCCTGATGGATCGGCCGGACCGCCATGGCGTGATGCGCGCCATGACCGTCGATGCCGACATGCCGGTCCGCGGCATCGCGACCAGCGGCCGCCATGGCCGCAGCTTCTCGCTCGGCATTGCCGATGCCGTCACCGTGTTGGCGCGGACGGCGTCGCAGGCGGATGCCGCCGCGACCGTGATCGCCAATGCGGTCGATTTGCCCGACCATCCCGCGATCCTGCGTGTTCCGGCGAGCGAGCTGCAGCCGGACAGCGATCTCGGCGCACGGCTGGTGACGCGCGATGTCGGGCCGCTGGCGGAACATGAGATCGAGCAGGCGCTCGAAGCGGGGTCGGCGCGGGCGCGCGACCTCCTGATGCCGGGATTGATCGAGGGCGCGGCATTGCGTCTACTGGGCGAAACGCGAATTGTCGGTGCAACTGGGATAGGCGCGTCGGCGTCCCACGCGTTGCAGGGACAAACGACAGAACACATGCTGCGGGCATGACCGGGAGCGAGGCAAGATGAGCGCCGTCATTCGCAAGATCGTCACCGTGGTCGAGGAGACCCATCTGGAGATGGGCAAGACCATTGCACCGCCGACCCGGCGCGCCGCCGCGATCGCCGTGATCGAGAACCCCTTTGCCGGTCGCTATGTCGAGGATCTGTCGCCGCTGATCGCGATCGGAGAGGAACTCGGCGAATTGCTGTCCAAGCGGGCCGTCGCCGCGCTCGGCATCGACGGTGCCAAGGCGCACAGCTACGGCAAGGCCGCCGCGGTCGGCGAGAATGGCGAGCTGGAGCATGCGGCGGCGATCCTGCATCCGAAGATGGGCGCGCCGGTGCGCAAGGTGCTGTCGAAGGGCGCGGCGCTGATCCCGTCGTCGAAGAAGCGCTCGGGCCCCGGCACCACGCTGGATATTCCGCTCGGGCACAAGGACGCGGCTTTCGTGCGCAGCCATTTCGACGGCATGGAAGTGCAGATCAACGACGCGCCGCGGGCCAACGAGATCATGGTCGCGGTCGCGGTAACCGACAGTGGACGGCCGCTGCCGCGCGTCGGCGGGCTGACGGTCGGCGAGATCAAGGGTGAAGACGGATTGCGATAATCTCTTTGAAGAAAAACTGGAGGACGGGATGCGTGGTTATTTCGTAGGGGCGGGATTGGCGATCGCGGTCGCGACCATGGCAACGAGTGCCATGACGACGCAGGCCTTGGCGCAGAGCGAAATCAAGATCGGCGAGATCAACAGTTACTCGCTGCTGCCGGCGTTCACCGAGCCCTATCGCAAGGGCTGGCAGCTCGCGGTGGAAGAGATCAACGCGGCGGGCGGCATCAACGGCAAGAAGCTCGTGGTCGTTTCCAAGGACGATGGCGGCAAGCCGGCGGATGCGCAGACCGCGGCGAACGAGCTGGTGTCGAGCGAGAACGTCGCGATGCTCACGGGCACGTTCCTCTCCAATATCGGCCTTGCCGTCTCCGACTTCGCCAATCAGAAGAAGGTGTTCTTCCTTGCGGCCGAACCTTTGACCGATGCGATCACGTGGTCGAAGGGCAATCGCTACACGTTCCGCCTGCGGCCGTCGAACTACATGCAGGCCGCGATGCTGGTGGAAGAAGCCGCGAAACTGCCCGCAAAGCGCTGGGCGACGATCGCGCCGAACTATGAATACGGCCAGTCGGCGGTCGCGGTGTTCAAGAAGCTGATGTCGGCAAAGCGGCCGGACATCCAGTGGGTCGACGAGCAATGGCCGCCGCAGGGCAAGATCGACGCCGGCCCGGTGGTGCAGGCGGTTGCCGCGGCGAACCCGGAAGCGATCCTCAACGTCACCTTCGGCGCCGACCTCGTCAAGCTCGTGCGCGAAGGCAACACCCGCGGCCTGTTCAAGGGCCGCACGGTGGTGAGCTTCCTGACCGGCGAGCCGGAATATCTCGATCCGCTCAAGGACGAGACGCCGGAGGGCTGGATCGTCACCGGCTATCCCTGGTACGCGATCAAGACGCCTGAGCATGACGCGTTCCTGAAGGCCTACCAGGGCAAGTACAACGACTATCCGCGGCTCGGCTCGATCGTCGGCTACCAGACCATCAAGGCGGCGGCGGCGATCCTCGCCAAGGCCGGCTCGAGCGATCCGGAGAAGCTGATCGCGGCGGCGGAGGGCATCTCGATGCCGTCGCCGTTCGGCGAGATCACCTTCCGCAAGATCGATCACCAGTCGACGCTCGGCGCCTTCACCGGCAAGACCGCGCTGAAGGACGGCAAGGGCATCATGGTCGACACCGCCTATCGCAAGGGCTCGGACTATCTGCCCAGCGATGCCGAGATCGAGAAGCTGCGGCCGAAGGATTGAGGTTGCGAATATAGCGGGGCCTCGTGGTTCGAGACGCGCGGCGTTGCCGCGCTCCTCACCATGAGGGTCTCGCTCCTCATCCTGAGGAGGCGCGGAGCGCCGTCTCGAAGGATGAGGCCCTGTTGCAAGTTCACGTTGAAGCGGACCGCCCATGGCTTTCTATGTCGTCCAGTTCCTGACCGGTCTTGCCAGCGCGGCGTCGCTGTTCCTGGTCGCTTCAGGTCTGTCGATCATCTTCGGCGTGACGCGGATCGTGAATTTCGCGCATGGCGCGTTCTACATGCTCGGCGCCTATGTCGCCTTCACGCTCACCGAGCGCTTTTCCGGGGCGCTCGGCTTCTGGGGCGGCATCGTCGTTGCCGCGCTGGCGGTTGCCGCGATCGGCGTGCTGGTTGAGATGGTGCTGCTGCGCCGGATCTATCACTCGCCGGAGCTGTTCCAATTGCTCGCCACCTTCGGCCTGACGCTGATGGTCGAGGACCTCGTGGTGCTGATCTGGGGGCCGGACGATCTGGTCGGCCGCCGCGCGCCGGGCTTCAAGGGCGCGATCGATTTCTTTGGCCAGAATATTCCAAGCTACGACCTGTTCCTGATCGTGCTCGGGCCGGTCGTGCTCGGCGTGCTCTGGCTGCTGTTCCAGCGTACCCGCTGGGGCGTGCTGGTGCGCGCGGCGACGCAGGACCGCGACATGGTCGCGGCGCTCGGCGTCAATCAGAAATGGCTGTTCACCAGCGTGTTCGCGCTCGGCGTCTTCCTCGCCGCGCTCGGCGGCGCGCTGCAGATTCCGCGCGATGCGGTCAACCACGCGATGGATTTGCGCGTCATCGTCGAGGTCTTCGTCGTGGTCGTGATCGGCGGCCTCGGCAGCATCATCGGTGCGTTCGTCGCGGCGGTGCTGGTGTCGGAGCTCAACGCCTTCGGCATCCTGATCTTCCCGAAAATCTCCATCATCCTGGTGTTCCTGGTGATGGCGGTGGTGCTGATCGTCCGGCCGTGGGGGCTGTTCGGCAAGCCGGAGGCGCCGGCACGGCGCACGCCTGGTCTCACCGTCAATCCGTGGCGGCCGCTGACGATGAACGAGCGGTTCGCCGCGATCGCCGTGCTCGTCTTCGCCGCCGCGCTGCCTTTCGTCGCCGGCAATTACGTGCTCACGGTGGGCTCGGAAATCGCGATCTTCGTGATCTTCGCGGTCAGCCTGCACTTCCTGATGTCGGTCGGCGGGCTCGCCTCGTTCGGCCACGCCGCCTATTTCGGCCTCGGCGCCTATGGCGTGGCGCTGCTCGCCAAGATGGCCGGCTTGCCGATGATCGCCTGCCTGCTGCTCGGGCCGCTGCTCGGGCTCGCCGGCGCCGCCGTATTCGGCTTCTTCGCCGTGCAGCTCTCCGGGGTCTATTTCGCGATGCTGACCCTGGCCTTTGCCCAGATCGTCTGGTCGATCGCGTTCCAATGGGTGTCGGTCACCGGCGGCGACAACGGCATCCTCGGCGTCTGGCCGGAAAAGTGGGCGGCGAGCCCGTCGCATTTCTACTGGCTGTCGCTCGGCATCGCCGCGCTCGCGGTCGTGATCCTCCGCATCATCGTGTTCTCGCCGTTCGGCTTCGCGCTGCGCGCGACGCGCGATTCGCCGCTGCGCAGCGAAGCCATCGGCATCGACGGCAAGCGCATCCAGTGGACCGCCTTCGTGATCGCGGGCACGGTCGCCGGCCTTGCCGGCGCGCTGTTCGCCTATCTCAAGGGCAGTGTGTTTCCCGACAATATGGGCATTTCGCTGTCGGTCGATGCGCTGGTCATGGTGTTGCTCGGCGGCGTCGAGACGGTGTCGGGCGCGGTGGTCGGCGCCATCGTCTACAAGGCGCTCAACATCTGGCTGGTCAGCCAGACCGATTGGTCAAAACTCGTGCTCGGCGGCTTCGTCGTGCTGATCGTGGTCGCATTCCCG
Source organism: Bradyrhizobium elkanii USDA 76 (assembly GCF_023278185.1). Classification (NCBI taxonomy): domain Bacteria; kingdom Pseudomonadati; phylum Pseudomonadota; class Alphaproteobacteria; order Hyphomicrobiales; family Nitrobacteraceae; genus Bradyrhizobium; species Bradyrhizobium elkanii. The sequence goes on along the minus strand of NZ_CP066356.1, from coordinate 6,608,454 downwards.
AAGGGCATTGTCGGCACGCTGGAAGCCTTCATGCATCGCCGGCGCAAGTCCTCGTCGTCGGTATCGCCCTTGCTGACCTCCCGCATCGAGAGCGCCGAATGAGCATGGTTCCCACATTGCTGTCGGTCGAGGGGCTGACCAAATCCTATGGCGGCGTGCATGCCGTGCGCGGCGTCTCCTTCGAGCTGCGCGCCGGCGAGATTCTGGCGCTGATCGGGCCGAACGGCGCGGGAAAAAGCACCTGCTTCGACATGCTCAACGGCCAGAACATTCCCGACAGCGGCCGCATCCGCGTGCTGGGCGCGGAGACCACCGGCAAGAAGCCGCGCGTGATCTGGCGCATGGGCGTCGGCCGCACCTTCCAGATCGCGGCGACATTTCCCACCATGACGGTGCGCGAAAACGTGCAGGTCGCGCTGGTCTCGCATGGCGGGCAATTGTTCAACCTGTGGGCCTCGACCGCGCGGCACGCCCGCGACGAGGCCGGACGGCTGCTCGATCTGGTCGGCATGGGCGCTTATGCGGAGCGGCCGTGCGGCGAGCTCGCCTATGGCGACGTCAAGCGGCTCGAGCTCGCGATCGCGCTCGCCAACCAGCCAAAATTGCTCTTGATGGACGAGCCGACCGCCGGCATGGCGCCGCGCGAGCGCGTCGAGCTGATGCGGCTGACGGCGCGGATCGCGCGCGAGCAGTCGATCGGCGTGCTGTTCACCGAGCACGACATGGACGTGGTGTTCGAGCATGCCGACCGCATCCTGGTGCTGAACCGCGGTAGCCTGATCGCCGAAGGTTCGCCCGAAGAGGTCCGCGGCAACGCCCAGGTGCGCGCGATCTATCTCGGCGAAGGCCTCGTCTATGACGCCCGGCACCGCGAGGGAGCATCGGCATGAAGCTGACGGTAAAGGATCTCAACAGCTTCTACGGCCCGGCGCATATCCTGTTCGACATCGCGCTCGAGGTCGGCGAGGGCGAGGTGGTGGCACTGCTCGGGCGCAACGGCGCCGGCAAATCGACCACGTTCCGCTCCATCGTCGGCCTGGTCGAGAACCGCTCCGGCCGCGTGATGTTCGAAGGCCGGGACGTCTCCGATTTGCCGACGCATGCGATCGTGCGCGGCGGTCTCGGCTATGTGCCGGAGGAACGGCGCATCTTCACGGATCTGACGGTCGAGGAGAATCTCGAGGTCGGCCGCCAGCCGAAGCGGCCGGGCGCGCCGCAATGGGACCGCGAAAAACTGTTCAAGCTGTTCCCGAACCTCGGCGAGATGCGCGGCCGGCCCGGCGGGCGCATGAGCGGCGGCGAGCAGCAGATGCTGACGATCGCGCGCACGCTGATGGGCAATCCGTCGCTGGTGCTGCTCGACGAGCCCTCGGAGGGGCTGTCGCCGAAAATCGTCGAGCAGATGGTCGATGCGATCCTGGCGATGAAGAAAGAGGGCGTCAGCATCGTCGTCTCCGAGCAGAATCTGCATTTCGCCCGGCTGATCTCGGATCGCGCCTACATCATCGAGCGCGGCCGGATCTGTTTTGGCGGCACCATGGCGGAACTCGATGCGCGTCCGGATATCCGCGACGCGCATCTGTCGCTGTAAAGGGCGGGGTGGACGATGGCGAGGAGTGCTGCGCAGAAGCGAAGTGTCAAGGCGACCAAGCCGGGATACGTGCTGGACGAGCAGATCGGCTTCATCCTGCGCCAGGTGTCGCAGCGTCACGCCGTGATCTTCGCCCGCGAGATCGGCATCAATCTGACGCCGACGCAGTGGGCGGCGCTGTCGAAGCTGTCGGAGGTCGGCGCCTGCTCGCAGAACCAGCTCGGGCGGCTGACCTCGATGGACGTTGCGACCATCAAGGGCGTGATCGATCGCCTGACCGCGCGCGGCCTGACCGAGACCGCGCCGGATCCCGACGACGGCCGCCGCCTGCTGGTGAGCCTGACGCGCGCCGGCCAGCAGATGGCCGACAAGGCCGCGCCCAACGCGCTGGTGATCTCCAGGGAGACGCTGGCGCCGCTGGACGCCAAGGAGCGCGAGACGCTGATCGCGCTGCTCGGCAAGCTTCGCTGACACAATCTATCGCCGTCACCCCTGAGGAGCCGCGCGGAGCGCGGCGTCTCGAAGGGGCGACGGCCCGGCTGTCCGCCGCGGGCCGTTCAGCGACAACGGCGAAGCTGTCGTGCGGGGGAGGGGACGGGTCATGTCCCGCGCTCGTCGGCGGGCATCGCGTCCGCACTACGATTCCAGGCCAAGCACCAGCGCGACGGCGCCGACCAGCACCAGGCTGAGGGCCCAAACCGTGTCCAGGTTGAACCAGCTCCGCGATACGAATTTGAGGCCGAGATAGCGGTAGACCAGCCACGCCAGGCATCCGCCGGCGGCGATCATCGCGCCGGCATGGACCATCGAGACCAGCACGGCCATCGTGAGGCTGGTATCGATCAGGCTGTTGGCAGCCGCATGGCCTTGGTCCGCTTCAGCCTCGCGGCACAGCCCGAGATAGATCGGCACCAGCATCAGCGCCGCGCCATGGGCGATCGCGACCGCAAAGGACCACAAAGCGAGTTGCGTCGGCGGTATCCGCGCCAGGGCCCGCGGATGGCGCCGGTCGATCAGTCGATAGACACCGAACAAGATGACGAGCAGGCTGGCGCCGATCCGGATCGTGCGCTGCCATTCGACCAGCGTGATCAGCAGCGCGAAGGGAAGGATCACCAGCAGCATCGCCAGCAAATGACCGATCGCCAGCGGGCCAAGCGCGGCGAGCAGCGCGCGCGAACTCCGCTGCATCAATCCCGCAGAAACGGCGAGCGGCCAGCCCATGCCCGGGTTGATCCCGTGGTAGAGGCCGCTCGCAATCACCGCCAGCCAGAGCCAGGCCGGAGTCCAGTCGGCCGGGCTCATGTCAGGGCCTTTTCCGTTCCGATCGAATCGGAACGGGCTCTGGATTCTTGTTTTGACGCGTCTTCTTCACGCGAACCGGTACCCACTTCGCTCGAAACCGCTCTAGACCGACGGATAGCAGAAGGAGTCGGTGGAGCAGTCACCGCCATCGAGCCGGATCTGGTGCGCCCGGTAACCGTCGGGGAAGCTGACCCAATAATCCTTCGCCAGTTCGAGGCCGCCGCCCGGGCTTGCATTCGCCATCACCTCGGCGCCGGGAATGCCTTGCGGATAGAACTGGTTGTCCCAGGTCGAGTAGAGCGAATTGGTCCAGTAGACCCGCTTGCCGTCGCGGCTGATCTCGACCATCTGCGGCCCGCCGGCAAAAGCCTGTCCGTTCGGGTGTGGCGCGCGATGAACGATGCCGCCGATGCGGACCGATCCGGCGAGCTTCGGCTTGCGCGGATCGCTGACGTCGTATTGGCGCATCTCGCCGGTGCCCCAGCAGGCGACGTAGAGAAACTTGTCATCCATCGACAAGTCGATGTCGGTCACCAGCGGAGGTACGGCGCCGAAGCCCTGCAGCAGCGGCGGCAGCTGGTCTTTCGATGCAGGCTCGGGTGGGATCGTCACCGTCTTCTCGATGTGAAACTTGCCGCCCTCGCGCCACCAGGTCCAGATCGAACCCTCGAGGTTCGTGGTATCGACCACGACGCCAACGAAGCCGTGTTCGCGAACCGGATCGTGCGCCGGACGCACCTCCAGCGCCATTTGATGATTGGCGCCGAGGTCGATGGTCTGGACATTGCGTCGGGCGCGCAGGTCCCAGAAATGCAGCCGATGGCCGTATTTGTTCGACAGCAGGTCTTCCGGCACGATGCCGTTCTCGAACTGCGGCGGCAAGGCCCACTCGCTGCTCACCATGTAGTCGCGCGGCAGGTTCCACCAGAAATCATAATGCTTGGTCTGCGGGCCACGATCGATCTCCCACCGGCCGAGCACCTCGAATGTCTCGCAGTCCATGATGAAGATGCCGGGCGGCCCGTCGGTGCCGTCCTTGCCGCTCCCGCCGAGCGTGCTGACATAGATGCCGTCCGGCCCGCAGTGGATGGTGTGCGGTCGCGAGTAGCCGGTCTTCTTGAAGATCTCCTCGGGCTCGATGATCTTGTGGATCTTCGCTTGCGTCGGGTCCGGCTTGGTGTCGACGATATAGATCCGGGACGATCGCATGCCGGGGATGATGAGATAGCGACGCTCGAGGAAGGCGTGTCCGGCCAGCGGCGACAGCGCCGACGAGCAGGCGTTCCAGCCGAAATGGTGGAACTCGTCGCCCTTGTTGGGCATCGTCAACGTATGGACGATCTTGCTGTAGGTCGGCGAGCCGGGCTTGACGTCGATCACCGCGAGTGCGTCCGGCTTTGAAAAATCCGGACTGAGCAGCACGGTGTAGGCAAAGCTTTCGGCCGGCGCTTCCATCGCGAGCTTCGGCGACGCGTGGAACGTAGGATCTGGCCTCATCGTCATCGGCTGCCTCCTGATTGCCTGGTGCAGATCAACACGGCATGGCGGCACGCAGCAGCAAGAACTATTCCGGATCGAAAAATGCCTCTTGCGAGTGCCGCCGGCTAAGGTTCGCTTGCGCTCAGGATACACCGCAATGGCGACAGGTGAAAACAAGGTTCGGTTACGCAGGCGGCGCGGCAAAGCCGCGCGCCGCCTGCGCGCGATCTGGCAGCCCACTCAAGGGGTTGAGCAACCGATCCAGCACTATCACCCTGGGAGCAAGTGAATGTATGACTCACGAGTGGCACCAAACCCTCAGTGTCGTCCCGGCGCAGGCCGGGACCCAAAATCACCGAAGGGGATTGTTATGCAGCGCTGGAGCCACAGCCGTTCTCAACAATCTGACCCTGTGGTCATGGGTCCCGGCCTGCGCCGGGACGACACCGGATATGTTGCACCGCTGTTCACCCCGTCACCCCCGCGCAACGGCTTTGGTGCACCTCACTTCGCCACCACCTCCGGCACCTTGCCCGCGGGCGGCGTGTTGCGGCTGCGCTGGGTGCGGACGATACCGTCGATGATGGTCATGCCGATGCCCGGGAGATCGCCGAGCCGGACGCTCTCCAGGATGTTCTTGCCCGGCGAATGCTGCGCCTTGTCCATCAGCACGAAATCGGCCGAGCGGCCGACCTCGATCAGGCCGCAATCGAGCTCGCGCATCCGCGCGGTGTTGCCGGTCGCAAGGCAGAACGCCAGCTCGGCCGGGAGCTCGCCGAGCGAGGACAACAGCGAGACCATCCGCAAGATGCCGAGTGGCTGCACGCCGGAGCCGGCGGGTGCGTCGGTGCCGAGGATGACGCGGTGCAGATCGCCCATCTCGCGCGCGGTGCGCAGCGTGAACAGCGCCGAGCGCTCGTTGCCGTTATGCACCAGCTCGAGCCCGCGCTTGCAGCCCTCGCAGATGCAGCGGATCTGGTCGTCGGGCAGGGCGGTGTGGCCGCCATTGATGTGGCCAACGACGTCGGTGTCGGCTTCCAGCACCACGTCCTTGTCGATCAGGCCGGAGCCCGGGATCGACGGGCCGCCGGTGTGGATCGTGCTTTGAATGCCGTATTTGCGCGCCCAGCCGACCATCTTGCGCGCGGTCGGTCCATCCTTGACGCCGCCGAGCCCGACCTCGCCAAGCAGCTTGACGCCGGCGGCGGCCATTTCCTTGAAATCGTCCTCCACCATCTCGCATTCGATCACGGGCGCACCGGCATGCACCTTCACGCCGCCCGGACGCAGCGTCCAGAACGCGCGTTGCGCGAAGATCGCCATCGCCTTCAACCCGACGACGTCGCGCGGACGCCCGGGCATGTGCACCTCGCCGGCGGAGATCATGGTGGTGACGCCGCCATGCAGATAGCTGTCGATCCAGTTGATCTGGTTCTGCCGCGGCGTCCAGTCGCCGGCCACCGGGTGAACGTGGCTATCGATCAGGCCGGGCGCGACCGTGGTGCCATTGGCATCGACGATGGTGGTGGCGCCTTCGGTGTCGACGTCCTTGAGGCGGCCGATCGCGGTGATCTTGCCGTTCTCGGCGACGATGGTGTCGGCATCCAGGATCGGCTTTTCCAGGGCTCCCGACAGCAACAGCCCGATATTGCGGATCACCAGCTTGCTCGGACCGGTCGCCTGGGGTGCATCGTGCGCCATGGTTTTTCCTTTTGGTTCAATGCCTTCGCCGGCCATTGTGCCCGTGGCTTGACGGCCGGATCAAGCTGGATTATTCATTTGTATACGAACGATCGTGTACAAATGAGTTTGCCGCCAATCCGGCCCGCGCGTCAAGGAAACTGACGATGAGCAATTTCAACCAGGAAAGCGTCCTCAGCGTTCACCACTGGACCGACACGCTGTTCTCCTTCAAAACCACGCGCAATCCGTCGTTCCGCTTCCGCAACGGCGAGTTCACCATGATCGGGCTCAAGGTCGGCGAGAAGCCGCTGCTGCGGGCCTACAGCGTCGCCAGCGCGAATTACGAGGACACGCTGGAGTTCTTCTCGATCAAGGTTCCGGACGGCCCGCTGACCTCGCGCCTCCAGCACCTCAAGGAAGGCGACGAGATCATCGTCAGCCGCAAGGCGACCGGCACGCTCGTCATCGACAACCTCGAGGACGGCCGCAACCTCTATCTGGTCGGCACCGGCACCGGCCTCGCGCCGTTCCTCAGCGTGATCAAGGATCCCGAGACCTACGACCGCTTCGAGAAGGTCGTGCTGCTGCACGGCTGCCGCCGCGTCAAGGAACTCGCCTATGGCGAGATGATCACCGAGAAGCTGCCGCAGGACGAACTGATCGGCGAATTGGTGCGCGACCAGCTGATCTACTACCCGACCGTGACGCGCGATCCGTTCCGCAACCGCGGCCGCATCACCGACCTCATCACCTCGGGCAAGCTGTTCACCGACATCGGCCTGCCGGCGCTCGATGCCGCGCATGACCGCGTCATGATCTGCGGCTCGCCCGCGCTGGTCGCCGATACCCGCACGCTGCTGAACGGCCGCGGCTTCGTCGAAGGCAATCACGGCGAGCCCGCGCAGTTCGTGGTCGAGAAGGCGTTCGCCGAGCGCTGACCGCTACGCAGTAACTCCGTCTCCTCACCCTGAGGAGCTTGCGCAGCAAGCGTCTCGAAGGGCGAGGCCCGACTGGGGCCTCATGGTTCGAGACGCTTTCGCGCTCCTCACCATGAGGGTTGGCGCTAGGGCCTGACCGCCGGCGTCTCGACCGGCATGCCGCGCGCCCGCGTCATCAGATAGAGCTCGAGCTCGACCAGCTCGGGCGAACCATAATCATAAGCCTGCGCGCGGATGCCGGTGATGCACGCGCGCAGCCGCCGCTGCAGCGATCCGAGCGCCTGCCATTCCAGCCGGTACAGCGGATAGCCGGTCGGCTGGCCTTGCGTGATCGCGCTGCCCGCGAGCTTCTTGTCCCAGTTATCATCGTGGCAGTTGGTGCAGCCGAGATTGAGCTGGCCCTGCCGTTGCATGAACAACGCGTGGCCATGCTCGACGAACGGCGCGAGCTCCGGATCGTCGCCGGCCGTAATCGGCATGCCGCGCGATTGCCGTGCGACATAGGCGGTCAGCGCCAGCAGCTCGCGGCTTTCATAGGCGAAGGGCGAGGCCTGCTGGTGGTTGGTCCGGCAGAGGTTGATCCGTCCCTCGAGGTCGACCGGCTTTTGCAGCGCCTTGTCGAAGGCCGGATAGTGCGCCGCGACACCCTTCATGCTGGCGCTCGCGTCGTTGTGGCAGTCGGCGCAGGCCATGTTTGCGGTGCCGGCCTTGCGCGTCCACAGCGCCTCGCCGTCGAGCACGGACAGCATGCCGGGATTGGCGGTGTCCTCGTCCTGCATCACCTTGCTGTCCGGGCTCATGAAACTGTAGCCCGAGCGGCGCTGGACCAGCGGGATCTCGGTCGCGAGGGCCGCGCCCGCCATCGCCGTCAGCAGCGCGATGCAGACCGCAATCCTCATTCGACCGTGATCGAAGCCTGCGCGGTCTCCGAAAATCCCTTGTCGCCGATCCACTCGAATTCGAACTTGCCGCTCTCGGTCACCGTGGTGAAGAAGGTGATGAACGGATTGGCCGCGATCGCAGGATAAAGATCGGCACGGAACACCTCCTCGCCGTTGAAACGGCAAGTGAAGCTCGTGATGATGTCGCGCGGCACCACATTGCCCGAAGCGGTGTGGCGATAGCCGGTCTCCATGATATGCGACATCAGCGTCTTGATCTCGATGATACTGCCGCGCTTGGCCTGGGCCGGAACATTGATCAGGGCCGAGGGCATCAGATCGCCTCCTCGGTGCAGGCGGCGAGCGTCACCACGACGTCGGCGGTGGCCGACCAGAACGTGTCGTCGGAGAGCCGCGCGATGGCGGTGACCTTCTGGCTGTCGGCGAGGCGGATGCGGGTCGACACCTGGGCGCGTCCAGCGCGCGGTCCGAGATAGAAATTACCGATGTTCGGCTGCGGGTTCTTCTCGTTGAAGACATGGATGCTCTTCACATACTCGTCCGCCGTCATCGGGCTCGTGACGCTGACCGTCATCGGCACCGTGTTGCCGTTCTCGACCAGCGGCGGGATGTCGAGCTTGACCTTGCCGGTATGCACATTGGCCTCGCCGACGACATTGCGGATCGCGGCCGACAGCATCGCCGGCGTTGCGTCGGCCGGGTGCACGATCACCAGCGCGGCGGCGCCGCCAGTGAGAGTCAGGAATGTGCGGCGTGTGGTGTTATCGGAATTCGCCATCGCTTGTCCTAGTTCCTTAGCGTGACCAGATACGCCACGATATCCTCGATCTGCTCCGCCGACAGGATCGGCTTGCCGCGCCATGAGGTGCCGACCCGCGCGAGCCCGTCGACGCGATAGTAGGACGGCATGATCGTCGCCGCATTGAGATGCGACGCATCGACCAGGCGGAGCCGCAACTGTCCCTCCGACCAGCGGCTGCCGCTGCCGGCGAGGTTTGGCGCAAGGTCGCCCTGGAACGCCTGCTCGGGAAATGGGCCGCTGTGACAGAGGATGCAAGTGGAGGAACGCTCGACGATCAGCGCGCGGCCGCGCGCGACATCGCCCTTGGTTCCCGTCAGCGAGGCTGGAATCGCATCGCCCGCGACGGTGTAGGGCCGTAGCTCCTCGGCGTTTGCGGGCCAGCAGGCGGCGAACAGTCCGGCGGCGAGAAGCATTGTGCGGGTGAGGCTAGCCAAAGGCCTCTCCCGTGATCCTCTTGAACCAGCCGAACGCTTGGTCAGCTTCTTGCTGGCGCGCCTCGCGCGGCGCGTCGACCGGGCTCGTGGTGACCTCGGCCTCGGCGTACTGATCTTCCTTGGGCCGATAGATGCCCTTCAGCGAGAAGGCGTAGCCGGGAGCGACCGTGTTGTAGCAGGCGCCATCGAGCCGCGGCGTCTCCGGCGCCTTGCCCGCCAGGGAGTT